>DAINRP010000020.1:10685-15502 GCA_036741755.1 Gemmatimonadales bacterium
CCCTTCCCGCCGCGTTCCCTGCCCATCCTCGAGGAGGAGAGCGGTGGCGAGAACCCCTGTTCGATCGCCCCCTGCTCCACCGCCGATCACACCCGGGGCAGCGCCTGCTGCAGAGACCTGCAGGTCGAAATCGTCTGTCCCAAGACCGAGACCACCCTTGAGGCTCTGGTCCGCTCCAGGCAGTCACCCTACCTCTGCAAGGTGAGCCGGGAGTCGGCGGATTCCCTGGAAGCCGAGATGATCTCGGCGTGCGGGTTTCTCGACGATCCGGGCCAGAATTGCACCCTTCATGGTCGGAATCGCTCCGATGGCCGGTCCGCGAAGCCTGACCTCTGCAGCGAGTGGCCCGACGATGGGAAGGGCCTCCACCCGGGATGCATCTTCTACCTACCCCCCGTGAGGGCCAGAAAGCGGCGGTGATGGGACAGGAGGCGCCGGGCGTGTGTTGCTGGCCCGGGCCTGGACGTCGTAAGTTCATCTGCCAAGCGCAATTCCCCTCATTGGCGGAGTCCGGACGGCCCCGTGCTGGGAGATTCCGATGGGCGACGAACTCGAAGAGCTGTACCGAACCACGTACACGACGGTGGTGCGATTCCTATACCGGAAGGTGTGGGACGCGGATCGCGCGCACGACCTGGCACAGGAGGTCTTCATCCGCGCGATGAACCACAAGCCCGAGAAGCCACGGGCCTGGCTCTTCGCGGTCGCAGCCAATCTGGCCCGGGACGAGGCGCGGGCCGCGGTCCGGCGGAAGCGGCATCTGACCCTGCTGAAGGACGATCCGATCACCCAGCCGTCGATGCCCCAGGCCGCCGATGAAGCGGTGGAGGACAATGAACGTCGGGCCAAGGTGGATGGCGCCCTCGCCGCGCTGACCAAGCGCGATCGCGAGGTGCTGCTGCTGTGGGACGCTGGCATGAGTTACCCCGAGATTGCGCAGCAGACCGGGCTGGCCGTCGGAGCAGTCGGCACCACACTGGCCCGGGCCCGGAAGCGCCTCGTTGATGCCTATGACCGAATGGAAAATGAGAACCGTGCGGCACATTCCTGAAGCCGAGCTCCACGCCTATCTCGATCAGGCGCTCAGCCGTTCGCAGTGCGTCGAGATCGAGCGGCACCTGGCGGAATGTCCTTCGTGCCAGGGGATGCGGGACGACATCGCCGCCCTCCGCGACCGGACCACGGCGCTTCTGGCCCGGGTGGGTCCGCCGACGATCATCGCGCCGCCTTTTGCGGTCCTGCAGGCCCGCCATGCCGAACGCCGCGATCAGCGGACCCGCCGCCTCGCGAATGGTGCCTGGGCAGCGAGCGTGATCGGGGCCGCACTGCTGGGCTGGGCGATGAATGGCCCGCAGCCGGGACCGCCGCAGCTCACCCTGGCCGACACCACCCACCCGGTCGTCGCCCACGCCACTCCGGCGACTGCTCGGGTACCGCTCCAGACCGCGGCAGCTACTGCTCCGAAGCCGGCAGATGGAGTTCGCGCACCCAGGCTGGTCCGCATCAGGCGCGACGATCCCGAATCCTCCGCCTCCTGGGGTTTTGCCCAGGCGGTCGAGACCGATCCCGCGACCGTCACACCGGTGCGCTCCGCGGACCAGGTCTCTCTGTCCGCGGTGTCGTACGAGGTACCCGATTTCTCCGCCCAACCGGTCTCCGCTGCCCCCGAACTCGCCGGACTATGGCGGACGGTGGTCCCCGACAGCATCGGCGGCATTCGCAGCGGGGAGATTCCGCTGGTCTCTGGACTCGCCGTGGTGCAGATGCGGGTCCAGCCAGGGCATGGGGAAGGTGACGTGACTGCCGTGGACCAGACCCTCGACTCGGGCGAGCTGATCCGGACGATCGCCGGACCGGCGGGCCGGGTCGGGGCGCTGGTGGAGCAGAACAACGAGCTCGAGCCCCAGACGAATACCGCAGGCTCCCGGGTCACGGTGACGATTCGTCAGGGAGACCGCATGGTCGCAGTCACCGGTCCGTCCGAAGCACTCGGCTCGCTGCTTTCCCGGGTCAACCGGCGGAGATACTGACCGCAATACCGCTGCGGTGTCTGGCGGCGCCACGTTCGCGCCACCAACGAGAGAGGCCGGGCCCCGCAAGGGTGCCCGGCCTCATCCTTTTCTGCGCCTCCGAGAGTCGATGGCGCTAGTGGTGACCCCGCTCCTTGTCGAGCGTGATCATGGCGAGTCGTGGAGAGACCATCGGGAAGGTCCGCCCGAAGTAGCCGTAGCAGAGGAGGAACAGACCCAGGAAGGCGATCGTCGATCCAACCTCCGGCATGCCGAAGACCGGACCAGCCTCCTTGGTGACCGACGGCAGCACCATGAGGTACCGCTCGAGCCAGAGGGCGCTGAGGCTGATCGCCGTGAAGAGCCCGAGGGCGACGGCGCTCTTCTTGGGCGCGACGCCGAGGAGGCCGATGAATGGGATCACGAACATGCCGAGGAATACCGCGCTCCCGATTGGCCGCCATTCACCCCAGAGCCGGGCGAAGACGAAGCCGGTCTCCTCGGGAAGGTTGCCGTACCAGATGACCAGGAACTGCGCCCACATCAGGTAGGTCCAGAAGACCGAGAATCCGAAGACGAGCTTGCCGAGGTCGTGCTGCTGCTTGGGGCTGATGTACTCGGCGATACCGATCTCCTTTCGGCCGTAAAGCATCATCAGCGCGAGCAGGGTATGGGCGCCGAGGAACGAGCCCATGAAGTACCAGCCGCCGAACAGATTGGAAAACCAGTGCGGCTGCAAGGCCATCATGGTGTCGAAGGCGACCATGGTGAAGACGAGCGAGTAGATGACGACGTAGATCGGGGCGAGCCGCCGGATGTGGGCGTCGTGGCGGGCGCGGCCTTCCGGAGAGGCGTCGAACCCCTCAGTCCAGCGATCGTAGAGCGCGCGCCGGCCGTCGCTGACGCTGCCCTTCACCTCGTACAGGTCCGGCACGAGGTCAGCCTTCACCAGGCTGAAGCCGACGTAGTAGAGGGCGGCGAGGCCGATCGCCAGCCGGCCAAACATGAAGCCGTGGGAGAGCCAGAGTTCTTTGCCGTGTCCCAGGCCGATGCCGGTCATCTCGGGGAAGATGTGGTGGTAGCCGACCGTGAAGATCAGCAGGAACCCGACGAGCGACACCGGAAAGAAGAAGAACGGCGCCGCCTCCGCGAAGCGGATGAGCAGGCCGGACCACTTGGCGTTGGTGATCTTCTGGACCGCCACGAAGGCGAAGCTGCCCCCGGTGAGGCCGGTGAAGTAGACCCAGTTCACGTGAAAGAGATGCCAGGCACGGTCCGACTGCTCCCCGCGGGCATAGACCACGAAGAGAATCGCGCCGACCACGGCCAGGGCGGAGCCGAGACCCACGAACAGGTTGTACCGCGCGGTCAGGGATCGCGCGACGAGCTGCTCGCGCACCGACGAATTCGCCATCACTTGGCTGCTCCTCCCGGCTGTGCAGCCGCGGAATCGGCCGCGGTCTTCGCGGTCGCCAGCGCCTGCAGCTGCCGGACGTAGTTCACGATTTCCCACCGCGCCCGTCCCGGGACCCGATCGCCATAGCGGGGCATGACTCCGCGCCCGTAGCGGATGATGCTGTAGAGGTACCCATCGGTCCATGCGATCGCCCGCGGCGTGACCAGCGGGAGCGTGGCGACCTTCGGCCCCACCGGACCGTCGGCATAACCGGTCTTGCCGTGGCAGACCGCGCAGTAGGTCTGGTAGAGGGTGTCGCCGCTCGCCGTGGCGGGCTGGCCCGCGAGGGGGTTCACCAGCTTGTCCGCGTAGGTCGTGTTGGCGACACCCCACTCGGCGGACCAGTCGGCTTCACCGCCGGTGATGGGGACGGTGCCCGCGACGGTGTTGCGGGGGATGTCCGCGCGCTGGTAGGGGTGCACCGACGGCTGCGTGATCATCGCGTCGAACCAGGGGACCACGTGCATCAGGTCGTCCGGGGACGGCACGTCGTTGTAGTAGTAGTCGCAGCCGGTGGCGCACAGGACCAGGAGCGCCCCGAAGAGCTTACGCCGCATGGCGCACCTCCACGGACCCGGCGTCGCGGAGCATCCGTTCGAGCTGGGGCACGTCCCCGGAGGCGCAGGGAATGAAGATGCCGATCCGGTCATCGGTGAATTTCGGGTCGTAGGCCATGCCGGTGGTCGGGGTCCTGAGCGAGAGGATGATGATACCCGCGACGGTCGAGAGGGCACCGAGAAGGACCATCAGCTCGAACATGAACACCACGTAGGGCGGCACGGTGGCGATCGGCTTGCCGCCGACGAGCAGCGGCCAGTCGAGTGACATCCAGAAGGTCATGGCGACGCCCGCGCAGACGCCGGTGATGCCGCCGATCAGGGTGAAGAGGCTGACCGGGCTCGAGGTGATGCCGAGCGCATCTTCGATTTCATGGTTCGGCGCCGCCGAGTAGACGGTGATGTTCTTGCGCCCCTGGGCACGGAGCGCCTGAATCGCGTCACAGGCGGCGTCGATGTGCTCAAAGGCCGCGAGCACGCCGGGAATGGGCCGGGCCATCAGTGGCCTCCCTTGCGAAGCCGGGGCATCGGGATCTGCTCCTTGACTTCCTGGATCGCCACGACGGGGAAGGTGCGGGCGAACAGCAGGAACCACATGCCGAACCAGCCGAACGAGCCGGCCAGGATACCCCAGTCCGCCCAGGTGGGCCGCATCTGGCTCCAGGCGTAGGGGATGAAGTCGTTGCCGAGACTCGAGACGATGATGACGTAGCGCTCGAACCACATCCCGATATTGATGAAGATCGAGATCACGAACAGCGCGGTCAGGTTGGTACGCACCTTCCGGAACCACAG
>DAINRP010000020.1:15512-23754 GCA_036741755.1 Gemmatimonadales bacterium
GGGAGACGAAGGCATTGCAGATGATCATCGTCCACCCGCCCCACCACATCGGGCCGAAGGCGCGCAACCAGAAGGAGGTCTGCTCGTAGGTGTTGCCGCTGTACCAGCCGATGAAGTACTCCATCGCGTAGGCATAGAACAGGATGGAGCCGGTCAGCAGGGTCAGCTTGGCCAGGTTGTCGAAGTGGTAATCGGCCGTGATCATGTGCTCGAGCTTCAGCGCCTTGCGAAGCGGGATGAGCAGCGTGAACACCATACCGACGCCGGAGTAGATCGCGCCGGCCACGAAGTACGGCGCGAAGATCGTCCCGTGCCAGCCGGGGATGATCGACATGGCGAAGTCCCAGGACACGACCGAGTGCACGGAGAGCACCAGCGGCGTCGCCAGCGCGGCCAGGTAGAGATAGGCGCGGGAGTAGTGGCGCCACTGCTGGTCGGTGCCCTTCCACCCCATCGAGAAGAAGCCGTACACCTTGGCGCGCCAGCCGTGCATCATGTCGCGCGCGGCCGCGACGTCCGGCACCAGCCCGACACACAGGAAGGTCGTGGAGACCGTCAGGTAGGTGGCGATCGCGAACACGTCCCAGGCCAGCGGCGACTTGAAGTTGGGCCACAGGAAGCGCTGGTTGGGATAGGGCAGCAGCCAGTAGAAGAACCACTGACGACCGATGTGGATGATCGGGAAGAGCCCGGCCGTCATGACCGCGAACACCGTCATCGCCTCGGTGGCGCGGTAGACCGCGGTGCGCCAGGGCGACCGGAAGAGAAAGAGAATCGCGGAGATCAGCGTGCCAGCATGCCCTATGCCGACCCAGAAGACGAACGTGGTGATGTAGACGGACCAGAAGACCGGCGGAGTGTAGCCCGCGAGGCCGAGGCCCTCCTTCACCAGCAGGATGAAGGTGATGGCCCCGACCAGGAAGAGGCCGATGGCTCCCGCCAGCAGGAGGAAGTAGCCCTTCCCCGCCGTCCCCAGGGTGTTGACGACATCCCGGGTGACCTCATGGTGGGTCTGGGTCGGCTGCGTCGGATCGTGCTCGTGTGCGATGGCGGCCATCGGTTATGCCTCCGTCCGGTGCAGGACCTTCGCGAGATAGGTCACGGCCGGACGTACGTTCAGGTCCTGGAGGACGTGGTATCCGCGATGATCGGCGCCGGCCTTCGCGACCCGGGACCCGGCGTCCTTCATGTTGCCGAAGGTGATCGCGCCGGAGGGACAGGCCTGGGCACAGGCGGTCACGACATCACCATCGACCAGGGCACGGTCCTCGAGCCGCGCCGTGTTCTGCGCCCCGCGGATCCGCTGCACGCAGAAGGTGCACTTCTCCATGACGCCGCGCGCCCGCACCGTCACATCCGGATTGAGCTGCAGGTTGAGCGGCTCGGGGAAGGCCTTCTGGTTGTAGGCGTACCAGTTGAAGTAGCGCACCTTGTAGGGGCAGTTGTTCGCGCAGTAGCGGGTCCCGACGCAGCGGTTGTAGACCTGGCCGTTGAGGCCGTCCGGCGTGTGATAGGCGGCGTACACCGGGCAGACCGGCTCGCAGGGGGCCGCGTCACAGTGCTGGCACAGCATGGGGACCACCCGAGCCTCGAGCGGCTCGCCGTCCAGGCCGCCCTCCCAGTAGCGCTCGATCCGGAGCCAGGTCATTTCCCGGCCGCGGAGGACCTCATCCTCGCCGACGAAGGGGATGTTGTTCTCGGCGTAGCAGGCGGTGACGCAGGCCGAACAGCCGGTGCAGCGGGCCAGGTCGAT
Source organism: Gemmatimonadales bacterium (assembly GCA_036741755.1). Lineage (GTDB taxonomy): Bacteria > Gemmatimonadota > Gemmatimonadetes > Gemmatimonadales > GWC2-71-9 > JADJOM01. Next base: position 17,266 of record DAINRP010000020.1, read on the forward strand.
CACCATGCCCCACATCGGCTGCTCGATGGCGTAGTCCCCGTGCTTCCGCTGTTCGAGCTGGGACGCGCGGAAGCCGGCGATCGCCTCGACCTCCCGCTCGGTGTTGACCTCGTGCTCCCCGTGGCCCTCCGCCTTGGCCGCCAGCGCGGGGGTCATCCCCTGCTTTGCCTGACTGAAGGTCATCGCGTCGGCGATGCCGCGCCCCAGCTGCCGGGTGGTCCCTTCGGTCTTGGCGACCTTCTTCCAATCGCGCGTCTTGGTGACCGTCACCCGGGTGGAGAGGTACGGGAGGAAGCCCTTGGCACCCGCCCCGTCCACCAGGTCGAGCACATTCACGCCCCGTCCCGTGGCGAACTGGCCGTACGAGGTGTGACCGAGCCCGATCGGGACCGCCAGCACATCGGGGTGAATCCCCGGGTAGACGTAGACCGGTGCCGAGATCGTGCCGTGCGGCGAGGTGAGCTGCAGGATCTCGCCCTCCTGGACATCGAGCCGTTTGGCGGTGTCCGGATTGACCTCGATCCAGCTATGCCAGGTGATCTTGGTGACCGGATCCGAGAGCTCGAGCATCCAGGGCCGGTTCGCGAAGCGTCCGTCACCCATGACCGAGGTGGTCGGCATGAGGTAGAAGCCGTCGGCTCCCGCCTCCCCGTCGAACGCCGGGGCGGTGTACGTCAGCCCCTGCGCCGTCGCGGCGAGCTTCACCGTGGTGGCAGGTGCCTCGGCGAACACCCCGCCGTGCTGCAAGGCGGCGCGCCAGGCATCGTCGGTGCCGAGTGCCTTCAGCCACTGCGCCTTGAGCTGCGCCTCCCAGCTCGGCGCGTTGAACTGGGCCAGGGCGCCGCCGGCCTTTTGCGACACCTTGAGCAGCAGGTCCCCGGTGGCCATCGTCTGGAAGACCGGCTCCATCACCGGCTGCATCAATCCCGTCACGCCCTTCCGCGAGCGGGCGTCGTCCCACCGCTCCAGCGGATGGTGATTGGGAAGGAGCAGATCACAGAGCTGCGCGGTTTCGTCCAGGTAGAGCGAGGTGGAGACCTTGAAGGGAGCCTTCTTGAACTTCGCCTCAAACCCGGCGCGCTTCGGCAGGCCATAGGCGGGATTGGCCTCGTGCACGAGCACGACCTGGGCGCCGCCCTGATCGATCGTCTCGAGCAGCGCCAGCGTCGCACCATAGCCGTCCCCGCTATCGAGATCGACGCCGAACTTCACCGTCTGGCCGACGTTGCCCGCGATGTAATTGAGCAGGTTGACTGCGGCGCAGACCTCGATGGCGCCCCGATGCTGGGCGGAGATGCCACCGGCCAGGGCGAGCCCCGGTTCGGCCGACGCGAACTCCCGGGCGACCTGCTTGATGACCTCGGCGCTCACGCCGCTCTCCTGCTGCGCCTTCTCGGGCGTATACGCCGCCAGCATGCCGCGGAGGGCGTTGGCGTCGCCGGGATTCCGGGCCCGCTCGTTGAGAAGCAGGTTTGCCATCGCGAGAATGATGGCCGCCTCGCTGCCGGGCCTGATTGCGACCCATTCGTCGGCGTTCATGCCGGTGAGCGACATGCGCGGCGAGAACATCACGTGCTTCGCCATCTGGCCATCGGCGTAGCCGTGCGAGGCTGCGAAGCCTCGCTGCTGCTCGACCGGGGAGATCCAGCCGTCGAGGAAATCGGCGCCGAAGGAAAGAATGAACCTGGCGCGGGCGAAGTCGTGGGCGGGGAGCTCCGTCGTGCCGAAGGTCAGCTGGTTCGCGGCGCGGATCGGCTCGTAACTGAACGGCTGGTAGCGGGCGAGCTTGCCGCCCTGGGCCTGGGTCCAGGCGGCGAGGAAATCGGAGAAGCTGCCGCGGCCGGCGCCGCTCAGGACCGCGAGCTTGCCGCCCGCCCCCTGGAGCTTCTGGGCCAGGGTAGCGACCGCCTCATCCCAGGTGATCTGCTTGAAGGTCCCGTCGGTCTGGCGGGCCATCGGTCCGCGGACCCGCCCGGGATTGTACAGGCCCTGCAGTGCCGACTGGCCCTGGGAGCAGAGCTTGCCGGCGTTGACGGGATGATCGGGATTGCCCTCGAGCTTGATCGCCCGGGCTTCGCGGGTCTTCACATGCAGTCCGCAGCCGGCGGCACACTCGGTACAGGTGCTCGCGTACCAGGTCGGGATGCCGGGGACCTGATCCTCAGACTGCACCAGGTAGGGAACCAGCTTCTCGATCTTGGCGGTCGAGCAGCCGGATACGACCGCTGCCCCAGCCCCCGTCACTCCGAGGACGGAGAGGAAGCGCCTGCGATCCATGCCTTCGGGCGTTGTTTCGTCGGACATTGAAGCTCCAGATGAGCCGTCAGTCTTCAATTATCAGCCATCGTTCGTCAGCCCAGCCCGTTGGCGGCCAGTGGCTGGCGGCGATCAGATCAGTAGTGGCACGCCGAGCAGTCGCGATTGATCTTCCGCTGGATGTGGCACGTGATGCAGAAGCCCATGTTGTTGATGTTGTTCGCCTTGAAGACCTGCGGCATGCGGGCGACGTCGCCGTGGCAGGTCTGACAGGCATTGCCGCCGAGCGCCTTGATGTGGCGGGCATGCGGGAAGTGCACATGCCGGCCGAGGGTGTGCACCCGGACCCACTCGATCGGCTGCTTGTTGTTCCAGGAGTCGCGGACCTTCTTGATTTCGACTTTGTGGGTGGTGTCGGAGCCGCCGATGATCAGGTGGCAGCCCATGCAGCTCTGCATACTGGGGATCCCCGGCTCGCTCGAGACCGAGACTGAGTAGTGGCAGTACTGACAGGGGATCTTGCTGCTGCCTGAGTGGATGTCGTGGCGGAAGAACACCGGCTGACGGGGCCCCTTGAGGCTGGCCGAGTCGCCCTTCGCGAGGACCCAGGCGGGGAGGGTATCGGCCTTTGCGGGTGCGGCCTGCTGGGCCGTGGAGGATCGCTGGACCACGGCGATGGCGCCGAGTGCCAGCAACAGGGACCCTGCTCCGAAGAGTGCCAGCTTTCGCATGATTTCTCACGGCCGTGGGAAGTGCCGCCCACGGGAGGATCGGGGTTTCGCCCGGCTATGGAGTCGTCAGGAGTCGGCAAAGCGTTGCGGGAGCACCGATTGCCGCGACAAGTATAGTCAGTGACCCGCGACGCGCCAAACCTGCAATGAGAACGAGAAAGGGATGTTGCCGGCCCGGGAATTCAGTTCAGCTGGCGAGGGAACGGCGCCCCTGTGGACCGGGCGTTTCCGCCACCAGCCACTCGAGCTTCCGGCGCACGAAGCTCAGGAAGGCGTCCGCCGCCTTCTGATCGCCCACGTCCAGCGCACACCAGCGCACCGGCCCGGTACGTTGCGCGCTCCGGATGGAAGCCGCAATGGCGGCGGGCAGCCTGGGTACGGCGAGGGCCTTGGGCTCCTCGGTGTCGGCGATCGTGAAGGTGACCGCCGGACCGCTCTGCATGACATGCAGCCAGCAGAGCTTGCGGTGGCCCACGGCGTACTCCCAGGACCAGTGCCAGGCGCTGCCCATGTATTTCACGTTTTCCGTGACACCGGGAAGCTTCTGGAGTCCCTCCCGCATGCGGCGGAACCGCGCCGCGGCGGCGGGGGGAAGATCCTTGTAGGGGGCCGACGGCTTCGGTTCCTGGCGGGAGTTGGGGTACAGATTCGTGGCCCAGTACGCGGCAGATCGCCCCACAGATCAGGCTCCCGGGAAATATGGCAAGTGAAGGACGGGGGAAACTAACCGGGACCGCCCAGTTCTTCCAGCGCATCCTCCGCCTCCTCCGGGGGGGGCGTCCCGGGGCCCTGGGCCTCCGGAGGCAGCGGCAGGCCGTTCCGCTCGAGGAACCGGACCACCTCGATGCCCATGGCCCGGACCAGCGAGGCTTCCCGCCCATCCAGTTCGGCACGGAACAGGATTTCCCGCCAGGAGCGCATCACATTGGCGCTCTGCCGAGTCTTGAAGAACTCGATCGCCCACAGCGCCCGGCGCCAGTCGGCGAACACCCGCTCCATCAGCTGCATGGACGCGGGCTCGGCCGGTTTGCGGGGCGGCTTGATCGGCCGCCGCTCCCCGCCGCGTGCCAGCCAGGTCTCGTAGCACATGATGGCGACGGCCTGGGCCAGATTGAGCGACTTGTATTCGGGATTGGTGGGGATGGTGACAAGCGCGGTGCAGCGGTCGAGCTCGTCGTTGGACAGCCCCTTGTCCTCGCGGCCGGCGACGAATGCCACCGGTCCCGAATCGGCATGGGCGATCAGCTCCGCCGCCGCCGGCCCGGGACGATAGACGGTCCGCTTGGCGGTGCGTTCCCGGGCCGTCAGCGCGAGCGTCCAGGTGCAGTCGGCGATCGCCGCTTCGAGCGTCTCGTGGATGGTGATCTTCTCGATGAGGTCGCCGGTATTGTGGGCGATGCCCTCGATGCGCCAGGCGTCGAAGACCTCCGGCGCGACCAGCCGGACCTGGGCGAGGCCGAAGTTCTTCGCGATCCGGACGGCACTGCCGATGTTGACGATGTCCTGCGGGGCGACAAGGACCAGGATGGGGGCGGATAGCATGGCGACAATATCGCCGCGGGGAGCCATGGCATGCCATGGGAGGCCATGGCATGCCATGGCTCCCCTACCCCGGCACGACCAGCGCCAGCACCTCCGTCAGATCCTTCAGGGCGAAGGGTTTCGACAGCACCGGCCGGGCGGCCTCCTGCAGGAAACGCGAGGCTTCCGGTGAAAGCACGTCCCCCGTCATGAAGATCAGATGGCTGATGGCGGGCGACTCCAGCGCCTGCAGTCTCCGATAGAACTCGTGCCCGCTCATGCCCGGCATGCGGAGGTCACAGAGGACGGCATCGTATTCGCCAGCCTGCAGCTGGCGCAGTCCTTCGTCTCCCGAATCGGCGAGATCGACCGTCCATCCCGACCGGGTGAGGAATTTCGAGATACTGCGGCGGATGTCGGGCTCGTCATCCACGAGCAGAATCCGCCCGCGGCGGGTGGAGACGGCGGCTGGCACCACTGCCGGCACCGGCTCCGCCACAGCGTCCTGCGGCTCCGCCTGACGGAGAGGCAGCTCCACCTCGAAGCGGGCGCCGCCTCCTGGACGCTGGCTCGCCGAGATCCTTCCCTGGTGATCGGCGACGATGCCCGCGCTCACCGACAGCCCCAGGCCGGTGCCTTCGCCTTCCGGCTTGGTGGTGTAGAACGGATCGAAGATGCGGGTCAGTAACTCCGGCGGAATCCCCGGACCGTCATCGTCGACGGTGATGGTCGCGTTGCCCTCCGTGAGGGCGAGCCGGATCCACAGGTGTCCACGGCCCCGCGCGCCGCGGATGGCGTGCTCCGCGTTCACCAGCAGATTCATCAGCACCTGCTGGAGGTTCACGGTGTTTCCCCAGACCAGCACCGGCTCGTGCGGCAGGTCCACGAGGACCTCGATCTGCTGGTTGAGGAGCTGGTTGCGGCGCAGCGCGAGCGCGCTCCGGATGGCCTCGCGCAGATCGACCAGCGCCCGGTCCGAGCCCTGGCCGCGAACGTAAGTCAGGAGATTGCGCACGATCTGGGCGGCGCGGTCGGTCTCGACCTTGATGGCCTGGAGTGACTCCGACTGGGCGGGGTCCTTCGCGTCGCCGAGCAGCAGTTCCATGTTCACCAGGATGCTCGCCAGCGGGTTATTGATCTCGTGCGCCATGCCGCCGACCAGCTGCCCGATGGCCGACATCTTCTCCGCCTGCAGCAGCTGAGCCTGGACCCGACGCTGTTCGGTCACGTCACGCACGATGCCGAGCACCGTGGTCACCTGCCCCTCCTCGACCAGCGGGGAGATCGTCATCGCCACGACGCCACGTTCGCCGTCGGGGCGCCGGAGGCTCACCTCGAAGGCGCACGATTCTCCGGCCAGCGCGCGTCTGATCTGCTCGGCCACGATCTCCGGCGTGTCGAACGAAAGCACCACGTCCCAGCGCCCGCCCACCGCAGCCCGCGCCCGGACGTTCCAGACCCGCTCCGCCGCCTCGTTGAACGAGGTGATCACGCCCTGACGGTCGAGGGTAAAGATGGCGTCGGAGGCGGCGGAAAAGAGCCGGCGATACCGATCTTCCGACTTGCGGAGCGCCTCGCCCGCGCGCGCGGTCTGGTAGCCGGCGCCCGCGTGATCGGCGATCTGCGCCAGCCGCTCCACCTCCGCGACGAGGAAGGAAGAGCCGGCCGATCGTGCCAGCATCAGCACCGCCAGGATCCGGTTCTCGCACCAGATCGGCACCGCCGCGAGCGCTGCGGGCCCCGCCCGCTCCCGGACCTCCCCTGAGAGCCGGGGGTCCGCCGACACATCGGCCGAAATGAATACCGCGCCCTGCTCCTCCAGCATCCAGCCGACGACCGACCCCGGCACCGGCAGCGGTTCGGCCAGGGGACGCGACACGGTCCCGCGGGTCGCGACAAGCACCCGAGTGCCTTCACCGGTGATGAGCCCGATCATGGCCGCCGTCCCGCCGATGCCCTGATAGGCGGCGTCGGCGGCGAG
>DAINRP010000021.1:0-23285 GCA_036741755.1 Gemmatimonadales bacterium
ACGATGGCCCCGATGCCGACGGGCGACTCCCGTGCGGTCCAGAAATGAAACTGATGCGGCGTGGAAGGCTTCATTTCGGTCGCGACGACGCGACCGATCGCGACGGGCTGGTTCACCGCTCCCCGCTTGCGCGCAGGAATTCCTCGACGGCGCGGATGCCATACAGCAGCCGGTCCCAGCGCGGATCCGGGGTACTCACCGGCGCCCGCTCCGCCAGCAGCCAGCGCGACACCTGATCGGCCTGCGCCAGGGTCTCGACCGTCGCGGCGGCTTCCACGCGGATGAGGCCGTGCATCAGGTCCTTCCCCTCCCAGGGCCAGAGCCGAAGGGCCCACGAGTAGACCGGGGCCACCTCGCGGCCGGCGGGCTGGAAGACGGGAGAGCGCGATCCGGCGGGGAGGCGCAGGTATTCCTCAAGCTGGGTCCCCGAGAACGGCAGCGTCGCGTGGCTCTTGGAGACGCCGAGCATCCGGCCGTCGAGGGCCCACTGCGGACTTTCGGCGAGCGATCCATCGACGATCAGCCAGGCATCGCTCGCCGCACGGAAGCGGTTGCCGGTCTCGACCTCGAGCCGCCCGCGCGCGCTATCGACTTCGCGGCGGGCCAGCTGGAAGTCGAGCACCGGGTGAACCGGCCCGCCCTCCGGCAGCGCCACGGCCTCATGCCCGACGATCGCGTCCTCGAGCTGCTCCAGCACCTCGGGCCGGGCGATCACCAGCCGGCGGCGGAGCACCTGTGCCACGTGGAGATGCCGGTCGCGCCGCTCCAGTACGGCGGCGGCAATTTCCGCCACGACCACCGGGCTCGCCCCGGCGTACGCCATCACTTCATAGCGCTGCGTGCCGTCGAGGAATCCGACCGCCTCGGGCCACGCCTCCGGGGGGCCCACCGGGTGCCCCGCGATCGGGAGATCTTCGAGCAGGTGCGCCAGCCGGATCGTCGCCTCTTCGGCGCGACCCTCGCTGGCGGCCGGGATCCAGGTGGCCGGGGTGAACCCGCGCGCCGCGACCGCGCGGCGGAGCCGGGTCCAGTTCCGGGTGGTCATGTCAGGCGGCCTTCATGCCGAGCTGCTTGATGAGCGACATGAGGCGATCGAGGGCGAGGTCCAGGTCCTTGTCGGAGGTCGCGTAGCTCATGCGGACCCAGCGATCATCGCCGAACGCCGCGCCGGGCACCATCGCGACCCCTGCCGCCATCGCCGCTTCACAGAAGGCGGTCCCGGTGTAGTCGTGGGACGGGGTGATGCCATCCACGCGGAAGAAGAAATAGAACGCGCCGGTCGGCTCCACGAACTCGACGCCGGGGGCCTCGGCGCGGAAGCGCTCGACCACGAGATCGCGGCGGCGACGGAAGGCGGCCACCATCCTCACCACGTCCGCCTCGACCCGTTCATCAGTGAACGCCGCCGCGGCGGCCCACTGCGCGGGATGATTCGCCCCGGTGGTCGTCTGGGACTGCAGCGCCGCCATCGCCCTGGTCACCGGCATCGGCGCGTAGGCCGCGCCGATGCGCCAGCCGGTCATGGCGTACGCCTTGGCCGCGCCGTAGATGAGCACGACGCGCTCGAGGTACTCATCGGGGAGATCGAGGAACGAGGGCGCTGGGCCGTTGCCGTAGTAGATGCGGCGGTAGATCTCGTCGGCAATGACCCAGACCCCGCGCTTCCGGGCCCACTCGGCGATCGCCTTGATTTCCGTGGCGCTGTACGTCGCGCCGGTCGGGTTGCAGGGGGAGCAGAGGATCAGCCCCTTCACCAGTTTGTCGTACCGCTGCTCGAGGTCCTTGACGCTGACCTTGAGCCCCCACTCCGGATCGCCGGGAACCGCGACCGGCTCGGCGCGGCAGAGGTGGATGATCTGCGGATAGGACACCCACGCCGGCGACGGGATCAGCACCTTGTCCTTGGGGCCGAAGAGCGTGAAGCAGGCGTTGAAGATCGACTGCTTCGAGCCGGAGCTGATCACGATCTGGTCGGGATTCATCGCCCGCCCGCCTGACATGAGCGACATGTTCCGCGCCACTGCCGCTCTCAGTTCGGGGATACCGATATTCGCCGGATAACGGGTGTAACCCTTCTGGATCGCGGCGATGCCCGCGTCGCTCGCCGCCTTGGGCGTGTCGAAATCGGGCTCGCCGACGCTCAGGTCGACAATGTCCTCACCCGCGGCCCGGCGGCGCCTGGCCTCGGTGCTGATCGCGACGGTCTCGGAGGGCTTCAGATACGCGAGATTGGACGACAGACTGTCCGACATGATGGGTCCGGCTCTGGTTGGAGGCCATGGGCGATACAGGCCCGCACAGCTCGGCTGTGCGGGCCCACGCGGGAGACCATCAGCGGCTGTGTGCTGAAGCCGGAAAAGTCCTTGGGGGGAGGGATGATGTCAACTGGCCCAAAGCCCGGCCCATGATTAGGTTGCACGCCCGCGGAATAACCCGCGCTGTTTGACAATCGAGGGTGGCATGTCGGGACTTGTGGAGCTGCATCTGGCCCCCGCTGTGGCGGGCGCCCTGGAGTCGTACGGCTACTCCGCTGAAGATCAGGCGGTACGCGATCAGGTACCCGCCGCCGCGCGCGGCACCAACCTCGCTCTCGCCATTCCGCCGGCCGCGCGCTATGCCGCACCGGCGCTTGCCGGCCTGGTGAGCGCCCTCGCGGCCAGCGAGTCCCGCGCCCTCGTGCTCGTCCCTCCGCACGCCCTCGCGGAATGGTCCGCCATCCTGCTTCCCTTCGCCGCAAGCGCGGGAGTGTCCGCCCTTTCGGCGGCGATGCCCTCGCGCGCCACGCGCGCGCTCAAGGACGGCAAGCTCCGCCTCCTCATCACCACGCCCGGTACCGCCCTGGTACTCCTCGAGCGCAGCGCCCTCAAGGCGGACCAGCTTGGGCACATTGTGCTCGCGTGGCCCGAGCTGTTCGAGCAGGATGATGCGCTGGCCGCGCTCATGCAGGATCTGCCGGCGGATGCCCAGCGGATCCTGGTCCTCGCCGATCCACGGTCGGGCCAGCCACTGATGGAACGCTATGCCCGCCGGGCGCTGGTGGTCGGCCCGCTGGCCAACCCGGAGGATGGGCTCACCCAGAAGCCGATCGTCCGGATCGCGCCGGTGGCGTGGAGTCAGCGGGCAGCCGCGTTGGCAGCGGTGCTCGAGTCCGAGGATCCCGCGTCGGTGGTGGTCTGGTGCGCCGATCTGGCCAGCGCCGCCGAGGCGCGCGCGGCGCTCCCGGTCGGCGACGAGAGTGTGAAGGTGATCACCGGAAAGGCTCAGCCGGCCGCGCAGATTGTGGCGTGGGATCTCCCCAGTCCGGCTGCGATGGCGCAGCTCCGGGAGGCGGGCGACCTGATCCTGCTGGTACCGGCGCATGCCAGTGCCTATGTGGCGCAATCGAGCTCGCGTCAGCTCATGGTGCGGGTGCGTGGCGCCGCCGACGAGGCGCGCGAGGCCGCTGCCCGGCGCCGCTCGGTGATCGAAGCGGAACTCACCCGAGACGGTCTCGAGGGGGATCTGCTCGCGCTGGCGCCGCTGTTCGAGCGCTTCGATCCGGCCAGGGTGGCGGCGGCGCTCCATCGCCTCTGGCACAATCGGGCCCCGGAACCCGCCCCCGCTCCGGCGGCCGCCGCGAGCAGCTCCGCCCTTCCGGCAGTCGCCAAGGTGTGGGTGAGTGTCGGCAAGAAGGACGGTGCGACCGCGAACGACCTGGTCGGTTCTCTGACCAAGGAAGTCGGTCTTGGGGCGGGGAAGATCGGGCGGATCGAGCTGAAGGAAGCGTATTCGCTGGTGGAGGTGCCCGCGGCGGAGGCCGAGGACATCGCGCGCGGACTGAGCGGGAAGACGATTCGGCGGCAGAAGGTGATCGCGAAGGTCGACCGGGTCCGTCCTACCGCCGATTCACGAGGTCCTTCAGGCTCTTCCCCGCGCGGAAGACCGGCGCGACCGAGGCCTTGATCGTCATGGCGCGGCCGGTGCGCGGATTGCGCCCGGTCCGTGCCTTCCGGCGGCGGGTCTCGAAATTGCCAAACCCGCTGATCTGGACTTTGCGGCCACGGCGGAGTTCGCCGGTGAGCAGACCCTCGCCGCCGAAGAGGGCATCAACGATCCGACCGGCCTCGGCCTTCGAGTGGCCGAGTCTGGCGGCGAGCGCACCGACGAGCTGCTGCTTGTTCACGCGAGCCTCCAGGCGCCGGGGGAGATTTCGGGGCGCGGAGTATAGCGAAGCGTTCCGAATCGCCGCAAGCGGCGCTGGTGGCTCGCTTGACCCCGTCACTCTCACGCCGTATCGTCACAACGCTACCCCCTGAAAGGCCGGCGGATGTACCACGGATCGCGTCCCGGGTGGATCGAGGTGATCACCGGCGTGATGTTCAGCGGCAAGAGCGAGGAACTGATCCGCCGGGTCCGGCGGGCCATCATCGCGCGCCGGAAGGTGCAGGTCTTCAAGTCGCATCTCGATGCCCGCTATGCCGGCCTCTTCAGCGTCGCGACCCATGACGGGCGCGAGCTCGAGGCGACGCCGGTGGACCAGGCCGGCGAGATCTTTCGCCTCGTCCGACCCGACACCGAACTGGTGGCGATCGACGAGGCGCAGTTCCTCGATCCCGAGATCGTCACCGTGGCGAGTGCCCTGGCGGCCCGCGGCGTGCGCGTCGTGCTCGCCGGCACCGACACCGATTTCCGGGCCGAGCCCTTCGGCGCGATGGGCGACCTGCTGGCGATCGCCGAATCGGTGGACAAGCTGCAGGCCATCTGCGTCATCTGCGGCGACCTCGCCACCCGCAACCAGCGGCTGGTCGACGGCAAGCCGGCGCGTTACGACTCACCCACCATTCTGGTGGGGGGCCGCGAGACCTACGAGGCCCGCTGCCGGCACTGCCATCGGGTGCCTCGCAAGGACGAGGACCAGACGGCGCTGCTGTAGGCGCGCACCGCCGTGCGCGCCTGCTGCGGCGCCGTCTGGCCGGACCCACCATGCTGCACATCGCACTCACCGGGAACATCGCCTCGGGCAAATCGACGGTCGCGAATCTGTTTCGCGGCTGGGGCGCGACCATCATCGACGCCGACCGGCTGGTGCGTGAGGCGCAGGCGCCCGGCTCGCCGGTGCTCCGCGCCATCGCCGAGCGATTCGGCTCCGGCGTTCTGCTCGCGGACGGCGCACTCGACCGGCCGAAGCTCCGCGCCATCGTGATGGACGATCCGGCCGCACGCCGGGCGCTCGAGGCGATCGTGCACCCGGCGGTCCAGTTGCTTCGGCTGGAACGGCTCGCCCGGGCCCGTGCCGCGGGCGACCGGGTCGTCGTCAGTGACATTCCGCTCCTGTTCGAGATCGCCGCGGAGGGCGGTCCCGCCGCGCTCGACCCGGGCGCGTTTGATGCCGTGGTGCTGGTCGACGCCCCCGAATCGGTGCGGATCGAACGGCTGGTGCACGACCGCGGCCTTTCCGAGGCGGAGGCGCGACACATGGTCGCCGCACAGCTGCCCAGCGCCGTGAAGCGGGCCTGGCGTGGTGGCGCGCGGGATCGCGGGGTCTGCATCATCGACAACGACGCCGATTGCACCACGCTCGAGACCCGCGCCCGCGCCGTGTGGGACCGGATCCTGAGGGAAGCCACTGCATAAAGATGAAGGGGGTCGAGCGATCGCGGCCCCCTACTTGATATGAGTCGCGTCGCTGTCTATCGTTGCCGCACGCCTTCCTCCGGAGCCTGTCGTGGCCAACGTTCCCGCCGATCTGCTGTACACTCCTGAACACGAGTACGTCCGCCGCACTCAGGACCCTGCGGTCGTCGAAATCGGCATCACCGACTACGCCCAGGGCGAGCTCGGTGACATCGTCTTCGTGGACCTGCCCAAGGCCGGTGCGACCTTCAGCCGCATGGGCGTCTTCGGGACGGTCGAGGCCGTGAAGGCGGTCTCCGAGCTCTTCTGCCCGGTATCGGGCACGGTGGTCGAGTCCAACGCCGCGATCGATGGCGACCCCGGGCTCATCAATCGCGACCCGTACGGCACCGGCTGGATGGTGCGGCTCAAGATCTCCGACCCCGCCGAACTCACTGCGCTGCTCAATGCCGCGGCCTATGAGGCGAAGATCGGCGGATGAACCGCCCGCTTCTGCCGGACCTTCCGATAGCACCGAGCGCCCCGCGGCTGGATCGCGGGGCGTTTGCATTCATTGCGAGCGGCCACGATGGTCGCTCCCACAATTCTCATACCGTGCCATGACCCACACTACGCCTGCCTACACGCTGCTCCGCACTGATCGCTTCGTCCAGCGGCACATCGGCCCCCGGCAGGACGACATCCAGTCGATGCTCTCGGCCCTGGGCTACGAGACGCTCGACGCCTTCATCGATGCCGTCGTGCCGGAGGGAATCCGGCTTCGGCAGCCGCTTGATCTGCCGCCCAATCGCAGCGAGCGTGAGGTGCTGGTCGCGCTGCGGGGCATCGCCAGCCAGAACCGCCTGTGCCGCAACTATATCGGCATGGGGTACTACGGCACCTTCACGCCGCAGGTGATCCAGCGGAACATCCTCGAGAATCCGGGCTGGTACACCGCCTACACGCCCTACCAGGCGGAGATCTCCCAGGGCCGGCTGGAGGCGCTGCTCAACTTCCAGACTCTGGTGGCGGATCTGACCGGGCTCCCGATCGCCAACGCGTCGCTGCTCGACGAGGCCACGGCCGCCGCGGAGGCGATGAACCTCACCCTCGCCGTGAGCAAGGCATCGGGGCCGCCCGTCTACCTCGTTGACACCGGCTGTCATCCCCAGACGATCGCCGTGGTGAAGACGCGTGCCTGGGCCCGCGGCATCGAGATCCGGGTCGGCCCGATCGACGATATGCAGTTCGGCGGTGGCGTGGTGGGCTGCCTGGTGCAGTACCCCGCGACCGACGGCGGCATACGCGACCTCAGGCCCCTCTGCGAACGGGCCCACAAGGCCGGGGCGCTGGTCACCGCGGCGACGGACCTCCTCGCCCTGACCATGCTCACGCCACCGGGTGAATGGGGCGCCGACATCGCGGTCGGCAATTCCCAGCGCTTCGGGGTGCCGATGGGTTTCGGTGGTCCGCACGCGGCGTTCTTCGCGACCCGTGACGACTTCAAGCGCCACATGCCGGGCCGCATCATCGGCGTCTCGAAGGATACGAGCGGACGCATGGCGCTCCGGATGGCGCTGCAGACCCGCGAACAGCACATCCGCCGCGACAAGGCCACCAGCAACGTCTGCACGTCACAGGTGCTGCTGGCGGTGATGGCGAGCATGTACGCCGTGTACCACGGACCCGACGGGCTGCGCCGGATCGCCGAGCGGGTGCATACCCAGGCCACGCTGCTCGCGGCGGCGCTGCGCCGGCTGCGGTACCACATCGTGCATCCGCACTTCTTCGACACGGTGTGCGTGGAGGTGAAGTCCGCCAACCTGCCCCGGATCCTGGATGCCGCGCGCTCGCGGAAGATCAATCTGCGGGTGCTCGATGCGCACCACCTCTCGGTCGCGCTGGATGAATCCGTCTCGGTAGCCGATCTCTCCGACCTGATCTCGGTGTTCTCGCTCGACGTCGCGCTGCCCCACATGCTGGGTGACAGCGGCGCGCACGTCGAGCCGGCGATCCCCGAAGTGCTCCGGCGCACCTCGCCATACCTTACCCACCGCGTCTTCCACCGCTGCCACAGCGAGACGGAGATGCTGCGCTACATCAAGCGCCTCGAGGCGAAGGACCTCTCGCTGACCTCCGCGATGATCCCCCTCGGTTCCTGCACCATGAAGCTCAACGCGACGACCGAGATGATGCCGGTCGGGTGGCGGGAGTTCAACCGGCTGCACCCCTTCCAGCCGCCCTCACAGACGCAGGGCTACCTGCAGCTCTTTTCGCAGCTGGAGAGCTCGCTGGCGGAGATCACCGGCTTCAGCCGGGTCTCGCTCCAGCCCAACGCCGGGAGCCAGGGCGAATACGCCGGCCTGCTGGTCATCCGGAAGTACCACGAATGCCGCGGCCAGGGGCACCGCCGCACCTGCCTGATCCCCATGTCCGCGCACGGTACCAACCCCGCGAGCGCGGTGATGGCGGGACTCGAGGTGGTGCCGGTCGCCACGGACGCGCAGGGAAACATCGACATCGCCGATCTCCGGGCCAAGGCCGGGAAGCACCGCGACACGCTCGCCTGCCTGATGGTGACTTATCCGTCGACGCACGGCGTCTTCGAGTCAGGCATCCGCGATATCTGCACCATCATCCATGAGAACGGCGGCCAGGTCTACATGGACGGCGCCAACATGAACGCGCAGGTCGGCCTGTGCCGCCCCGGCGACTTCGGCGCGGATGTCTGTCACCTGAACCTGCACAAGACCTTCTGCATTCCCCACGGTGGTGGCGGCCCCGGCATGGGCCCGATCTGCGTGGCCGAGCATCTGGTGCCGCACCTGCCGGATCATCCCGTGGTCCCGCAGGGGTTCGCCCAGAGCTGCGGCACCATTTCTGCCGCCCCGTGGGGCAGCCCATCGGTGCTGCCGATCTCCTACGCCTACATCGCGCTGATGGGCACCGACGGTCTCGCCGAGGCCACCAAGGTCGCGATCCTCAATGCGAACTACATCGCGCGCCGGCTGAAAGGCCACTTCGAGGTGCTGTACACTGGCGCGCACGGCCTGGTGGCCCATGAGTGCATCATCGACATGCGGCCATTCAAGCAGTCGGCGGGCATCGAGGTGGAAGACATCGCGAAGCGGATCATCGACTACGGATTCCATCCGCCGACGGTCTCCTTCCCCGTGCCAGGCACGCTGATGATCGAGCCCACGGAGAGCGAGCCGCGGGAGGAGCTTGACCGATTCATCAACGCGCTGATCGGGATCCGGGATGAGATTCGCGAGATCGAGGAGGGGAGAGCTCCGCGGGAGAACAACCTGCTCACCAACTCGCCGCATACCCTGGTGCAGGTGATCGCCGACCAGTGGAATCGTCCCTATTCGCGAGAACGAGCCGCCTTCCCTGCCCCGGGCCTGCGCGAGCACAAGACCTGGCCGACCGTGGGCCGGATCGACGGGGCGTACGGGGATCGCAACCTCGTCTGTACCTGCCCGCCGATGGCGGAGTACGGCTCGTAGGCGCGCATGGCCGTGCGCGCCTTCGAGCTGCATTCCGCCCCGGCCGCCGCCAGGCGCTGGACCCTGATCACCGATCCCGTCGGCCGCCCCGGATGGCGGCAGATGGCGATCGACCAGGCGCTCCTGGATCGTGCCGAGCGGACTGGCGAGGGAGCGGTGCGGCTCTATCGCTGGGATCCCTGGTGCCTCTCCTTTGGCCGCAACGAGCCGGCCCTGCGTCGCTACGACCGTGCCGCCATCGCGCGGCTCGGCCTCGACACCGTACGGCGGCCGACGGGCGGCCGCGCCGTGTGGCACGCAAGGGAACTGACCTATGCGGTCGCCGCGCCCAGCGCCTGGTTCGGCTCCCTCGCTGAGACCTACCGGATCATTCATGCCACCGTCGCGGCGGCGCTCCGGAAACTGGGCGTGGACGCCGCGCTCGCCGACGCCGGTCCCGTCGTCCATGTAGGTGCCGGGGCCTGCTTCGCGACCTCCGCCGGCGGTGAGGTGCTTTCGCGCGGGCGGAAGCTGCTCGGCAGCGCGCAACTCAGGCAGGGATCCGCCTTCCTTCAGCATGGCAGCCTCCTCCTCGAGGACGATCAGCGGATGGTCGCCCAGCTGACCCTGGGCGACGCGCCGGCGAGCGATGAAATCACCCTCGTCGAGGCGGCGGGCCGCCCGGTCGCCTTCGAAGAGGTCGCCGGCGCCATCGCGGATCAACTCGGCGACTGGACCAGCGAGTGGCAGGACGGCGGCGCGCCGTTCGATATCGCTGCCCTCACCGCGCAAACCGAGACCCGATTCCGCGACGCTGCCTGGACCTGGCGGCGCTAGGCGGAGGGCCTCAGCGACCGTCGCCCCAGTGTAGTAGCGCAGGTGCCGAGGCCCGCGCTACTATGAAGCTGACTATGCGCACACACCTGCTGTTCTCCGCGCTGCTGCTTCCGCTGATCGTGCTTCTTCCGGTCTCCGCCCAGGTTCCCGCGGACGCCGGTACGCTCGTGATCGCCACGCCGGCCGAAGCGAAGAGCCCGGTGCCGACCCTCTGGCGAAACGATCAGGCGAATCGTGAGCTCTCCGACCTGCTCTTCCTGCACCTCGCCGACCTGGGTCCCGAACTGAATACCGCGAAGGAACGCAGCTTCCTGCCGCGGCTGGCCCGGTCGTGGACGCGCCGGGACCCGACCACCCTGGTCTTCGAGCTCGACCCACGGGCCCGGTGGTCGGATGGGACCCCGGTCACCAGCCGCGACGTCCTTCTCGCATTCGAGCGCGGCCGCGACCCGAAGCTCTCCCCCCAGCTCGCGGTCCTGCTCAACCGCATCCGGTCGGTGACGGCCGAAGGGGACCACCGGGTCGCGGTGCACTTCTCGGAGACGTACCCGGAGCAGATGTACGACGCGGTATTTCATGTCGCGCCGCTCCCGGCCCACCTGCTCGCGACGATGCCACCCGAGTCACTCGGCACCTCGGCGTTTCTCGCGCAGCCGGTGGGCAACGGCCCCTATCGTTTTGTCAGGCGGCTGCCGGGCCAGATGATCGAGCTCGCCGCAAGCCCCGACTTCTTCCTCGGTGCGCCGAAGATCCGCCGGGTGATCTTCCTCATCGCCGGGGATGCGGAGGCACGGGCCGATCTGCTGCTTTCCGGGGATGCAGACGCCATCGACAACATCTACACCCTGCCGAACCCGGGCCGGCTCGAGCATCTGCCGCAGTTCCAGTATTACCCGGTACCAGGCCTCAACGTCTTCTACAGCCTCTTCAACTCCCGGGACCCCGCGGATTCGTTGCGGCCGCATCCGCTCTTCTCGGATGCGGCGGTGCGCCGGGCGCTGGTGCAGTCGATCGACCGGGTCACCCTGGCCCGCCAGACCTATGGGTCGCTGAGCACGTCGCCAAGCGCGCCGGTGTCGGCCATCGTCGGCCGGAACGTGGATGCCCCCGCCGCGCTGCCGTACGACACGGCCGCGGCCCGCAGGGGACTCGCCAGAGCGGGCTGGGCCGACCATGATGGCGACGGCGTCCTGGACAAGGAGGGCCGCGCGCTGTCATTGTCGATCCTGGTCCCCGCGCCCAGCATGACACGACGGGCGATGGCGACCAGGATGCAGGAGGCCTGGCGCCAGCCCGGAATCCAGGCCCAGATCGACATCGCGGAACGCTCGGTGTTCAGCGAACGGCGTTCGGGCGGACGGTTCGATCTGGTTATGGACGGCGTGAGCCAGGATCCGACCCCGTCGGGACTGAGCCAGAGCTGGAGCTGTGCCGGGATCGGTGGCTCAAATGTCGCGCACTACTGCAACCCGCGGGTGGATTCGCTGCTCGCGCTGGCGCCGACGGCGAGAGGTGGGCCGGAGCGCGCCTGGCGCGACGCCGTGCGGATCATCGCCGCAGACCTGCCCGCCATCTTCATTGCCGCGCCCGTGGCGTTCCCCGCGGTGCACCGCCGCTTCACCAACGTCACCCTGCGGCCCGAGTCCACCTGGTCGTTCGTCTGGCAGTGGTCGGTCCGGCCGGGACAGCAGATCGACCGGGATCGCCCGTGAGCGGATGGGTCGTGCGCCGGGCGCTGCAGGCGCTGGTGACCTACATCATGGCCGCGACGCTCGCCTTTGTCGTCATGCGGCTCACCCCGGGCGACCCCCTCGCCCGCCTGACGGAAGACCGGCCCGTCCCTCCCGAAGCCATCGCCGCCCTGCGCGCCCGGTATCAGCTCGACCAGCCGATCCTCCGGCAGTATGCCAGCTTCCTGGGCGGCGCCCTCCGGGGAGACCTCGGACGGTCGATCGAGCATCAGGGGAGCGACGTGGTCGGCCTGATCCGCGAACGGCTTCCGGCGACGGTGCTCCTCGGCGGCACGGTACTGCTGCTGAATTTTTCGGTCGGCATCGGGATCGGTGTGTGGCAGGCGACCCGCCGGGGGACGGCGTCGGATCACCTCATGACGGCGCTGACCCTCACCGCCTACGCGACGCCCTCCTTCTGGCTCGGTCTCGTGCTGGCCTGGGCGTTCGGAACCGAATTGCACTGGCTGCCCGTCGCCTTCCTGCACGATCCCCTCATTCCGCCAGACGCGCCGCGCCTCACGATCATCCTCGATGCCGCGCGCCATCTGGTGCTCCCGGCGCTGACCCTCTCGATCACTACCCTGGGTGCCACCGCGCGCTACCAGCGCGCCACGATGGCGGAGGCACTCAGCGCCGACTTCGTGCGCACCGCCCGCAGCAAGGGTCTCCGCGAGGCCAGCGTGATCTGGCGCCACGCCTGGCGCAACGCGGTCGGCCCGATGCTGGCGCTCTTCGGACTCTGGCTGCCATTGCTCGTGGCCGGCTCGGTCTTCGTCGAGGCGATCTTCGCCTGGCCCGGCCTCGGCTCCCTCGCCTATGATGCGATCATGAGCCGGGATTATCCGGTGATCATGGGGACGACGCTGCTCGTCTCGGCCATGGTCATCGCGGGCAGCTTCGCCGCCGACCTGCTCCACCGCACGGTCGACCCGAGGCTCCGAACCGCGTGAGCACCTGGCGCCGGATATGGAGCGACCGCGCGGGACGCTGGGGCGCGATCGTCCTCCTGCTCCTGAGCAGCGGGGCGCTGATCGGCCCCCTGCTCCTCCCCGACCCGCGTGCCATGGGTGACCTGCGCGGGCCAGCCCTCGAGCGGCCGAGCCTGACACATCCGCTCGGTACCGACTCGGAGCGCCGCGACGTGCTCTCGCGCCTGGTCAACGGAGGTCGGGTATCGCTTGCGGTCGCGGTTGGCGCCGTGGCCCTCTCGCTGACGCTCGGCGCCTTCGTCGGCATCGTCGCGGGGTACGCCGGTGGAGTGCTGGATGCGGCTCTCATGCGGCTGGTGGATGCGGCGATCGCGATTCCGCGGCTCTTCCTGCTGCTGCTCATCGTGGCGATCATGGACCATATCCCTCTGAGCGTCCTCATCCTGGCGATCGGTGCTACCGGCTGGTTCGGCACCAGCCGCCTGGTGCGCGCCGAAGTCCTCCGGCTGCGCACCCTCGACTTCGTCCGGGGGGCGGAGGCGCTGGGGGCCGGCCGGGGACGCATTGTCCGGCGGCACCTGTTGCCCAACGTCGCGGGGCCGCTCGCCGCAGCCACGACCCTTGCGGTAGGCGATGTCATTCTCCTCGAAGCGGGACTCTCCTACCTCGGACTCGGCGTGCAACTGCCGACCCCATCGTGGGGCGGCATGATCCTGGACGGCAAGTCGTATCTGCTCGACGCGCCGTGGGCCAGCCTCGCCCCCGGGCTGGCCATCGTCGTGGCAGTCCTGTCCGTCAACCTGGTGGGTGAGGCGCTGCAGCGGCCCAGTGAGGCAGCCCGCGCATGACGCGACTCCTCGAAGTCTCGAATCTGCGGGTGAGCTTTCCCGCGGCCGGGGCGCGGGTCGCGCCGGTCGATGGCGTGAGCTTCGGGATTGCCCGCGGCGAGACCCTCGCGCTGGTGGGCGAATCGGGATCGGGAAAGAGTCTGTCGAGTCTCGCGCTGCTGCAATTGATACCGGCGCCGGGGCGCATCGAACCGGGGTCGGCGGTGCGGCTGGCCGATCTCGATCTGCTGGCCTTGCGGGGTGAGGCACTCCGGCAGGTGCGCGGCCGGCGGATCGGGATGATCTTCCAGGACCCGGCGGCGAGCCTCAATCCGGTGCTGACGATCGGCGCGCAGATCAGCGAGACGATTCGGGCCCACCTGCCGGTGTCCGCCGCCGAGGCCAGGAGCCGCACCGAGCGCCTGCTGGAAGAGGTCGGACTCGCCGACGGCACCGCACGTTACCTGAGCTATCCGCATCAGTTGAGCGGCGGCATGCGACAGCGCGTCATGATCGCCATCGCCCTCGCGGCGGAACCGGAGCTGCTCGTGGCGGACGAGCCCACCTCCGCGCTCGACGTCACGGTGCAGGCCCAGATCCTCGCCCTGCTCGACCGCCTGAAGGCGGCCCGGGGCATGGCCATGCTGCTCATCACCCACGATCTGGGAGTCGTGGCGGGGCGTGCGGACCGGGTCGCCGTGATGTACGCGGGACAGATCGTCGAAGAGGCGCCAACGCCCAGACTGTTCAGCGAGCCTGCCCATCCGTATACTCGCGGGCTGCTCGCCTCGCTACCGCGGCTGCGCGGACCGAAACTCCCGCTCGTGGCGATCCCCGGCACCGTGCCGGTACCCGGCGACTGGCCCACCGGCTGCCGCTTCCGTCCCCGCTGTCCGCATGCGATGCCCGCCTGCGGCTCTCAACCACCGCTCATCACCCTTCCCGCTGGTCAGCTCACCCGCTGCTGGCTGGCCGAACCGGCGACGCTCGCCCGGGCGCAGAGGACACCTGCATGACCGACGATGCGCCGTTGCTGACTGTCGAGAATCTCGTCGTGGAGTATGCGACCGCCGGGCTCTTCAGGTTCGGGGCGCCGGCTCGTGCGGTAGACGGCGTTTCATTTACGATCGGGCGCGGCGAGACGCTGGCGCTCGTCGGAGAATCGGGGTCGGGGAAGTCCTCCGTCGCGCGGACGATCCTTCGGCTGCAGCCCGCCGCCTCGGGGCGCGTCAGCTTCGAGGGGCAGGAGGTCTTCTCCCTCGGGGCGGAAGCACTGCGTCTGCTGCGTCGCCGGATGCAGATCGTCTTCCAGGATCCCTCGAGCGCGCTCAACCCGCGCATGACAGTGGGCGACGCGATCGCTGAGGGGCTGGAGATTCATCGGCTGCTTGCGAAGGTGGACATCCCGCCGCGGGTGCGCAGCCTGATGGAGGAGGTCGGTCTCGATCCGGCATCGGCAGGACGCTATCCCCGTTCCTTCTCGGGTGGCCAGCGGCAGCGGGTGGGAATCGCCCGGGCGCTGGCCGTCGACCCCGCCTTTCTCGTGCTCGACGAGCCGGTCTCCGCGCTCGACGTCTCCGTCCAGGCGCAGGTCCTCAATCTCCTCATCGCGCTGCAGCAGCGGCGCGGGCTCGCGTATCTCTTCGTCGCGCACGACCTCGCCGTGGTGCGCCAGGTCGCGCATCGAGTCGCGGTGATGCATCTGGGGAAGATCGTCGAGACCGGTCCGACGGACGAAGTGCTCTCCGCGCCGCGCCATCCGTACACTCAGGCACTGCTCGCTGCGGCCCCGCAACTTCCGGCCGCTCCGGCAGCGATGCAGGCGATGCCCGCGCCGTGAGGTGACCCACCTGGCATCAGCGGAGCGACCTGAGTTCGTACGCTCTGGAGTGGGTCAACCTGCCATATTCAGATCAGCGGGCAGCGCCTCGCCGCGCGCGGCGGCAGCGAGGGCCTTTTCGTAGAACGGGCGGAGACGGTCGAACTCCTTCTGCAGGCGGTCGGATTGTTCCGCAGCCTGACGGAGCACGCCATTCCCCGACTGGTGCTCGAGCCCTTCGGCGACGATCCCCATCCGCCGAGCACCGACCAGCCATGCGGCACCCTTCACCGTATGCGCGATCAGATGAATCTCCGCCGCGTCCCCGCGCGCGACGGCCTCCGCCAGTGCCGCAATGCGAGTTGGGGTATCGGTGAGAAACAGCCGGCAGAGTTCCTCGACCAGGGAGGAGCCGCCGCGCAAATCGTAGCTGCGGAGCTGATCGAGCGGGCTCATCTCGACGGCGCTGGACTCTCCGCTGCTCAAGGCATCCGCCCGGTTCGCGGTCCGATCCGTATCGCTCCAGCGCTGCAGCATGGCGGCGAGGTCGTCGGTGCGGATCGGCTTGGCGACATAGTCGTCCATGCCGGCGTCGAGACACTTCTCCCGGTCGCCGCGCATCGCATTCGCGGTCATCGCGATGATCGGGACGCGCGCCATTCTGGTCTCCAAGGCCCGTATCTGCCGCGTCGCTTCATAGCCATCCAACTCCGGCATCTGGCAGTCCATGAAGACCAGGTCGTACGACCGGAGCGCGAGCATCTCGACGCCCTCGCGACCATGGGCCGCGACGTCCACTTGGCAGCCCAGCTTTTCGAGCAAACGGACCGCGAGCTTCTGATTGACCGGGTTGTCTTCCACCAGCAGCACCCGTGCGGGGGCGGTGTTCGGAGCCGGGGCGACCCTCGGGGCGGGGCGCTGCGCCGCCCGGCCCTCCGCCAGCGAGTGGCGGGTGATCAGCGGGATCGGCTCGGCGGCGGATCGAGACTCCCAGGCCAGCGCCAGCGCATCATCCAGATCCTCATGTCGGCAGGGCTTCAGCAGGTAGGCGGCGAAGCCGGTGTCATGGATACGGCGGCCGTCTCCCCGCCGGCCCTGGGCGGTGAAGTAGAGGAGGACCGCCGCGTGCAGGTGCGCATCCGCCTTGATGAGCCGCCCAAGCGTCTCACCCTCCATGTCCGGCAGGTCCGCGGTGATCAGGACGATGCCGTAGGGGTCTCCCGCCCAATCCGCGTTCCTGAGTTCGGCAAGCGCCTCCACCCCCGAGGCGACGGCCGCGGCCCGGAGACCATGGTCGTCGAGCTGCTCGGTCAGCACGTGACAACTGGTCTGGTCCGGTTCGACGATCAGCGCGCGTACTCCGGTCAGCGCGACGTCGGGAGCGCAGAGGGGTCTGGCGTCGGCATCAATGGGGAGCGGCAGCGTGACCCAGAAAGTCGAGCCCTCGCCCTCGACGCTCTCGACCCCGATGCGGCCCTGCATGAGCTCCACAAGCTGGCGGCAGATGGAGAGCCCGAGCCCAGTCCCGCCGAACCTCCTGGTAGTGGCGGCGTCGGCCTGGGCGAACTTGTCGAAGACGGTATCCAGCTTGTCAGCAGGAATGCCGACCCCGGTGTCCTCGACCGAAAACCGGATCCACGGCGCCGGGCCAGGGCCGACTTCGACGTCGGCATCGATCAGGACGTGGCCGCGCGTGGTAAACTTCACCGCGTTTCCGGCGAGGTTGGTGAGAATCTGGCGGACCCGGCCCGCATCGCCGATGACATAGCGCGGCAGCTCCGGAGCGGTGCGTACGACCAGTTCGATCCCCTTCTCCCCCGCCCGCTGCGCCAGCTGGTCCGCGACCTCCTCCACCGCCAGGTGGAGATCGAACGAGAGGGGCTCGATGGCGAGCTTGCCCGCCTCGATGCGGGAGAAGTCCAGGATGTCGTTGATGATGTCGAGCAGGCTCTCCGCCGAGCGCTGGATGGCCACCATGTAGCCGCGCTGCTCGGGATCGAGATCGGTGTCGGCCAGCAGCCCCGACATTCCGAGCACGCCGTTCATCGGGGTGCGGATTTCGTGACTCATACTCGCCAGGAACTCCGACTTGGCCTGCGCGGACCTGAGGGCCACGTCCCGGGCTTCGGCCAGTTCGCGCGCCTGAGCCTCGAGCAGCCGTGCCTGCTGCTCGAGCGCCTGCGCCGCTTCATGCGCCTCAGTCACGTCATGCAGGGTACCCGACATGCCGAGTACCGCCCCATGCGGACCGCGCATCGTCCGTGCCTGACACTCAATCCAGCGATGGGTCCCGTCCCGTGTCAGGAGGCGGACCGTGTGCCGGGTCGCGTCCCGCTCCTGGCGGAGGAGGGGCGCGAGCAGTTCGGTGTGGCGCGCACGATCTTCCGGGTGGACGGTCTCGAGCGACAGGGTGCCCAGCGTCGACGCAACCGCGCATCCGGTGAGGCGCTCCCAGGCGGGGCTGAGATAGGTCCAGCGGCCGGCCGCATCGGTGCGGAAGAGCACCTCGTCCACCGCATTGACGACGGACTGCACCGTCCCCGCGCTCTCCCGGACCGCCTGATCCGCGCGCCGGTGCATCGGCAGGACGACACACGCCCAGAGCGCAAGCGCTCCGACCACGGTCTGGATGCTCGCCTCGACCAGCGCTTCCAGCCAGACCGAACGGGGCGGCAGCAGAACGGGCAGCAGCAGCGTCGTCAGGAGTGCTGCGCCGAAGAGCGCGACGACGACGAGTCCCACTCCCTTACGCATGGGTCAGCCGCACCTGCTCCAGCTCGGCCTGCGCCTGGGCGAATTCCGATTCCAGCTCCGTCAGCACGGTGGCCGCATCCGCCGGGAGGCCGCTGCACTCGTCCTCGAGCATACGGCAGCGCTCGGACAGGCGGAGCGCGCCGACCGAACCGGAGGTGCCCTTGAAGCCATGCAGGCTCTGGTGCCAGGCTGTGGCGTCTCCAGTCTGCGCGGCCGCACGCAGCTCATCCAGCATTGCCCGGCCCTGGTAGGCGAACAGCGCGACCACCTCACCGAAGAACCCGCTTTCCCCTGCCGTCTCGATGGCACGCAGGCCGGCGACCACGTCATGATCCAGCGTCGCCATGACCGGGGGAGACTCAGCCGGTTCGGAATGGCCGCGAGAAGGCAGGAAGCGCCCCGGAATCCATCGGGCGAAGATGGCTGCGAGAGCCTCGCGGTTGACCGGCTTGGTCAGGTAATCGTCCATGCCCGCGGCGAAGCAGCGCTCGCGGTCACCCTGCATCGCATGTGCGGTCATGGCGATGACGGGGACGTGTCCGCCCAGGGTGCGCTCCCGCTCCCGCAAGGCGCGAACCGCGGTGAAGCCGTCCATGCGGGGCATCTGCCCATCCATGAGCACCAGGTCGTATGCGCTCTCCCCAAGCTTCTCCAGCGCTTCGATACCATCACTCGCGGTCTCAGCCCGGCATCCGATGCGGCGCAGCATGCTGAGCGCCACCTTCTGATTCACGAGACTGTCCTCGACCAGCAGGATCCGCGCGGGGCCAAGGGCGGTATCCTGGCTCGTGGCGGCGCTGGCTGCCCGCTCCACCCGCTGGACTCGTGGCCCGAAGGCATCGAGGAGATCGCGCTGCCTGAGCGGGCGCACGACCACCGAGGCCCTGGCGCCGATGGCGACGACCCGGGGATCGGGACGGTGACTGGCCGCCCCGATGACCACGAGCCGGAGCGATTGGTGTTCAGGCCGGCTGGAGAGCGGGGCGATTAGTGCGTCCACCTCCGCCGCATCGGTGACCAGCGACTGGAACGGCTGACGTGCCGCGGCCGCGGCATCGAGGCGGCGCAGCGCGTCGCCGGGAGCGGGCACCGCGACCACCATGGCTCCCTCGCTTGCGAGCAACTCCTCCACGATGCCCCGCTCCACCGCGTCCGGCGCCACGAGCAGGACCCGGTGCCCGGGGAGCCGGCGGGGTGCCGGGAGTTCGGGGATCGCGACCTCGAACGGCATGGTGCACCAGAAAGTGCTTCCCTCCCCCACGGTGCTGTCCACACCGATCCGGCCGCCCATCAACTCCACCAGTTCGCGACAGATGGCCAGGCCGAGCCCGGTCCCGCCATAGCGCCGCGTGGTCGAGGCGTCAGCCTGGGTGAACTTGTCGAAGATGTGATCGCGCTTGGAAGCGGGAATGCCGATGCCGGTGTCCTGAACGCGCAGTCGCACGGTGAGCCGCTGGCCCTCGCGCCGCTCGGGCACGAGTTCGACCCGGACGTCGCCCTGTTCGGTGAACTTGACGGCGTTCCCGAGGAGATTCGTCAGCACCTGGCGGAACCGGCCTGGATCCCCGAGCACCTTCTCCGGAAGCCCTGCCGCCACCCGCGCCGAGAACGCCAGCCCCTTCTCGCTGGCGCGGACGGCGAGGAGAGTCGCAACCTCCTCGATGACTTCGCGGAAGCTCATCACGACCGGTTCGAGCGTGAGCTTGCCCGCTTCGATCTTGGAAAGGTCGAGGATGTCGTTGAGCAGCATGAGCAGGCTGTTGGCCGACTGATTGATCGTCTCGGCGAAGTCTCGCTGCTCGTCCGAGAGCTGCGTATCGAGAAGTAGGCTGGCCATCCCCATGACGCCGTTCATCGGGGTGCGCAGTTCATGGCTCATGTTGGCCAGGAACTCGCTCTTCGCCCGGTTGGCAGCCTGGGCGCGCTCGTTCGACTGCACCAGTTCGCGGGTGCGGTCCTCGACAAGCCGTTCGAGGCCCTCGCTGTAGGCGGACAGTGCATGGTACAGCTGGGCGCTCTCCAGTGCGCCCGCCACGTTGCTGAGCAGGATGGACAGCAGCTTCTGGTTCGCCTCCGGGGTGTCCCGCAGGGAGTCCCCCGCGACCCCGAGGAACATGCCGATCACCCGCGATCGGGTGGCAAGGGCATGCAGCAGCACGGTGCGGTCAGGCTGCGTGACCGAGGCGACCTGGACGGCCGAGTTGCGCTGCGCGGCCCAGGCGAAGACGCCGGCACGGATCTGCTCATCGACCTCACGCTCCAGCTGACCGCTGGCCTCGCGGGGCTCGGCGTCCACCAGGTGAAACCCGAGTCCGTCCGGCTCGAGCAGCAGGAAGGCCGACTGCTCGAAGTCGAGCAGTCGGCGGAGCACCGGCTTCGCGGCGCCGAGGACGACCGCGGGTGTGACGTCCCGCGGTTCACCGGCGCGGAATCCGCCGAGCGAGGCGACCAGATCGAGGGCCTCGAGCACCCACTGCGGGTCGGCGGCCGGCACGGGAGAGGTGGTCATGCCCGATCCAGCGCGATAACCTGCACCGCCGCCTCGTAATGGTTCTCCGCCTCCTCCATGACGTCCGTCAGGACCGCGGGGGCGAGGCCAATGGCCTCCCAGGCGCCGATGGCAAGTTGGGGCACGCCCGGTTCACCGCTGCTGCCGAGCTTCAGGGCGTTGGCGATGATATCGGCGACATGCACCACCGCGGCCTCTACCGGGAAGCGCAGGGATCGCTCGGGGTGGTGGTGATGGGCAACCGGCTCACGAAGACTGGGTGGCAGCTTCCACTGCTCCAGCAGCGCGGCACCGACATGCGAATGATCGAAGCCGAGCACTTCATGCTCGACCTCGAAGAGCGGCCGCCCCGTCTCCCGGCTGCACATTACCGCGACCCGGGCCTCCTCGGGAACCTGCAGATACATGATCGGGCGCCCGATGTCGTGCAGCAGGCCGGCCACGAAGTAGCGCTCGACGTTCGATTCCCTCCGGCGGGTGGCCAGTGCACGGGCGGTCACTCCGCAGGCGACGCTGTGGCGCCAGAACGACTCCATCGTGACCAGATTCTCCGGGACTTTGGCAAAGAGCCGGATCACGGATGTCGCCAGCGCCAGGTCCTGCAGCTGAGCTGTTCCGACGATGCTGATCGCGTGGCTGACGGTTTCGATCCGCGAGGGGAATCCGTACATCGCGCTGTTCACCAGCTTGAGCAGTCGCGCCGTGAGCCCGGGATCATCGGCGATCACCCGGCCCACATCAGAGGCGGAGCTCCGGGGGTCGTTCACGACCGACGACAGCTGGAGGTAGACTCCCGGAAGCGTCGAGATGCTCACGACACCCTTCAGGAGGTCGGACGCCTTACGCATGGGGTCGCTCTCCGGCGGCGATCAGGCGTGCCTCCCGCTGGACCGCGAAGCGGACAATCTCCATGATCACCGGCGACTCGAGGTCGTTGTTGTGCATCCGTTCGCGAACGCGGGCCTCCGCCGCCGCGAGGATCTCGGGCGAGAGAACCGATTCGGCCGGCTCTTCCTCGCCCGTGCCGCGCACCTTGACGGTGAGGATGCCCCACATCTGGAAGGCGCGAATGTGGCGGCTGGTCAGGGTGCTTCCGCCAGGGAGCAGCAGGCGCCCCTGCTGGTCGTGGACATCCCCCGCGAGGATCATCCCGACCTCGAGGTCATCGACCCCGACGGCCTGACGCCCGCCGCGTGCAGCTGGAGAAGACGATGTCGAGGCCATGGCTCAGTACCCGCCGTTCACGCCGAGGAACCCATGCACTCGCTCATCGAGGGCACGGGGATTCGCGAGAACCTGGGGGACGGTCATCGAAAGCGATGAGCAGGAAGGCGGCGTGGCGCGCGGCATCGGCATGGTGGATCTCACGGGATGCGGAATTGGTCGCGCTGCACACTCTCAAGCTGCGGCTTGAGATGCCGGTCGTAGCAGTCGGGGCAGATCCCGTGCGAGAACTGAGCGTCGGTGCGACGGCCCACATACTCCTCCACCTGCGACCAGGCGTCGGCCTCGTCCCGGATGCGCTTGCAGTAGGCACAGATCGGCAGCAGCCCCTGGAGCTGCTTGACCTCGCGCTGCAACCCCAGCACCCGTTCCGCGACGCGCAGCCGCGCCTGGAGTTCCTCCTTGTCAAACGGCTTGGTGACGAAGTCGTCGGCGCCGGCAGCCATGCCGTCGAGATAGCTGGTGCGGCCACGCAGGGCCGTCAGCATCATGATGTACGCATAGCGCTCACCACCCCGGGCCCGAATCCGTCGGGTGAGTTCAATCCCGTCCATCCGGGGCATCATCCAGTCCGTGATGACGACCTCGGCCGGCGCGGTCGCAAATTGCGTCCACGCCTCCTGCCCGTCCCCCGCAACCGTGACCTCATGGCCGAGGCGCTCGAGCGTCGCCGTCAGGATGCGGCGGGACACCGGATCGTCTTCCACGGCAAGGATTCTCATGCGCCAACTCCCGCCGGTCTCGGCACCGGGCGCGCCAGGTCGGCAGCGGGGCGATAGGCCACGGTGGCACCGCAGGCGACCCGCGCCCAGGAGTCATCCACCATGACGGTCGTCTCCGCGCTGCCGAGAATGAGGCATCCATCGGAGCGGAGCGCCTGCCGGGTTCGGCGAAGGATGCTCCGCTTGGTCTCGAGGTCGAAGTAGATGAGCACGTTCCGGAGCATGATCACATCGAATCGCGGCAAGGGAGGCCAGGCCATCGTGAGGTTCATCTCCCGTGCCTGTACCAGGCGACGCAGCTCGGGCTTGACCTGCCAGTGGGTTCCGACGCGCTGGAAGTGCCTGAGCAGCAGCGCCGCCGGCAGCCCTCGGTTCAGTTCCATCTGGCCGTAGACCCCCTCGCTGGCTCGCTGCACCATGGCGCGGGAGATGTCGGTGGCGAGGATGCTGACGTCCCAGTCCCGCAGGCGCGGGAAGTGTTCCGCCAGCAGCATCGCGAGGCTGTAGGCCTCCTGCCCGCTGGAGCAGGCGTTGCTCCAGAAGCGGAGCTTCCGCTCGGTCGCACGCGCCGCGATCAGCTCGGGCAGCAGGCGGGTCTGCAGCGCATCGAAGGGGTGGACGTCGCGGAAGAAGCTGGTCTCATTGGTCGTCATCGCCTCGACCACCCGGCGCTCGAGATCCCCATGCGGTGCGGCCCGCAGGGCGGCGCACAACTCGACCGTCGACGGGAAGCCCGCCTCACGCAGCAGCGGCATCATCCGGCTGTCGACCAGGTATTCCTTTCCTGGTTCGAGCATGATGGCGGAGCGCTCGCGGACGAGCCCTCGGAGGAAGTCGAATTCAGCCTGACC
>DAINRP010000022.1:0-23105 GCA_036741755.1 Gemmatimonadales bacterium
ACCTCAGGGACCAGTGGCGAATGTCACAGGCAAGCAAGGTGGCAAGCGCCAGAACTGTAGCCGAAGTACCCGGCAGTTTGCTGATCGTCATGAAGTCGCACCTCGTGGGCGACCCCATAGTGAACAGCGTCGGCGTGGGTCCTGGCGCTCGAGGGCTCTCCAGGGGCAATCGATGTGCCCGACAGACGTCCGGTCTAAGTCCCGTAATTGAAAGGAGATAATCTCGCGTTTCCGGATTCTTCTCAGGGTGCGTCGCGGCCGCGCTACAACATGAAGAGGACGTCGGCGTCATTGTGCTGGGAGTTCTTCGGTCCTCCTCAGCGCACCAGCGGCCGGTTGAGTTCAGTCCGCCAGCCGGCGGGATCGGGGCCCGACTCCGGACCCGCGACGTAGCACTCCCAGAGATTCGGCGCCGGCGAGTGGCCATGGGACCTGAGCCAGGCTTCGAATTCGCCCCATGCAGCGCCGAGCCCCTCGTAGCCGCCATGGTAGATGGTGCGCGCCACCCTTGTGCTGGGAAGCTGGCTCGGCCGCACCCGGCCCGCCGGCTTCACCGGCGCGGAGACGGGAACGCCCACTTCGAAGTCGAAGGTCTCCGGCGTGATCCGAAAGTGCTGTGAGAAGATCGGGCCCGTCGGGGTGACACCCGCGGCGGCAACGGCAGCCATTACCTCGCCGATCGCCGGACCCATGGCCTGCTGTATTTCTGCCCGCGGAATCGTGAGGTGAATGACGGCGGTGGTCTGAGCGGTGGTCTGGATGATCTGGGGTGTGTCGATCATGGGCGTCTCCTTCGGGCTGCCTGACGAGTGGTCGCGGTGGTGCGCGGGCGGAGTCCGGCGGTGGCCCTTATTTCATCGAGCAGGGCATCGAGGCGCTGGAAATTGCCCGCCCGGAACTCCCGGTAGCCGACCAGATACTCGGTGGCCTCAGCGAGCGCCGCGAAGGTCGTACCGAGGTGCGCGGGGGCCATGCGGCCCACGGGAATCCGTTGCATAACCTATAGGTTATATACGACCCGGTTCGGCGGGCGCCAAGGTGGGACGGACCGGGGTGTTGTCCCTGGAGAGAGCCTCCCTATGCTTCCCACCATGCGAGCGACATTCGAAAGGCTCGGCGCGTGACCTCACCTCCCCCCAACAGCTCTTTCGCCCGTGAGCCGATCCCGCGCGGCCTGGCGCATTGGCTGCCCGGGATCACCGTGCTGCGCACCTACGAGGCGGCGTGGCTGGCCAAGGATGTTGTCGCCGGCCTGGTGCTCGCCGCGATCCTGCTTCCCGCGGGAATGGGCTACGCGCAGGCCGCCGGACTCCCCGCCATCAATGGCCTGTACGCCACCATTCCTGCGCTGGTCGCCTACGCGATCTTCGGTCCGAGCCGCATCCTGGTGCTCGGGCCTGATTCCGCGCTGGCGGCGCTGATCGCCGCGACGGTGCTGCCGCTGGCCGCCGGCGATCCCGAGCGGGCGGTGGCGCTGGCTGGCATGCTGGCCATCCTCTCTGGTGGTCTCTGCATCGCAGCCGGACTGGCGGGATTCGGCTTCATCACCGACCTGATCTCCAAGCCGATCCGGTACGGATATCTCAACGGCATCGCGCTCACCGTTCTGGTCGGCCAGCTTCCCAGGCTGTTCGGGTTTTCGGCGAAGGGCAACAACCTCATACAGGAGGTGAAGCGACTGCTGCAGGGTGTGCTGCAGGGCGAGATCAACGGGACGGCGTCCGTGATCGGTCTCTCCTGCCTTGTCGCGATATTCGTGCTGAAGCGGCTGAGGCCAGGAATCCCCGGCGTCTTGCTGGTTGTGGTCGGTGCGACGCTGGCAACCGCCATCTTCGGGCTGGCACCGCGCACCGGCATCGCCGTGGTCGGGACACTGCCTCAAGGGGTGCCGGCCTTCCAGATCCCCGCGGTCTCAGTGGAGGACCTGCGCGCCCTGATCGCCGGTGCGGCCGCGGTCGCGCTGGTCGCCTTTGCCGACATGAGCGTGCTGTCGCGCGCGTTCGCCCTGCGCAGCAGGCAGGATGTTGACACCAATCAGGAGCTGCTGGCGCTGGGGGCTGCCAACGTCGCGGCCGGGCTCTTCCATGGGTTTGCGGTGAGCAGCAGCGCCTCTCGCACCCCGGTGGCGGAGGCGGCCGGCGCCAGGACGCAGCTCACCGGCCTGGTCGGCGCGGGCTGTATCGCGCTGCTGCTCGCCGTCGCGCCCGGCCTGGTTGCCAGCGTTCCTGTCGCCGCACTCGGCGCGGTGGTGATCGCCGCCTCCGTGGCCCTGGTCGAGGTGCGCGGCGTGCTGCGCCTCTACCACCTTCGGAGCAGCGAGTTCCTGTTGTCGATCGTGTGTTTTCTGGGTGTCGCTCTGCTCGGCGTGATTCAGGGCATCTTCATCGCCGTCGGCGTGGCGCTTCTCGCCTTCATCTGGCGCGCGTGGCGTCCCTACGACGCCGTGCTCGGCCGAGTTGACGGCATGAAGGGCTATCACGACATCTCCCGCCATCCCGAGGCCAGGCGGATACCCGGCCTGGTCCTATTCCGCTGGGATGCGCCGCTGTTCTTCGCCAATGCTGGGATCTTCCACGATCACGTCCTCCGCGCCGTGGCGGAGGCGCCGACGCCGACGAAGTGGGTCGTCGTGGCGGCCGAGCCCGTCACCGATGTAGACGTCACCGCGGCCGACGTCCTGGCCGATCTGGACCAGGATCTCCATGGGGCGGGGATGGACCTGTGCTTCGCAGAGATGAAGGGCCCGGTGAAGGACCGCCTGAAGCGGTACGGTCTCTTCACCCGGCTCGGCACGGAGAACTTCTTCCCGACCCTCGGGCAGGCCGTCGATCGCTACCTCGCCGTCCACAAGGTCGACTGGCGCGACTGGGATGAATGATGGGCGAGCGATCTAGCCTTCTATTCGCTTGCCCGCCATCTTGAAGCCCCATGACCACTGATTCCGTCCGACTCGAAACTGCCCTCTCCGATCGCTACCGCATCGAACGCCAGCTCGGCGCCGGCGGCATGGCGACCGTCTACCTCGCCACCGATCTCAAGCACGACCGCGAGGTCGCCCTCAAGGTGCTCCGCCCCGAACTCGGTGCGGTGCTCGGTGACGAACGGTTCCTCACCGAGATCAAGATTACGGCAAAGCTCGATCATCCGCACATCCTCACGCTGATCGATTCCGGGGCGGCAAACGGTTTCCTCTATTATGTGTTGCCGCTGGTGCGGGGCGAATCGCTCCGCGACAAGCTCAACAAGGAGAAGCAGCTTGGCCTCGAGGAGGCGGTGGCCATCACGAAGCAGGTGGCGAGCGCGCTCGACTACGCCCATCGCCAGGGGGTGGTGCACCGCGACATCAAGCCGGAGAACATCCTGATTCAGGAAGGGGAGGCGATGCTGACCGACTTCGGCATCGCCCTCGCCGTGAAGGAGGCCGGAGGCAACCGGCTCACCGAAACCGGCCTCTCCCTCGGCACCCCGCAGTACATGAGCCCCGAGCAGGCGACGGGTGACCGGCAGCTCGATGCCCGGAGCGATCTCTATTCGCTGGCCGCGGTACTCTATGAAATGCTGGCGGGAGAGCCGCCGGTGACCGGCCCGAACGCCCAGGCGATGATCGCCAAGCTGATGACCGAGCGGCCGACGCACCTGCGGGTGGTGCGCGCCTCGGTGCCGGAGGCGATCGACGCGGCCGTGGCCAAGGCGCTCGACAAGACGCCCGCGGACCGGTTCGCGACAGCGGGAGACTTCGCGCGCGCCTTGGATCTGAAAACAGTGGCAACCACTGCGGCGGTGGCTGCGGCGCCGAGTGCCCGGCGTTCGGCGTGGCCGATGGTCGTTGGCATGCTGCTGCTGCTCCTGATCGGCGGCGCCGGCTATCTCTTCGCGACCGGGAAGCTCGGCAGGCGTGAGGCGGCCTACGCGCTCCGCGACCGGGCCCAGCTCACCTTCAGCGGAGATGTGTTCGCCTCCGCCATCACGCCGGACGGGAAGCAGCTCGCCTACATCACGCGGCACTGCCCGGGGGGATTGTGCGGCTACGACGTCGAGATCCAGGACGTCGGTGGCACGGCGACGCACAAGATCCTCACGGGGGCCAGCGCCGCGTACGGACTCGAATGGAGTCCCGATCGCCGCAACCTGATCTTCTTGGGCACGGTCAACGGCCGCTGGGGGACCTATCTGGTCTCGGCACTCGGTGGCGCGCCGCGCTACCTCACCTCCGGCGCCGCGATGTTCTGGGCCGGCGGCGATTCGCTGCTGGTGGCTCCCCAGGTGACGCCTGACTCGGTGTTCTACGTGAAGGTCACCAACCTCGTCGGCGTCGTCGCGGACAGTATCCGCATCGCGGGGCCGGGCGGGGGCGTCACCGGCCTGAGCGTCATGCCGAGCGGCCGCTGGATCGTGGCGCTCGTGGTGCAGGCGGGGCGGGGGCGGTGGCAGGTCTTCGACCGGAGCGGCAAGGTCGCCGATCAGGTGGTGAACTCCTGCACCTGCCCCGGGCGGATCACGAATGATGCACTCTGGCTTTCCCGCTCCGGCATCGGGTTCGAGTCGATCGTGCGGATGGGGATCGATCCCGAGAACGGCCACCTCGCGACCCGTCAGGATACCCTGCTGTCCGGGCTGTTCAACAACTTCAGCGTCACCGCCGATGGCGGCACGCTGGTCATCGACGACGGTACCAGCGACGATGAACTCTGGGCGGTCAGTCTCGCCGATGGCCTCGCCGGCAAGTTCACGCCCGACAAGAGCCGGCTCCGCAGCTCCACCAGGATCCTCGCCGGCATCTCCCCCGATGGTGGACGGGTGCTGCTCGGGCGGACGCTTCCCTCCACGACCGGACAGAGCGAGGTCCGCTACTCGGTCATGCCGTTCGAAGGCGGAGCAGAGACCCAGCTGAATCTGACCGGCAAGATTCGTGGCGTGTCGTGGGTGGACTCCGTCACGGTGCTGTACGGCTCGCAGACGCCGGCGGGGCTGCATACCGGGCTGATCGATGTGCGCACCGGGCCCCGTCCCGGCGGCTTTGATATTCCTGACTCGCTCGCGCTCGGTGTCACGCCGGTCGACGGCGGGTGGGCGTGGATCGTCCCGACCCGTGACCGGGTCGTGGTGGACCGGGCGGGGAAGCGGACGGAGATTGCCGTCCCCAAATGGTTCGAGGGGGTGTTCGATCTTGATGCCGATCCCGCGGGGCAGCGCCTGATGATGCTTGGATGGAACGCCGGCACCAACGACAGTCTCGGGGTCGCGGTCGTGCCCATCGATGGCGGGGAACCCGTCATGTGGGCCCGCAGCTACGCGGAGGGGGGCAGCGCACGATTCCTGAGTGATGGCTCGCTGCTCTTCCAGGCTAGGCCTACCCAGGAGTCGGTCGCACTCAACCAGGTCCGCGGCCCGGGAGAGATCAGGCGGCTCGGCATCATTCCCCGGCCGGTGGCCGGCGTGGGCGTCTCCTCCGACCTGAAACGTGCACTGGTCGTCGAGCGCACCTATCATGGCGACGCCTGGATGAGCCGCATCGTGAGGCAGTAGTCCCCTCGCTCTCCTGCGAGGGACGGGAGTCTTCTCCCAGTAGCTGTCGACCCGCGACGACCGTCGCGGTTCCCTCTCAGTCGTGAGCCCTCGTCATGACATCGTTTCGAACCGCACTGCGTTCGCTGCTGGTCATCGTCCTGGCGGCAGCGCCGCTCGCCGCCCAGCAGCCCTTCACCCTCGAACATGTCCGCAAGATCGTGGGTGTCGGCGGAGTCGAACTCTCGCCTGACGGGCGCACGGCGGTGGTCATCGTCTCCCGCCCGAACTACGAACGCAACAAGGGCGAGTCGGAACTCTACGCCGTGGACGTCGCCGCCGGCACGACACGGCAGCTCACCTTCGAGCGGCGTTCGGTCAGCTTCCCGCGCTTTTCCCCCGACGGGCATACCCTCGCCTTTCTCGCACCCGACTCGGCGCACCAGAACCAGATCTGGCTCATGCCGATGAACGGCGGCGAGACCCGTCGCCTGACCGCGCACCCGACAGGGGTGGAGCAGTTCAGCTGGCGCCCCGACGGTGGCGCGATCGCCTACGGCGCCAGCGACGAAGCCCCGAAGCGTGAGGGCGAGGCGAAGTTCCTCACGACATTCACCGTCGGCGATCAGGACCTGTTCCTCCGGCAGCGCCTCCAGCCGCAGCACATCTGGCTGGTGCAGGTGGCGGACGGGAAGATGCAGCGGCTCACCAGCGGGGCGTGGACGCTGGAATTCGTGCTGCCTCCCGGCAGCCCGCCCTCGGGGCTGAGCTGGTCGCCCGATGGCAAGATGATCGCTTTTGCGCAGGTCGTCGCGCCGGAGAGCGGCAAGCTCGATTCGGTGCACGTGGAGCTGCTCGATGTCGCGTCGGGAGCGATCCATCCGCTGACAGCGGCCCGCCGCTTCGAGAACAACCCGGTCTTCTCCCCCGACGGTAAGTCGATCGCCTACTGGTATCCGCGGGAAGGGCGGGGCGATCTGGGCTGGGAGAACGAGGTCTGGGTCGCGGCGACGGATGGCGGCAGCGGGCGGAGCCTCACCCGCGCGCTCGACCGGAACCTCTTCGGCGCCCAGTGGATGCCTGACGGGAAGTCGCTGCTCGTGGTCGGCAATGACCGTACGGGCGTGGGCGCCTGGGTCCAGCCGGTCAGCGGCCCCGCGAGGCGCCTCGATACCGGCAGCCTCGTCATCAATGGCGCCTTCGGGTATGACATCGCGGTTGCCACCGAGCGTCCCGTCATCGCCTTCACGGCGACGACGCCCGACCGGCCCTCGGAGCTCTACGTCATGGACACGCCGGACGCGAAGCCGCGCCGGCTCACCGACTTCAACGCCTGGGCGAGCGAGATCACCTTCGGGAAGCTCGAGCGGGTGACCTGGAAGTCGGATGCCTTCGACATGGATGGCGTCGTGGCCCTGCCGCCCGACTTCGCCCCGGACAAGAAGTACCCGCTGGTGCTGCTGATTCACGGCGGGCCGACATCGGCCTCGAAGCTCTCCTTCTCGTCACTGGTGCAGCTCATGGCGGCAGAGGGGTGGGTTGTCTTCCAGCCCAACTACCGCGGCAGCGACAATCTCGGCAACAGCTTTCAAAGCGCAATCGTGGGCGATGCCGGGGCGGGCCCCGGCCGCGACGTGATGGCGGGCGTGGCGATGCTGCGGGCACGGCCTTACGTGGACCGGACCCGCACGGCGGTCACGGGCTGGTCGTACGGTGGTTACATGACCAGCTGGCTGATCGGGAACTATCCCGGCGAGTGGAAGGCGGCGATGGCGGGCGCCCCGGTGACCGACTGGGAGGACATGTACAACTTCGCCGATGGCAGCGTGACCATCCGCTACGCCTTCGGCGGCTCGCCGTGGACCGGCGACAACCTCAAGGCCTACCGGGCCCAGTCACCCATCACCTACGCCAGGAACATCCGGACGCCGACGCTGGTGATGTCGAACATGGAGGACTTCCGGGTGCCGCCGACGCAGGCGTTCGCGCTGTATCGCGCGATGAAGGACAACGGCGTCGAGACCGAGTTCATCGGCTTCACCGGACGCACCCACGCCTCCGCCGATCCGGTGAATGCGATGGAACGGGCGCGGCTCTGGGTGGACTGGGTGAAGCGGCACCTCACCGAGGCGAAGCTGGTGCCGTAGACGGGCAGACAACGTGGCCATCGGGAGAGGTCCCTCCCATGTTCCGCCTGACGAAGTGGTATCTCGATCTGGTCACCGAAGAGGGGACCGCCCTGATCGCCTACGCCGCTGCACTCGAGTGGGCGGGTGTCACGGTGCAGTTTGCCTCGACGCTGCTCGCGCGTCCCGGTGCATCCCCCACAGAAGCGACCGCCTGGTCGCAGGTCCTGCTCCCTGAGCATGCCGGGGAGGCGATCCGGTTTCGCCACGACGGCCTTCGTATCGCCGGCGAGTGGCGGCGCGAAGCCGCTCCCATCGAAGCCACACTCCTCGACGACGCGGCCGGCCGCCTGCACTGGGCCTGTCTCCTCCCCAGCGCAAGCGCGACCGTCGAACTCGGCGGTGAGAGGTTCATCGGCCGGGGGTACGCCGAGTGCCTCACGATGACCCGGCTGCCATGGACCCTGCCGTTCGATCATCTGCGCTGGGGGCGTTGCCCCTCTCCGTCGCACAGTCTGGTCTGGATTGGCTGGAGCGGCGGCCCACCGCGACAATGGGTCTGGCTCGATGGCGCTCTCGAGGCCGGCGCCATCCTCGATGATCGCGGCGTCAGCGGCCTCAGCGACGGTCGTGAACTGCGCTTCTCTCCTGGTCGGGAGCTGTGCGACCGGAGGGCGCTCCAGGTGATCTCCCGGCACCTGCCTGCGGTGGATTCGCTGCTGGCCGGTCCGGTGCGGCAGCTGCGCGAGAGGAAGCGCCTCGATCGTGGGACGCTCTGCCGGGATGGCGCGCCGCTCGACGAGGGCTGGGCCATCCATGAGGTCGTGTCATGGTGATGACGCCGCTCGACCTCGGGAAACGCGCTGCCTACGGCGCCATCTTCGTGATCGGGGTTCCGCTGCTGCTCGTGGTCTGGGCAGAACGGAGTGCGCCGATGATTCCCCTTCCTGCGACCGGCAACCCGGCCGCTGGGGGTATCGTCGTCCTGATCGGCCTGGCGTTGATCGCGAGCGGAATGGCGGGACTCATCCGCCACGGCCGCGGGCTCCCGATGAACGCCTTTCCGCCGCCGCGCTTCGCGCGCGAAGGTGTCTTCCGCTGGCTTCGCAATCCGATCTACATCGGCTTCGGGCTGGTGACGCTCGGCGCGTCGCTCTACGCCCGTTCCGCTTCCGGACTCTGGCTGGTGACGCCGGTAACCTGGCTGGCGATGGCCGCGCTGGTCTTCGGTCACGAGCGGCATGATCTCCGGAGACGATTCGGCGTCGAGGCGCTGACGCCGCCGCGTCTCTCGCTGCCGCGTTCCGGGGACGGTGCACCGGCTCTGGTGGAGCGTCTCGCCACGCTCGTCTGGGTCTTCGGGCCGTGGCTGCTGGCCTACTTCGCCGTGCAGGCGATCGGGCAGCCGCCGGACATCTTTGCGACGATGCTTCCCGGTGAGGAGCGGTGGCCGGTCTGGCCGTGGATGGAACTGCCGTATGCCAGCGCGTATCTGATGGTGCCGCTCGCCGTCTTCGCTGCGCGTTCCCGCCGAGCCCTCGCGGCCTTTGCTGCGAGCGGTCTCGTGGCGACGGTGGTGGTGACACTCTGCTGGCTGCTGATCCCGGTGGTGGCGGTGCACCGCCCGTTCGAGGCAACTAGCTGGATCGGCTCGCTGCTGGCGGCGGAACAGACGCATTCCAACAGCGTGGCCGCCTTCCCCGCCTTCCATGTGCTCTGGCCCATGCTCGCCGCGCGCGCCTGGACCGCGGACCGCGGAATCCGGGTGCAGCGGCTCGTCTGGGGCTGGGCGGCACTCATCATCCTCAGCACCATCGGCACGGGGCACCACACGCTCCTCGACGCCGCCGCGGGTGCCGCGCTCTATCTCCCGCTCGGCCATCTCGATCGTACCTGGGCGGTTGTCAGGCGAGCCACCGAGCGGCTCGCCAATTCCTGGCGGGAGTGGCGGATCGGGCCAGTACGGTTCATCAATCACGGGCTGTATGCCGGTACCGCCGCCATGGTGGGGCTCCTGGTCGCGGGCAGCGCGGCCGGCCCGGGCCGGGAGCTGGCAGCGGTCTACGTCGGCGTGTGGATCCTCTGCGGTGCGGGAGTCTACGCGCAGGTGCTGGAGGGATCGTCGCGGCTGCTCCGGCCTTTCGGCTGGTATGGCGGACTGATCGGCGGCATTCTGGGAGTCGTGACCTCGCCGCTGATCGGCGGGGCGATCATGCCGCTCATGGCGGCGTTCGCCCTCGCGGCGCCCTGGATCCAGATACTCGGCCGGCTGCGCTGTCTGGTGCAGGGCTGCTGTCATGGCGGTCCCGCGCCTGCCAGCGCGGGGATCCGCTACCGCCACCGGCGAAGCCGCGTCACCCATCTCGCCAACCTCACCGATGTCCCGGTCTTCCCGACCCCGCTCTATTCGATCGCGGGAAACCTGATGCTCGGGCTGGTCCTCGTGCGGCTTCGCACTCTCGCAGCCCCGGACTCGCTCCTGCTCGGCGTCTATTTCATGCTCTCGGGGTGCGCCCGGTTTGTGGAGGAGTCGTATCGCGGGGAGCCGCAGACCCCGGTGGTTGGCGGGCTGCGGATCTATCAGTGGTTTGCGGTCGGGACGCTACTGTCGGGGATCGTCTGTACCATGATCCCGATGGCGCCGAGTCAGGCGGGGTTCAGTGAGCCGACGCCGGCGCTGCTCGGATGGGCGGGGGTGATCTTCGTGGTCTTCGCCGCGGCGATGGGGCTGGACTTTCCCGGCTCCAACCGCCGGTTCTCCCGGCTGGCGTCGGCGGACTGAGCGTCGCTACTTCTTGTCTTCGAGCCCGGCCGGCGCGAGCGCGGCGATACGCGTGGCGAGCCAGGAGGGGCGCTCATCCCGATTCTCCGCGCGTTCCTTCCGTACCACCGCCGCGCGCACCAGGTGGGCGCCAAGGTAGCGAATCGGCTCCGGGGGGAAGTGGCCCTGCGAGCGATCGATGAGGGGCGTGGTCCCCCACTCGTCCCGCCGCCCGAGCGCGAGGCTCGCGAGGATCTTCCCGCCGAGCACGCTGGGTCCCACTCCGTTCCCGCTCCAGCCGACACCGTAGACGATGTGCTCCCGGCCACCGAGGCGGCCGAAGAGCGGGAAGCCCATGGGGGCGCGGTCGATCGGCCCCGACCAGGCATGGGTGACCGGCACCGAGGCGAGGGCGGGGTAATAGCGATGGAGGTCGGCAGTGACCTCGGCGGTCCGCTCGGGACTGTGGTCGAAGGCCGCGCCGATCCTGCCGCCGAGCGCGATGGTCCAGCCGCCTTTGCCGAAGACCACCCGACCGTCCCGGCTCACGCGATAGTAATCGACCATCGTCTGTGAATCGGTGATGCCGAGGTCCCGCTCCCAGCCGAGGCGCCCGAGGATCTCCGGCACCGGCGCCGTCGCGACCAGGTCGCTCGAGATCACGGCGAGTGAGGTGCCGAGTTCCGGCAGGCTCGCCGCCCAGCCGTTGGTCGCGATGACCAGCCGGTCGGTCCGTACCGAACCGGCATCCGAGACGAGCGTCACCGGTCTCCCTCGAGTGAAGCGGCGGATGCGCGTGTGCTCGAAGAGCCGGACCCCGCGCTCGAGCGCGACCCGGCGCAGTCCGCGCGCCAGCGCGGCGGGCTGCACGATCGCTGCCTTGGTCTCCATGACGCCGGCGAGGTGCGCCGCGGATCCGCTGCGCGCCGCGACCTCGGCGGGTGAGAGGGGCTGATACGGTGTGATGCCCTTGCGGGCGCAGAGCCGGAGCAGGGCATCCCACGCGCCGAACTGGGCGCGGCTGGTCGCGGTCCAGAGCCAGCCGCCCTGGCGGAAGTCCGCGTCGATATTGTGGGTGTCGCAGAAGTCGCGGATTTCGGCAATCGCGTCTTCCGATGCCTGACAGAGTCTGACCGCCTCGTCCGGGCCGATGAGGCGGGTCAGCGAAGCGAGCTTGGGCCACCAGGCGAGTACGAATCCGCCGTTGCGTCCGGAAGCTCCATATCCTGCCCGGCCCTGTTCCAGCACCACCACGTCACAGGCCGGCTCGAGCTCCTTGATCCGTAGCGCGGTCCAGAGCCCGACGTAGCCGGCGCCGACGATCGCCACGTCGGCGGTGATTGCGCCCGACAGGGGTGGCGCGTCCGGCTGATCTCCGGCGATCTCCTGGAGCCAGAGCGAATGTGGCAGGCTGGAGGTGGGCGGGGGCGGTGTCATAGGTACCGTGGAGAGTATCGCGGAATGGTGCGGGAATGCATGAATGCGGGATGAAGGAGGTGCCGAGTCAGGGGCCGTTGCCGCACCGCCTTCCTTCACGTGACAGCCGATCAGGTAGTGACACGCGGTCCTGCAGGGCTAGCGCTGCCGTGGGTAGCGATACGTCTCCCCGCCGACGTCCACGGTCAATGCCGTCACCGCGCCGGCCGAATCTCGAACGAAGCCGACATCCGCATCCACCCCTTCGATCGAGAACTTCGACTCGGCATTTGGGTTCAGGACCATCGGTCCCTCCCCCATATCGATCCAGAGGTGCCCGTCGACCAGGGTGACCTTTGCCTTGCCCCAACTGACGCCGTAGCTGCCGACGAAGCCCTGGAGCCCGCTGTCGGGGACGGCTCGAGTCGCGATCGGCGGCGGCGGCGCGTCGCCCTCGGGAAGCGGACGCACCCAGATATTCCGGAACCTGACTGAGAACGAATGATCCTGCAGCCCGATGGGGAGACGGTCGGGATGGGCCACGTAGGGGAGGCGCGCGAGCCATGACGTCGGACCGACAAGCTCCACGTTGTTCTGGATCGGCACGCCGTTATGCAGCACCGTAACCCGCGCCGGCGAGAGGAGACCCCCTCCTGCGTCGAAGCGGGGGCGGCGGAAGAAGACGTCGTAACTCTGCCATTGCCCGGGGGCGCGGGACACGTTGAAGAGCGGCGGGTGCTGGCCGTATAGCGCTCCCGCCTGTCCATCGGCGTACGTGTTGTTCCGGTAGGAGTCCAGCACCTGCAACTCGTAGCGCCCCATCAGGAACACTCCGCTGTTGCCCCGATCCTGTCCGGCGCCCTTCGCCGGGAGGGGGGCGGCCCACTCCAGATGGAGCTGCATGTCGCCGAATGAGTCGACCGTCATCAGCGTACCGGCACCGGGCCGGACTTCGAAGTAGCCCTTTCGCAGGATCCAGCGGGGCGGCTTTCCGTCCGCACCGACCCAGTGGGACAGGCTCGTGCCGTCGAAGAGCACGACCGCATTGGGCGGCGGCGTCGCGGGGACGGCTGATGCGGCCGGAGGTGCGATTGCCGGCCGCG
Source organism: Gemmatimonadales bacterium (assembly GCA_036741755.1). Taxonomy (GTDB): domain Bacteria; phylum Gemmatimonadota; class Gemmatimonadetes; order Gemmatimonadales; family GWC2-71-9; genus JADJOM01. The sequence goes on from DAINRP010000022.1 coordinate 12,912, forward strand.
GCCGCGCCATGTCATGAACCCGCCACCGGGGGGCTTCTTGTCCCGACAGCAGCGGCGGCGCGAGGAGCAGGAGCAAAGGCAGAGGCAGAAGCGTGAGCCGACGCATATCTCGATCCTTGCCTTGGTGAGGCGCGATGAGATTTCCCATCAACCGATCGCAGGGCTTGATGGCCCACGGAACCGCAGTGGCTCAAGATGCCGTCGGCGGCCTTCGGGGGCCAGTGACAGCGGAGTCAGCGCAGTGCTGCCACCCAGATCCTGCCGTTCGCCCCACTCGCGATCAGGACCCGCTGCTTCACTGAACAGCCAAGGCTGTCGGGGATGCTGGCGCGTAGCTGTGCGATCTGATCGTGATCGAGATGCAGGAGGGCAGGGATCACCTCGCTCACCGTGGGATAGACAATGCCGGGGGTGCGGGCGGGTGCCATCGCGGCGTGATCGTGGCCCGCACCGCCCGCAATGGATGCGGGTGGCGGGTCGTTTCTCCGTTCCCTGAACGTGATCAGGCCGCGGAGGATCAGGGAGGTGGAGTCGCCGGCGAGCTGTGCCCGCCGGGGCGCCACCTCGATGACCGCGAACGATCCGAGAGAATCGTCGTTCTGACGGAGGCGGACCCAGCCCGGTCTGGTCCGCGGCCAGTAAAAGGTGGAGTCGCGCTGCCGGCCTGCCGCCAGCACGCTTGCCTCACTGAAGCCCAGCGCCCGGAGTCCGGCCGAGTCGAGCCCCTGAGCGACCGACGGCGAGTCCGCGGCGAGGCCAAGCCGGATGGCCGGCGGATCGTCCGAACCCTCACCGCCCAGGAGATTGGCCGAGCAGACCTCGATCGCAGTGAGGGTTGCTGGTGCCCCGCGTGCGCGGTTTTCGGAGACGAGCACCACGCCGTTGGCCACGACGACCAGGGCTGTGGCGGCGATCGCCCACTTCATCTGGCCTCCACGCGCACTCGGCGGAGCTGCCTCAGCACGAGGAGCACGCCGAGCGCAAAGCCGCCCACCAGCAGGAAGAAGAGCCACTTCGGCACCAGGGCCCAGAACCAGTCGACCAGGCGCAGGAAGAGGAAGAGCACGGCTCCCGCCGATCCGATCTGCATCACCAGGCGGTGATCGCGGCGGATGCCCCAGGTCACGAGTCCCGTCAGCACCACGGCGCCAAGCAGCTTGTAGCCGATCTCGATGGTGTGGGGATCAAAGGAAGTGAAGGCACTCATCCGGCCGTTCTGCTCCACCAGCAGCAGTCCAAGCACCAGCACCGTTGCGCCCATGCCGCGCCACCAGCCGGCGAACTGAGCCGGCTGGCGGATGCGGGCCGGAACGAGGAGCGCCAGCGATCCCACCAGCAGGAGCGGCTCGATCAGGCCGAAGCCGTCCCGCCACCAGAGTCCGAGCGGGATGGCCCCGAGCGTCCACAGCCATCCGCCGACGCCGACGACACCGAGTATGAGCGGCAGTGTGAGCCCGTATCCGTAGGCGAGCAGCATGGCGAAGACGCCCACGGTGAGCAGTGCGGCGCGGGAGTCGGGAAGATTGAAGAGCGCGCCGAGGGTCGCGAGGTTGGTGAAGAAGGCGATCACCGCGACGGTCGCGAGGAGAGATGCGACGTACCCGGAGGGCTCCCGTTGCGCGGCCAGGTGGGTCAGCGCAATCAGGAGGAGCGTTGGAAGCGCCACCAGGGAGAGCTGCAGCGGAAACGAGAGCTGGCCCCAGTGCGCGCTGACAAAGAATGCGTATGCCGCGGAGAGTGCGATGGTGCCGAGCAGTGTTGCGACCCGCATGCCGGTCGAGAGCCGGGCGGTAGCGGGCGTGAGGTCGATATCTCCCTGCGCCGCGAGGGCGGCCAGTTCCGTGTCGTAGCGCGTCCGGAGGCGCTCGAGCGTCTCCGGATCGAGTGCGAGCACCCCCTCGGCCTGCAGCCGGGCGAGCTCTTCCCGAAAGGCAATTATGGCGGAAGCCCGCACCTGGCTGGCGGATGGCATGGTGGCAAGCTATGGGCGTGGTATGAAGGGAGGGGCGGGAAGTTCGTGAAGCGGGGTGGGATTCATCGAGGCGGTCGTCGCCGATGATCGAGTTACCGGGCCTTGATCCAGAGGAAGGCGGGCAGCACGATGTACAGCAGAATGTCACGCACGAGGTAGAACGTCACCACGCCGGCGAGGAGCTTCCACCGTTTCCTGCGCGGCAGGGTTCCGCTCTTGAGCGCCATCCGCCACTCCTCAACCCATTCCATCGCGCTCCTCCACGTCGCTGGGACCGGGGTCCGTTCCCGCCGGACTCCGGTCGCTCGGGCACCGGCCTGATCAGGGTTCGATTCTGCAGCTGATGACTGAATTATCGGTGCTTTCCGCGATTCCGGTAGGGGGCCCCCGCGCCACAATTCTCCTCCGGAGCCGTGGCGAGGCGCGCTCGCCTCGGCGGCCTTCCCGGGACTGGGTGGGCCGGGCGCGACTCGTCCACCGGTCCGGGCAGGGGAACTCGCCTCTTGCGAGACCCCCGATTCGCCGCATGTTATCGAAGGCATGGACAAGTTCTTCGCGGGGCCGGTCTTCCAGGTAGATCACGAGACCTTCTCGTGGCGCGACGTGGTGCTGTTCACTCACGAGCGCGGCGATTGGCAGGATCTTCTCGAGGAGATCCAGGCCGGGCTTGCCGCGGTCCGTCACTTCGCGCACCTGGATGACGAGGCGCTAGAGGAGCGGGTCGATGCCGCCGCGGCGGAATTCCGCTACGACCGGGAGCTGATCACGGCGGAGGAAACCGAAGCGTGGCTTCGTGCGCGCGGGGTCACGGCGGCGGAGTGGCTCGCGAGCATCCGGCGGACGGTCTACCGGGAGCACTTCGCCGATCGTCTCACCGGCCTGGGCGCCGCCGCCGGGGATGAGATCACGGAAGCGATCCGGGTGGAGCTCCGCTGCACCGGGCTGGGGCATCGGCTCGCTGAGCAGTGCGCCGAGTACGCGGCGGTGGCGGCCGCGGTCGGACGCCTGACTCCCAGCGCCGCAGAGGCGGAGCTTCCCGCCAGCCTTCCTCCAGGTCTCGACCCGGACCATGCGCGGACGCGACTGCCCCTCCTTGCCGGGATGCTCGAAGGCGCAGAGGAGTTCCGTCAGGCAGCCATCACCGATGAGGCGATCCGGCGCGAGATTCAGCACCACAAGATGGAATGGGTCCGGCTCGAGTGCCGGGCCCTCGCCTTTGCCGATCCCAGCCCGGCCCGCGAGGCGGCCCTCTGTCTCAAGGATGACGGGCAGAGCATCGAGGACGTTGCGGCCAGTGCCCATCTGGAGGCGACCGACATGCGATTCTACGTCGACGAGCTGGACATGGCACTGCAGCCGTATTTCGTGTCCGCCATGGCGGGCGACGTGATCGGTCCATCCGCCGTCGGCGAGAGCTGGACCCTCTTCCAGGTGCTCTCGAAGACCATGCCCGGTGAGTCCGATCCCGAGCTGCGGGACCGCGCGGCCGGACGGCTCTTTGCGCGGGCGCTCGCGAACGAGGCGCAGCGCCGCGTGCACTGGCTCACGGTGTTCTGAGCCGCCGCCCCATGGAGCCCGCAACCGATGTCCTGAACGGCCTGCCGGTGCTGGCCTTCCTGCCCCCTGACATCCGGGAGCGGGTGACGGCGAGCTTCGAGCCCGCGAGCTACACCTTCGGGCAGACTATCGTGTCCGAGGGCGAGCCGGTGGACGGGTTCTACGTCCTGCGCTCCGGCCGCGTCCGGATGGTGAAGCTGGGCGAGAACGGTGACGAGATCTCGTTAGGTGGCCTCCGCCCCGGTGACAGCTTCGGGGAGGCCGGCCTGCTCGAGGGCGGCACCCATCCCGCCACCGTCCGGGCCAGCGCCGACGTCGAGGTTCTGCGCCTCGACCGGTCGCTGTTCGAGGTCCTGCTCGCTGAGCGGCCCGAGGTCCGCGAGTATTTCAAGCTGCAGGCCCGGCACCGTCACCTCCAGCACTTCCTCCGCCAGTTCTCCTCCCTGAGCCGGCTTCCCCCCGAGGCGCTGGCCGACCTGCTGCGCGCGCTCGAGCCGGTGGAGGTGAAGGCCGGAGAGACGATCGTCCGCGAGGGGGATCCCCCGGGCCCGATGTACATCATCGAAGAGGGCCGTTGCCGGGTGCACATCGGGGTGGATGGTCGGCGCCGCAACGTTGCGTTCCTGCGGAAGGGGGAGTTCTTCGGCGAACAGTCGGTGTTCCGCGACCAGCCGCGGGAGGGCACCGTCGAATCGGTGACGCCGACGCGGCTGCTCCGCCTCACCCGGGAGACCTACGCCGAGCTGCTCACGCGGCACCCGGAATTCCGTGCCGAGATCGAGGACCGGCTGGCGCAGTACGACTTCAAGCACACGGCGCAGATCCCGATCGATCTCTTCCAGGAGCTGCTGCCCGCCGAGGTCCGCGGACAGGAGACGGTCAGCGAGGAACAGGTCGATCAGGACCTGACGCAGACCTGGGCGATACCGGACACGGAGAGAGCTGGAGAAGCGCCAGAGCCCGAGTCAGGCCCGGGCGCTCCCTTCGCGGATGAAGAGGGCCGCTTCGTCAAGAAGGGCCGGCGGATCCGGCGTTTCCCGCATCTCTGGCAGATCGACGAGATGGACTGCGGCGCGACCAGCCTCGCGATCGTCTGCCGCTACTTCGGGAAGGCGATCAGCCTGGCGCGGATCCGCCAGCTGGTGCACACCGGGCTCGATGGGGCGAGCCTGCGCGCCATCTGCGAAGGGGCCAACGAGCTCGGGCTCGCGGCCCGGGCGGTGAAGGCCTCTCCCGACAATCTCGATCAGATTCCGCTTCCCGCCGTCGTGCACTGGGACGGCAACCACTGGGTGGTGCTCTACGGCGTCGCCCCCGACCATGTGCGGGTCTCCGACCCGGGGGTCGGCAAGCGCAAGGTCCCGCGCAAGGTCTTCCTCGAGAAGTGGACCGGCTACGCCGCCCTCTTCGACTACACCGACGCCTTTGCGCAGAACGAGGAGACCCGGCTCGGCATCTCCTGGTTCCTGCCCTTCTTCCGTCCGCACCTGAAGTACCTGGCGCAGGCGGTGGCCCTCGCGATCATCGTGAGTGCGCTGCAGATGGTCATCCCGGTCTTCACCCAGGTCATCGTCGACCGGGTGCTGGTCGAGCGGGACATCACCCTGCTCCAGATCCTGATCGTGGGGATGACGGGGGTGGTGGGCTTCACGCTGATTGCGACCTTGGTCCAGCGCTATCTCCTGAGCTGGACCGCGGTGCGCATCGATGCCGCCTCCCTCGACTTCCTCACCCGGCGGCTCCTGGGCCTGCCGATGCACTACTTCACCACCCGGCGCACCGGCGACATCCAGCGGCGCCTGAACGGCATCTGGCTCATCCGCGAGTTCATGGTGGAGCACGGCGTGGCCTCGCTGACGGCGGTGGCCCAGCTGCTGGCGGCGCTCACGCTCATGCTGCTCTACAGCACCACGCTGACGCTGGTCTTTCTCTCGACCGCGCCGCTCCTGATCCTGCTGATGCGCTACGCCTCGAGCCGGCTGCGCCCGCTCTACTCCGAGCTGGAGGAGGCGTACGGCCGCTACCAGTCCTTCCAGGTCGATGCGATCAAGGGGATCGAGACCGTCAAGTCGCTGGGCGCGGAGCACGCCTTCCGCGACCTGATGCTGCGCCAGTTCCACAGCGTGGCGCGCAAGCGGTTCCGCGCCGACTTCACCCTGATGGGCTATCAGGGGGTGGTGCACACGGTCACCCTGCTGTCCGTCGTGCTGTTCCTGCTGGTCGGCGCCCAGCAGGTGATGCATGGCGCGATGTCCATCGGGTCGCTGGTGGCGTTCAACGCGCTGGTCGCCCTCGCCAACCAGCCGATCCTCACGCTGCTCACCGGCTGGGACAACCTGCAGCTCGCCCAGGTCTACCTGAACCGGCTGGACGACATCTTCCAGCAGGAGCCTGAGCAGGGCGCCGATCACAGCCGGCTGATACCGGTAAAGTCGCTCGAGGGCCGCATCGCGTTTCGCCACGTCGGTTTCCGCTACGGCGGTCCCGAGTCGGCGCCCATCCTCGACGACCTCAGCTTCGAGGTGCCGCCCAACACCATGGTCGCCATCGTGGGCCGGAGTGGTTCCGGCAAGACCACTCTCATCAAGTGCCTGGCGGGACTGCTGGAGCCGACCGAGGGGACGATCCTCTACGACGGGGTCGACCTGCGCACGCTCAACTACCGCGATCTCCGTCGCAAGATCGGCTTCGTGCTGCAGGAGAACCACCTCTTCGACGACAGCATCGCCCGCAACATCGCCTTCGGCGAGGAGGAGTCGGACCTCGACCAGGTCATGTGGGCCGCCCAGGTCGCGAATGCCCGCGAGTTCATCGAGCGGCTGCCGTTCGGGTACGACACCCGCATCGGCGAATCCGGCATCGGCCTCTCCGGCGGGCAGCGGCAGCGGATCGCCATCGCCCGCGCGATCTATCCCCGCCCGCCGGTGCTGATCTTCGACGAGGCCACCAGCGCGCTGGACACCGAGTCGGAGCGCGCGGTGAAGGAGAACATCGACCAGCTGCTCGAGGGGCGGACCTCGTTCGTGATCGCCCACCGGCTCAGCACGGTGCGCGACGCGGACCTGATCCTGGTGCTCGAACAGGGCCGGCTGGTCGAGCAGGGCACCCACGACGACCTGATGAAGCGGCAGGGACTGTACTACTTCCTCGTCAGCCAGCAGCTCGGGCTGTAAGCGCGACACGATGCCCTGGGACTCCGAGACCGCCTACCTGGACACCACGCCCCCGCACTGGGCGGCGCGAGGCCTCGCCTACATGGCGATCACCCTGTTCGCGGTGGCGATCGTGGTGGCGCTGGTGGTGCAGGTGCCCGAGACGGTGTCGGGCCGCTTCCTGCTCGTCCCCCGCGATGGCGCCGATCCGGTGCGCGCGCTCAAGGAGGGGACGGTGCGGGAGGTGCGGGTCCACGAGGGTGATCCCGTCGCGCGTGGCGCGGTGCTCATGATCATCCGCTCGGCCCCGCTCAGCGATCGCTCCAGCGAGCTCCGTACCCTCGAGGCGCAGCGCCGGACGGACGAGGAGCGGCTGCGGATCGCCGCCAGCCAGTACGAGACCCGCCAGCGGTCCGATCAGGCGGAGGACCAGCGGCTCCGGGCGCGAGAGGCGTTTCTCGAGCGGATGATCGCCTCGAAACAGCACCGCCTGACGCAGACCCGCCAGCTTGCCGACAGTGCGCTCGCCGGCATGCGCTCCGGCTCGGTCGCTCGCCTCGACGCCACCCGGCTCGACATCGAGGCCGCCACACTGGCGGAGGATGTGCAGGTCGCCACCAATGACCTGGTGGATACCCGTGCCGCGATTGCGCGCCTCGCCCGCGACGGGGAAGCCCGCGATCTCGAATACCGCGAGACCCGGCGCGGCCTGGCGGAGAATATCGAGACGGCCCGCATCCGGATCTCCGCTCTGCGGGGCGATCTGGTGAATCTGACCGAGCAGGGGCTGGTGGTCGTGGCCCCCTGTGATGGCGCTGTGCTGCGGCTCCACGTCGGCTCGCCCGGCGCGATCGTGAGCGAGGGGCAGATCCTGAGTGAGGTGGCGTGCGCCGGTCACCGCCTCGAGGCGGAGTTCGCCCTGCCGCAGTCCGGCGTCCCGACCGTCCGGCCGGGGCAGCAGGTCAAGCTGCGCTTCGACGCCTTCCCGTATCAGCGCTACGGCGTCCACCTGGGCACCGTGCGCTGGCTCGGCCCCTCGGGCGTGCAGGGCAACGACAGCACCGCCTTCCGGGCGCTGGTGGATCTCCGCGGCGACTCCATCCGGGTACGCGGCCAGCCTCGGCCGCTGCTGGCGGGGATGGGCGGCCTGGCGGATATCGTCGTGGGCCGGCGCTCGCTAGTCAGTTACGCCGTGGAGCCGATCCGCGCCCTGCGCGAGAATCTGGCCGATCCCCCCCCGCCATGACCGACCGCCGCCCCGACCTGCATGCGACCCTCGCCGACTTCCACACCGACGACGAGGCGATGCGGACCTGTCTCCACCTCGCGTCGATCGCCGCACGTACCGACCTGCCGGTGCTCATCCTCGGGGAGACCGGCACCGGGAAGTCGCTGCTCGCCCGCACCCTGCACAACTCTTCGAAGCGGGCCCGGGCCGCCTTCATCGAGTTCAACGCCGCGGCGCTCTCCGACACCCTGCTCGACAGCCAGCTCTTCGGGCACGAACGCGGCGCCTTCACGGGTGCGGAACGGCGGGTGAAGGGCAAGTTCGAGCTGGCCGACGGCGGAACGCTCTTCATCGACGAGATCGCCGACATGAGCGCCGTGGCTCAGGCCAAGATCCTCCGGGCGGTCGAGTACGGCGAGTTCGAGCGGCTGGGCAGCGAACAGCTGCTCGAAGCTGATGTGCGGCTCATCTCGGCGACGCACCTGCCCATCACCCGCTTCCTGCAGACCGATCACTTCCGGAAGGACCTCTTCTACCGGGTCAGCGGCATCACGCTCCGGCTGCCGCCACTCCGGGAGCGGCCCAACGATCTCCGTTCCCTGGTGGCGCGGGAGGTCGGTGCGGCGAGTGCGGCGATGGGGCGGGAGATCGTCGGGCTGAACCGGGCGGCCGCCGACCGGCTGATGGACCACAGCTGGCCCGGAAACCTGCGGGAGCTTAAGCGGGTCATCCACACCGCCGTGGCGATTACCGAGGGGGAGGTCATTGAGGAGGCGGCGGTCCTGCTCGAGGCCACGCCAGAGGAGACGCCGACCGCCGCCGCGCCGGTGCGGGTCACGGGCCCGAGCCTCGACGGCGACCTCTCGCTGCGCGCGGCGGAGCGACGTCACATCCAGTTCGTGCTCGAGCGGGTCGGCGGCAACAAGCGCCGGGCCGCCAGGGTGCTGGGCCTCTCCCGCTCCACCCTCGACCGCAAGCTGGGCGGCAACGCTCACTGAATCACCTGCACGGCCTGGTCTCGAACCGGGGCCGCCAGTCTCAGGAATGGACTGGGATGGTCTCGCGATCGGGCCACTCCAAACCCGCGGACGCCGGCACCCTCGTACGCAAGCATGCTGTATTCAATCACTTGGCTCCGTGGCACCGATCTGGCCCGGCAGATGCATTAGAGCAGGACGCAAAGCTGTCGGGCCGGGTTGGCCGCTCAGATGGATGGATCGGTGGTCCGCCTCGCGCCAGTCAGTTCGCAAACTTCGCCCGTGCCGTCAGTGCTGTTCCCTTCTGCCCCTCGAGGATTCCATGACCAGCAAGAAGAAGAACACCAAGATCGCCGATCTGCCGAAGAAGGCCGTGAGCAACAAGAAGGCGTCCGCTGTCAAGGGTGGCGCGAAGCTCAAGAACTAGTAAATCGGGCGAAGCGGCGCGGAGCGCCACCCTGGCTCCGCGCCGCTCCACCAGACCACCACGCACACCACCGAGAACTTTGTGAGCCGCGATTCCTCGCCCCGCCGTCCCGAGCGCACCCCCCGGAAGTCCGCCAAGTCGGCGCGATCGGGGGACGATCTCGTCCGTCTCGAGGACCTCGAGCCCCGCAAGGAGGTTCGTGGCGGCAGCCGGAAGCGGCTCTTCGGCGAAGAGCCCTCGTCTACGTTGGACCGGCGGCGGGGAAGCAGTTAGCTTGCAGTAACACGAACATCCACCCGCCGAGGATGCCGTGACGAAGAAGCAGAGTCCCGCTGTCGCCGATGCCATCCCCGGAAAGCCCGTGAGAAGCAGGAACGCACCAGCCCTCCGAGGCGGGGCGCTGATTCCTGGTTCACGAGCACCTGCCAGATCCGCTCCCGAGTGACCCGATCAAGCGGTCCCATGGTGTCCTGCTTCGCCCGGAGTAATCGCCGGTGAGGCTGCGTGACCTCTGGCCGTTCGGGCGGGCAACCATCGATCCGCGGCTGTTCGACTGGTGGCACCGCGTCGACAGCGAGGGCCCGGTCGACTCATACGCCCAGATGGAGCTGGAGCTGCGCGACGACGGCACAATGCTCCACGCGGTGAGTGACGGGAACACCTGGAGGATCGTGGAGCTGAGATACCGTATCGACGGGGCGGTGCTGATGTTCGAGCACCCCTCCATCGGCGGCGCGAATCGCATGCGGTTCAAGTTCGAGCACGACAACCTGCTGCGACTCGACACCCAGAACGGCTGCGTCTGGTACGAGCGGGGGTCGCGGCAGCGCCGTGCTTCCGGTGGGCAATCCACCTCCTCTTCCAGCGCCACATCCTCCCAG
>DAINRP010000023.1:0-3560 GCA_036741755.1 Gemmatimonadales bacterium
CCGCGACACGATGCTGGTCCCCGGGCGGCGGATCGATCTGCTGCTTGCGGTGCCCATCGAGAAGCTGGAGCGGCCGACTCTCGAGCGAGACCTGCGGAGGATCGGGACCGAATAGGTCCGGTTTGTTGGTGCGTAGTGCGCAGTGCATTGACCGGGGCCTACCTACTAGTAGATTGTGAGCCATGGCCACCGCCGACCGCATCCTCGACATCACCGAAAATCTGGTCCAGACCCGCGGCTACGAGGCGTTCAGCTACGCTGACATCTCCGCGGCGCTCGGCATCCGGAAGGCGAGCGTCCATCACCACTTTGCCACGAAGGCGGAACTGACGCGGGCGGTCGCGGCGCGCTACCGTGGGGTCTTTGCCGAGCGACTCCGCGCGCTTGAACGGGAGTTCCCGGATCCCACCCGGCGGCTGATGCGCTACGTGCGGCTGTTCCAGGAGGCGCTGCACGATGGAGATCACATGTGCCTCTACGGGATGCTCGCGTCGGATACCCAGACGCTTCCCGCCGCCGTGCGGGATGAAGTGCTCGGCTTCTTCGCCGACCAGGAGAAGTGGCTCACCGGGGTCATCGCCGCAGGGCGTGCGGCCGGCGAGTTCCGATTTGATGGGAAGCCGGCGGGGACGGCGGCCGCCCTGTTCGCCGGACTCGAAGGCGCCATGCTCGTCGCCCGGGCCCGAGGCGACGTCCCCTACTTCGCGGCCGTGGCGCTCCGTCTCGTCGGGGCGCTGACCAGCGGAGGCTAGCCGGTGTCATGAACCTTGAACGCGGCTTGACGGCTCCGGTCGCGTATCCCAGCTTGGGACTTCAGGTGGTACAAAGGAGGAAGTGATGAGTCTGAACGAACCAATCCAGCGCCGGTCGTTCCTGCAGGCCGTCGGCGTGCTCGGGGCTGCCCTTGCGGTCGAAGGGGTGAGTGCCGCCGCGAAGCATCTGCCCGCGGCGATCCGGGTTTCGCGTCCCGGACCTGACGAGCCACCGGTGCCGAACGAGATTGTCCAGCGCATCCTTGCCGAGCGCTTTCAGGGCCGCACCATTCAGCACGGTCACGTGACGCTGGACATGCCCACGATGGCGGAGGATGGGCGCTACGTGCCGGTCATCATCGAGAGCGATCTGCCGATGACCGCCGACAATCACGTGAAGAGCGTCTTCGTCATCGTCGATCACAATCCCGATCCGCTGGTGACGCTGTTCCACCTGACGCCCGCCATCGCGGCGGTCCAGATCCAGACCCGCATCAAGATGAAGCGGACGAGCTGGATTCGGGCGATTGTCGAGACGAAGGGCGGGGAATTGTATGCAGACTACGCGAAGGTCGAAACCACACTCAACGGGTGCGGTTGATATGCCAGAGACCGGTCGAACCAAGGTCGTAGTGCCGGAGCGGATCCAGCGGGGCGACGTGATCCGGGTCCAGGTCGTGGTGCAGCATCCGATGGACACCGGCTTCTTCAGGGATGCCAACGCCAACATGATTCCGGCGTGGTTTATCAACGATGTGCGGGTGCTCTACGGCGAGGACGAGGTGGCGCGCTTCGAGTGGACCTCGGGCATCAGCAAGGACCCGATGGTGACCTTCCAGCTCCGCGCGGACAAGGAAGCGATGCTCACGGTGATATCCAGGGACAATCGCCAGAGCGAGTTTCGCGGCGCCGCCGAGATCAAGTTCGCGACGACGTGAGCACCCCGACGGTCCAGCGGCACGGCGGTACGGGAATGGGGGCGGGAGCGCGATACTGCGCTCTCGCCCTCTGTCTGTTCGCCGCCAGCCGGCCCGCCGCTGCCCAGGACAGCGCGCGGGTCCGAGCCTTCTCGACGACGACCGAGAAGACGCTCTATCCGCTCCGGCGGCTCGCGCCATCGGTCTATGCCGTCCTCGGCGATTCGGGCCAGGGCGCAGAGGGGCGGCCCAATGCCGGCTTCGTCGTCACGCACGCTGGCGTGGTGGCGGTCGGCGGGCTGGCGAGCCCCGCGCAGGCGCGGGCCGTCATCCGGACCATCCGGACCAGGACGCGGCGGCCGCTCCGCTGGCTGGTCCTCTATGCGCACCATCCCGATATGATGTTCGGCGCCGTCGAGTTCAAGCGCCGCGGGGCCGGCATCATGGCGCATCCCGACACCAGGGTGCTCGCCGGCGAGGGAGGCCCGGATGCCATGCTGGCCGAATGGGACCGCGTGGTCGGCCTCCAGGAGCTGCTCGGCTTCGAGTACGCCAATGTACCGGACCGTTCCGTGCCGATGAGCGACACACTCCGAATGGGAGGCAGGACGATCCTCGTCTTTCATCCGGGCGACGCTCATTCGGCGGGGGATCTCATGGTGTGGATCCCGGCGTCAGGAGTGCTCTTCGCGGGTGATATCCTGCTCGAGGATGGCGGGACGATGGTCGTCGACGGCAACTCCACTGCGCTGCTCCGGACGCTCACGTTCATCGATTCCATTCAGCCGCGGGTCGTCGTGCCGGGGCATGGCCGGATCCTCACTGATCCGAAGGCGCTGACTGCCCGGACGCGCGCCTACATCACCGCGATCCGCGACTCGATGCGGTCCGAAGTGCGCCGGGGTACGCCGATGGGGCGAGCCGTCGCGGCGTACCCGCTGGCGGACAGCGGCCGGCCGGTCACCTGGAACTCCCGCCTGCGCCGCAACGCGGTGCGGATCTATCTCGAGATGGAAAAGGAATCGATGGGGATGGACAGTGAGGAGTAGCCTGTGGGGCTCGACTTCCAGAGTGGCATGGGCCGCCACTCTTCTGCTCGTGCTGACGGCGCCGTCGCTCGTCGCGCAGTCACCCAGGCTGGTTTCCACACGCGAGCTTGCGTCCCTGCTGCAGCGGGATACTTCGGGAGCGCTCACCAACTACGTCCCGGTGGCCGTGGTGGATGTGCGGCAGTCGTGGACCAGCTATCTGCAGAACCACATTCCCGGTGCCGTCTGGCTCAACATCGAGACGCTTCGGGCGCAGCAAGGGGATCTCCCCTTCCAACTCCTCCCTGCCAAGCACTACGCAGAGCTGTTCAAGCGGCTGCGAATCGACCCCGGCGGGCGGGTGGCGATCTACAGCGCGGGCGACCAGGCCGATGTCGATGCCACCTTCGTCGCCTGGCTGCTGGCGAGCGCCGGCGCGACCGACGTGATGGTGCTCGATGGTGGCTACGCCAAGTGGGAACTCGATGCGCTGCCACTCACCCAGCGCTATCCCCATGACGGGTTGCAGGGTGGTGGCTTCAAGGCCGGGAGGTTCCGCCCCGCGGTCGCCTCACTCGAGGACGTGAAAGCGGCGGTGCGCGGCTCGGGTACGCTGCTGGTCGACGCCCGGCCGCCGGAGCAGTTCAGCGGTGCGGCCGGCGCGCAACTGCGCCGGGGCCACATCCCCGGCGCGGTGAACCATCCGTGGAAGGACGACCTCGAGAAGCCTGACCTCGTGCTGGTCTGGAAGACGCCGGAGGCGTTGCAGGCCTCCTACGCGGCGCAGGGGATCACGCCGGATCGCGATATCATCCTCTACTGCAACAGTGGGACGGAGGCGAGCCATCTCTACTTTGCGCTCG
>DAINRP010000023.1:3660-13734 GCA_036741755.1 Gemmatimonadales bacterium
ATCATCCTCTACTGCAACAGTGGGACGGAGGCGAGCCATCTCTACTTTGCGCTCGTCTACCTGCTGCATTATCCGCGGGTACGGATCTTCACCGGCTCATGGACCCAGTGGTCGGAGCGGGAGGAGTTGCCGATCGAGAAGTAGGAAGTTCTGAGACTCGAGTTCCGAGTTCCGAGTTCCGAGTACTTAGTGCCTAGTGCGTGGCTCAGGGGGCTGGCGCCCCCGACAGTGCGCGGAGGGTCTTCGGCTTGTAGATCTCGCCGAGGTGCATGACCCATTCGACCTGATCCAGGTTCCGGATGTCGGTGAGCGGATCGGCGCTGAAGAGCACCAGGTCGGCGAGCTTTCCGGCCGTCACGGTGCCGATGTCTTTCGCCGCGGGACCGATTGCCAGCGCCGCGTCGCGGGTGGCGGCGAGCAGGGCGCGGGACGGTGACAGCCCGATCGAGTCCACGAATAGCTGCAGCTCTTCGCTGAGTTGCGCCCGCTCCTCCACTGGCCCATAGGCAACGTGGTCGGTTCCCGCGGTCATCCGGACGCCACGGGCCGCCGCCTGCCTCGTCACCTCCATCCCAAACACGCTCGCCGCGAGCGCATACCGGCTGGGCAGCGCCTGAATCCGGCGACGGCTGGTCTTGGCCCGTTCGGCGCCCAGTTCCTCGGCCCGAAGGGTCGGTTCGAAGAACGTCCCGCGCGCGGCCAGGCTGTCGAGAGCCGCGAGCACCTGGGGTCGCTGAGCGGTCTTGGCCGTCGCGGAGTCGGCGGTAAGCTGCAACAGGTCGCTGCTGGTCCGAAGCGTGTCCCGGTCCTCATGGGCGACCAGCTCTCCGGCGAGGCCGGCGGCGTGCACGACGCCATCCTGTCCCGCCCGAGATTGCTCGAGCACGCTTGCAGGCTGGACCCAGCCATGGCCCCACACCGTCATCCCCGCCGCATGGGCCGCGCGCACCAGCGTGCCCACCTGCGCCGAGTCGAGGTCCTGGTAGAGCTTGAGGCCGATCGCGCCCCCCTCGCGCGCCTGCCTGATGATGGACTCGGCGTCGGTCGACGGGGTAAAGAGGATGGGCCACCAGCCGAGCTGCTTCATGCCGATCGAGGCGGGGGCGTGGGAGTGGACGTTGCCATCGGGGGATCGCTCGATCTCGGGGGAGAAGAAGTGCACCCCGGCGACGAGCTGCATGGCGAAGACCCGCGGCGCGGGCGCGGCCGAGTCGACCGCCTCGAGCAGATGCGCAGGGTTGTTGCCCATGTCGCGGACGGTGGTGATGCCGCGGGCGAGGAGGTCGTGCAGATCGGCCTTCATCGAGGTATCGGTGACGCCATTCGTCCGGAACAACAGATGGACGTGGGTATCGATGAGCCCCGGGAGGAGAAACCGGCCCCGGCCGTCGACTAGGGTGGCGCCTGCGGGCGTGGCGCATTGCGACCGGGCCCCGGCACAGGCGATCCGCGAACCCTGCACGATGACGACCGCATCGGGAATGGGTGCCGCCCCGGTGCCGTCCCAGAGCGTCGCGCCAGTGATCGCAGTGACGCTCTGGCTCTGGGCCACTGCGGGCGGCGGTGAGCCGGCGACGTGGGCGGCGAGGGCGACGCCGAGCAGGGCGAGGCGATGCGAGGGGGTCATCGTGTTGTCCAAGGTTGGGGCCGGGCTGAAGGCCTCTCTCCACAGTACTCCCGTGGACCGGAAAGGTCACGGGGCGGCGGCGCCCTTGACCCCGACGGCTCGGTCCGCAACTATGAACACCTTCCTCCAACCGTCACTCCCCTCAAGGCAGGTCGTGTGATCGAGCTGAACATCAACGGCAAGGCGCAGTCGGTCGACGTGGCGCCTGACACACCGCTTCTCTGGGTCATCCGCGATACCCTCGGTCTCACCGGCACCAAGTTCGGCTGCGGCATGGCGCAATGCGGCGCGTGCACCGTGCACCTCGACGGCGACGCCGTGCGCTCCTGTTCCACACCAGTCTCGGCGGTGGGCGGCAAGAAGGTGACCACCATCGAGGGCCTGTCCGCGGACGGGAGTCACCCGGTGCAGAGCGCCTGGGTGGCGGAGCAGGTCCCCCAGTGCGGTTACTGCCAGTCGGGCCAGATCATGCAGGCGGTTGCGCTCCTCGCCAGGACGCCTTCGCCAAGCGACAGCGACATCGATGCGGCGATGAGCGGCAACATCTGCCGCTGCGGCACCTATCAGCGGATCCGCTCGGCGATTCACCGCGCGGCCGGAAAGGAGGGCTGAGCCATGACGACGACTCAGGTCACCCGGCGCGATTTCCTCAAGGTGAGCGCCACCGCCGGTGCCGGTCTCACCCTGGCCTTTACCCTGACCGGCTGCGGCCGGCGGGAAGGCGCGGGCGACGCCGAGAGCCAGGCAGCCAAGCCGGTCTTCGAACCGAACGCGTTCATCAAGATCGCCGAGGACGGTTCAGTGACGGTGCTCGCCAAGCACCTCGAGATGGGGCAGGGCACCTACACCGGGCTTGCGACGATCGTCGCCGAGGAACTCGATGCCGACTGGGCAAAGCTGCGGGTGGAGGGTGCGCCGGCGGACGCCTCCAAGTACAACAACACCCTGCTCGGGCCGATTCAGGGGACGGGCGGCAGCACCGCAATTGCCAACTCCTGGGACCAGCTCCGGAAGGCCGGAGCGACGGCGCGCGCGATGCTGGTGGCTGCGGCGGCCAAGGAGTGGGGCGCCGATGCCTCGACCCTGACCACCGAGTCGGGCGTCGTGACCGATCCGAAGAGCGGCAAACGGGCGGACTACGGTTCACTTGCGGCCAAGGCAGCGGCGCTGCCGGTGCCTGACAACGTTCCGCTCAAGGACCCCAAGGACTTCCGGCTGGTCGGCCGCAAGGTGCCCCGCGTCGATGCCCGGGCGAAGTCAACCGGCAAGGCGATCTTCACCCAGGACATCCAGCTCAAGGGGATGCTCACCGCCCTGGTGCTGCACCCGCCCCGTTTCGGGGCCACCGTGAAGTCCGTCGACTCCGCCGCCGCGAAGGCCATCAAGGGCGTGCAGGAGGTGGTGCAGATTCCCACCGGGGTGGCGGTGCTGGCGGACGGGTTCTGGGCGGCGAAGCAGGGCCGGGACGCGCTGAAGGTGGAATGGGACGAGTCCCAGGCCTTCACGCAGAGCACCTCGGACATCTCGGCCCAGTATCGCGTGCTGGCGGGGAAGCCGGGTGCGGTCGCCCGCAAGGACGGCGATGTCGAGGGCGCGCTCAAGCGGGGGAAGCGTGTCGAGGCGGTGTACGAAGTACCGTACCTCGCCCATGCCTGCATGGAGCCGATGAACTGCGTGGTGCAGCTCTCCGCGGATCGCTGCGAGATCTGGAACGGGGAGCAGTTCCAGACGGTGGACCAGGGCGCAATTGCGGGGATGACGGGCCTCAAGCCGGAGCAGGTCTTCCTCAATCAGCTCTTCGCCGGCGGCAGCTTCGGGCGCAGGGCGAATCCGTGGTCCGACTACCTGCTCGAAGCGGTCTCCATCGCCAAGGCCAGCACCGCCAAGGCCCCGGTCAAGCTGGTCTGGACCCGTGAAGACGACATGCGGGCCGGGATGTACCGACCGCTCACGGTGCATGCGATGCATGGCGCGGTGGATGGCTCCGGCAAGGCGCTGGCCTGGCACCAGCGGATCGTGGGCCAGTCGATCATGAAGGGGACACCGTTCGAGCCGATGCTGATCAAGGACGGGATCGACGGCACCTCCGTCGAGGGCGCCGCGAACACCAAGTACGCCATCCCCAACCTCCAGGTCGAGCTGCACTCGCCCCAACTCGGGGTGCCGGTGCAGTGGTGGCGGTCGGTTGGCAACACCCATACCGCCTTCGCCGTTGAGGCGTTCATGGACGAGCTCGCGGCGGCCGCGCACAAGGACCCGGTGGAGTTCCGTCGCGCGCTGCTCGCCGGTTCGCCTCGACACCTCGGCGTGCTCAACCTCGCGGCCGAGAAGGCGGGCTGGGGCACGCCGCTCGCCGCGGGGCGCGCGCGCGGTATCGCGGTGCACGAATCGTTCAATTCGTACGTGGCGGAAGTTGCGGAGGTCTCTGTCGAGGATGGCAAGCCGCGGGTGCACCGGGTGGTGTGCGCGGTGGACTGCGGTGTCGCGGTGAATCCGGACGTGATCGCGATGCAGATGGAGAGCGGAATCGCGTACGGGCTCTCCGCTGCCCTGCACGGCGAGATCACCCTGCAGGAGGGCCGGGTGGTGCAGGGCAACTTCGATACCTACATTCCGCTGCGGGTGAACGAGATGCCGGTGGTCGAGGTGCACATCGTCCCCTCGGACGCGGCACCGACCGGCGTGGGTGAGCCGGGGACGCCGCCGATCGCGCCGGCCGTGGCCAACGCGCTCTTCAAGCTCACCGGCAAACCGGTACGGACGCTGCCGATCCGGCTGTAGCAAACGGGGCCCCGATGCATCGGGGCCCCACTTGCTTCCACATGAGTCCGTGGGGGCCTCGATGCATCGGGGCCCCCGCAGCTATTCAGCTTGATGCACCGCTCTGCTTGAGCGCCCGGTTCTGCCACAGCACCGTGGCGCCGAGGAGCAGGAGGCTGCCGGCCAGGATCGCGGTGGCGACCACGTTGATCTGCGGCGGGTAGGCGGCCCGCTGCGCTCCATAGACGTAGAGCGGGTACGTCACCTTGCTGCCCGAATTGAACAGCGTGATGATGAAGTCGTCGAGGGAGAGTGCGAACGACAGCATCCCCGCCGCCGCGATGCCTGGGGCGATGAGGGGCAGGGTCACCTTCATTACCACCCGGAAGGGATTGGCGCCGAGGTCCATCGCCGCCTCCTCCAGGGTCCAGTCGAAGCCCTTGATGCGCGCCTTGACCGTCAGCGCGACGTAGCTCACCGAGAACATGATGTGCGCGATCACGATGGTCGCGAAGCCCATCTGCGCATTCAGGTTGAGGAAGAGCGACAGCAGCGAGGAGCCGAGGACCACTTCCGGCGTGGTGAGTGGCAGCACCAGCAGCAGGTTGATCAGCCCGCTGCCCTTGAAGGTGTAACGGCAGAGGGCGAGTGCGATCAGCGTCCCGAGCAGGGTCGCCACCAGCGTGGAGAGGCTGGCAACCTTGAGGCTGAGCTTCATCGCCTCGACCAGCGGCGCATACTTGAGCGGGTCCCGCCAGGCGTCGAACGAGAACGCCTTCCAGACGAAGTTGTACTTCCCCTCCGGCTTGTTGAAGCTGTACAGGATGATCACGCCGATGGGCAGGAAGAGATAGACGAGCACCAGCAGCGCGTAGATGTCCATCAGCCGGCTGGCGATCCGCCTGGAAAGCGGCGTGACGGCGGCCATCAGGCGAGGTCCTCCGTACCGAGCGCGCGGGCGTAGGCCAGCACCCCCAGCGTGATCACCACCATCAGCACGAACGAGAGGGAGGCGGCGAGCGGATAGTCGCGGACCTGCAGGAACTGACCCTGAATGACGCTGCCGATCATCCGCTGGTTGGGACTGCCCAGCAGTTCGGCGTTGATGAAGTCACCCGTCGCCGGAATGAAGGTGAGCAGGCTCCCCGCAAAGACGCCCGGCATCGAGAGCGGCAGCACCACCTTCAGGAAGGCACGGAAGGGGCTGGAATAGAGATCCTGCGCCGCCTCCATCAGCCGCCGGTCGATCTTCTCGAGGCTGACGTAGATCGGCATGATCATGAACGGCAGAAAGTTGTACGTCAGGCCGCCGATCACCGCGACCCGGGTGTCGAGCAGCCGGCCACCCTCGGGCAGGATGTGCAGCGCCATCAGCAGCCACACCGCCGGCCCGCTGTCGTTCAGGATGGTCTTCCAGGCGAAGGTACGGACCAGGAAGGTGGTGAAGAACGGCAGGATCACCAGGCCGAGCAGCAGGTTCTTGAACTTCCCCGAGCGGAAGGCGATGAAGTAGGCCAGCGGATAGCCGAGCGCGATGCCGAACAGGGTGGCCGTGAGGGCGTACTGGAACGAGCGGAAGAAGTGGCCGCCGTATGCCGTAAAGGCGCGGGAGAAGCCGTCCCACCAGGGGACGCCTTCGGCGGCGACCGAGGTCTTGCCGAGGGTGAGGATCGGCACGACGTAGAAGAACAGCAGCCAGAGGATCCCCGGCGCCACCAGGAGATATGGGGCGACCGGGCTGCGCCGGGATCCACCTGCGGCAATGCCTGCCATCGACCGTTACGCTCCGATCGCGTCCTGGAAGAGCTGGTTGAACGCCTTGTCGTCGGCGTCCTCCAGCCACTTGAACACGTGCAGCCGGGCGCGAATCTCGTCGGTCGGGTTGACCAGCGCGCTCTTGGCCAGGTTGGCGTCGATCTTCGCGAGCGCTTCGCCGGTGCCCTTCACGGCCGAGATGTACGGTGCCGCGGTCAGGATCTGGGCCGAGTGCGCCGGGTCGTAGACGTAGTTCATCCAGGCGGCGGCGAGATCGGGCCGGTCGCTGCTCTTGGGGATGAGCATGTTGTCGGAGTAGAGCATGGCGCCTTCCTTCGGCGCGATCCACTTGAGATCCGGGTTGTCCGCGGCCAGGCCCTGGATGTCGCCCGACCACGCGATGGCGACCGCGATGTTGCCGCTGGAGAGGTCGGCGGCGTAGTCGTTGCCCGTGAACTTCCGGATGTGGCCATTCTCCCGGTACTTCTTGATCTTGGCGCAGGCGGCCTTGGCGTCTTCCAGGGTGCAGGACGACGGATCCTTGCCCTGGCCGAGCATCACCAGGCCGAGGGTATCGCGCATCTCGGTGAGCATCGTGACCTGGCCCTTGAACTTCGGGTCGAAGATGTCGTTGATGCTGGTGAGTTCGCGTTCGGTCTTCTTCGGGTTGTAGCCGATGCCCGTCATGCCGGAGAGCCACGGCACACTGAACTTGCGGCCCGGATCGAAGCCGACGTTCTGGAGGCTGTCCACCAGATTCGCCTTGTTGGGGAACGGCGCCTCGGGTATCGCCTGCACGTAACCCAGCGTGATGAGCCGGCCCGCCATCCAGTCCGTCAGCACGATCACGTCGCGGTCGATCGACTGCCCGCGCTTGAGCGGCTCGTCGATCTTGGCGAAGAATTCGTTGTTGTCGTTGACGTCCTCGGTGTATTCGGCGTGGATCCCCGTCGCCTTCTCGAAGTCGCCCACCGTGTTCTTGTCGATGTAGATCGGCCAGTTGGAGATGCGGACGGTCTTGGTGGCGGTGGCGGCGGTAGAGTCCGCGCCGGCGGCCGCGCCTTCCTTCTTGCCGCAGGCGGTCAGGAACGCGCTCCCGAATGCGACCGTGCCGGCGGCCAGCGCGGTGCGTCCCAGGAAATCCCGGCGGGAGAGCGCCCGGTGGACCAGCTGCTGCAGCTCCTGCTCATCGTAGGACTTGCGTGTACTCATGGCATCCTCGGAGGACGGGGTTCAGTCACTGCTGTGAGGCAAGTTCGATGGTGGTACGGCTATTCTGGTCCAGCGCTATTGGCGCCCTGGCCGGCGGGAGCAGCCGGGCGGCGTCCGCGTCCCAGTGGAGGGCGTAGGTGCGGCCGGCCACCAGTTCGGGGCGCGCGCCCTCGGAACCGACATGGGCGACGACCTCGATGCCGTCCTGGGTGCGCAGCAGGCAGCGGATGACCGGGCCCTGGAAGACCGCGGTCTCGAGGACGGCGGGCAAGCCCCCGCCCGGAACGCCGAGGTGCAGCCGCTCGGGGCGCACCATGAGCGTCGCCTTGCTGCCGGGCTTGGCGTCCCAGAGCGGCCGGGCCGCTTCCATTCTGGTGGCGCCGCCGACGGTGGCGACGCAGGTCTGGTCCATCACCCCCACGATGGTCGCGGGGAGCAGGTTGGCGACGCCGATGAAGTTGGCCACGAAGACGCTGGCGGGGGAATGGTAGATCTCCTCCGGCGTCCCGATCTGTTCCACCCGGCCCTCGTTCATCACGGCGATGCGGTCCGACATCGTCAGCGCCTCCTCCTGGTCGTGGGTCACGTAGATGAACGTGATCCCGACCTCGCGCTGGATTCGCTTCAGCTCGATCTGCATCGCCTGACGGAGCTTCAGGTCCAGGGCGCCGAGCGGTTCATCGAGCAGCAGCGCGCTGGGGTAGTTCACCAGTGCCCGGGCCAGCGCGACCCGCTGCTGCTGCCCACCGGAGAGCTGCGCCGGCTTCCGGTCGGCGAAGGTTTCCAGCCGGACCACCTTGAGCAGCTCTGCTACCCGCTTGGTGACCTCGGATTCGGGGAGCTTCTTGCTCCGCGGGCCGAAGGCAACGTTGTCCCGCACCGACATGTGCGGGAAGAGGGCATAATGCTGGAAGACGGTGTTGACATTGCGCCGGTAGGGCGGCGTAGTCGAAACGTCCTGGCCCTCCAGCAGGATGTGCCCCCCGCTGGGCTGCTCGAAGCCGGCGATCATCCGGAGCGTCGTCGTCTTGCCGCACCCGGAAGGGCCGAGCATCGAGAAGAATTCGCCTTTGCCGATCGTAAAGTGCGCCTCATGGACGGCGACGTAATCACCGAACCGCTTGCTGACGTGATCGAGGGTGATGACGGCATCCATGCGGAGCGGCCTCAAGCGGTTGAGGGGAGTGCGGAGGGACAGATCAATGTGCAGCAACACCGGAGAGTTGACAACCGCCGTCCCGGGCGCCAGTATGCGTCAAGCCTCGGCGCACAGCCGTGAGTCTCCCCGCAGCGAGCGATAGCACCCAGCTACCGGTTTCACTCAAAACAGACAATCCAATGACCGCCACCATTCCGTCACGGGAACCGGCGGGGCTTGACCGTCTACTTGCCCGGGCCCAGCAGCTCGGGGACGTGGAGACGCCCAAGCTTCTCGCCAACACCCCTGCATCCGCCCGGCTGTATCAGCGGGCCATCCGCACCCTGCCGTACGGGGTGGTCTCGTCGTTTCAGAAGGGCTCACCCTACCCGATCTACGTCTCCCGGGGCAAGGGCAGCCATGTCTGGGACCAGGACGGGACCGAATACGTCGACTTTCATGGCGGCTTCGGCGCCATGGTGGTCGGCCATGCCCATCCCCGGATCGTGGAGGCATGCCGCGAGGCGGCCAGCCGCGGCACCCACTTCGCGGTGACCACCGAGGAGGCGGTCGAGTACGGCGAGGAGATCTGCAAGCGGTTCAACCTCGAGATGCTCCGGTTCGCCAACTCAGGCACCGAGGCCACCATGGACGCGATCCGGGTCGCCCGGGCCGCGACCGGCCGCGATGTGATCTGCAAGATCGAGGGCTCGTATCACGGGCACCACGACGCGGTGATGTTCTCGGTGGTCCCTGGAGCGGACACCATGGGCGGCCGCGAACGGCCCGCCAAGGCGCCGGTGTCGAAAGGGCTGGTCAAGGACGCGGCCAAGTACATCGAGGTGGTGCCGTTCAATGACGCGGCCGCGCTGGAACAGCTGCTGACCGAAAAGGGGAAGGAGATCGCCTGCCTCATCATGGAGCCCTCCATGATGAACATCGGCATTGTGCAGCCGCAGCCCGGCTACCTGCAGCGGGTCCGCGAACTCTGCACCCGGTTCGGCGTGGTCTTCATCTTTGACGAGATCAAGACCGGCTTCACCATCGCCCGCGGTGGCGCCACCGAGCGCTTCGGAGTGCAGCCCGACCTGGTCTGCCTCGCCAAGGCGATCGCCGGCGGACTCCCCGCCGCCGCCTTTGGCGGGCGAGAGGACCTGATGCGGCTGATCGAGCAGGGGGTCTCGCAGATGGGCACCTACAACGGCAACCCGCTGGTCTCCCACGTGGGACTGGTGACGCTGCGCGAGATCCTCACGCCTTCGGCCTACGCCCACTTCACCCGGCTGGGTGCCCGGCTCACGGCCGGCTGCAACCGGGTCATCGAGAAGTACGGGCTCCCGGCGCATACCGTCGACCTCGGCGCCAAGGGCTGCGTCTCCTATCGCCCGACCCCGATGACCAACTACCGGGACTTCCTCGAGACCCGGCCCGAGCTGTTCGCCGCGTCGTATCCCTGGCTGCTCAACCGCGGCGTCTTCATGACGCCCGGCGACGAGGAGCAGTGGACGCTCTCGGTCCAGCACAGCGATGCGGACGTGGATCTCTACATCTCGGTCTTCGAGGAATTCGCGAAGGCGCTGAC
>DAINRP010000023.1:13834-16283 GCA_036741755.1 Gemmatimonadales bacterium
AACCGCCCAACCGCCCAACCGCCTTAATGCCCCGGCACCGGCCTGTCCCTGTAGGGATACCACCAGCTCTTCCGCTCCATCTGATAGTCGAGGTGCACGTGCTTCGGCTCGCGGAAGGCATCGAGTCCTTCCTCGCCGAGCTCGCGGCCCATCCCGCTCCAGCGCATGCCCCCGAACGGCGCGGCGTCGTTGTCGCTGAGCGGATCGTTGATCCAGAACGTCCCCGCCTTGATGCCCTGCATCGCTCGCATCGCGAGCGAGAGATCGTTGGTGTAGATGCAGGCGCCGAGTCCGTACTTCGAATCGTTGGCCATGGCGATCGCCTCGTCGGGGGTTGCGGCCACGGTCAGCGAAATGACCGGGCCGAAGATCTCCTCGCGGGTGGGCAGCGAGCCGTGCCTGACGTTGGTCAGGATGGTCGGCTGGTAGAAGTGTCCCGGCAGGCCGCTCGGCGCGGTCCGCTGTCCGCCATGCAGAATCCGCGCCCCCTGGCGCATGGACTCGGAGACCTGCCGCTCGACGGTCTCCAGCGCCTCTCCTGAGATCAGCGGACCGATGTCGGTGTCGGGCTGCATCGGGTCACCGAGGCGCAGGGTCCCGACATGCGCGCGCAGCCGGGCCGTGAATTCCTCCGCGATCGACTCCAGCAGGTAGATTCGCTTTGACGAGGTGCAGACCTGGCCGGCGTTGAGCAGCCGGGCCCAGGCCACGCCGGGCACCGCGATGTCGAGGTCGGCGTCGCCGAAGACGATGAACGGGTCGACGCTTCCCAGCTCCAGATTCACCTTCTTGAGCTCGGCGCCCGCGAGCGCCGCGATCTTCCGCCCGGCATCCACCGAACCGGTGAAGGCGATGAGGTCGATCTTCGGATGCCGCACCAGCGCCTCGCCGGTCTCGGCGCCGCCGGTGATCATACTGACCACGCCCGGCGGCAGGCTGTCGAAGCAGTGGGCCATGAGCAGGTTCGACAGTGGATTCTGGTGCGGCGGCTTGCAGACCACGGTGTTGCCCGCCGCGAGCGCCGGCGCCAGCTTCCAGGCCATCAGCAGCAGCGGGAAATTGAACGGCACGATCGCTGCCACCACTCCAAACGGCTCCTTGATGGTGAAGTTGAGCTGGTGGGGCGCCACCGGCGGCACCGAATTCCCGTAGCTCTGCCGTCCGACCTCGGCGTAATAGTCGAAGGCCGCCGCCACCCAGTCGATGCAGTCTACCGATTCGATGAGCGGCTTCCCGGTTTCCCGGGTGAGCAGCGTGGAGAGTTCCCGTTCGGCGGCGCGGATCCGCGCGGCGACTTGACGCAGCAGCTTGGCCTTCTCGACGCCGGGGATTCTCCACCACTCCGGCTGTGCCCGCGCCGCCGCCTCGACCGCGGCATGCACATCCTCGGGCCCGCAGTCGGCCGTGATGCCGACGAGCTCGAGCGTCGCCGGGTTGCGGATCTCACGCGTGAGCGGGCTTCGGGCAGATCCCCAGGCACCATCGATCAGAATCGGAGTGACGTCCGGCATGACGACCGACCTCGAGTTGCGGAGCACGCGATGAGAATCCAGAGCAGCGGGATAAGTTGCACCTGCCCGATCCGACGCGGAAGGAGTGGCCGAACCGTGTCACCGACTCCATGACCGGCTTCCTGAACCTGCTGGACCTCGAGGGCCTCGCTCGCGGCTGCCTCTCGCGGAGTGCCGCCGACTACTTCGCCGGCGGGGCCTGCGACGAGATCACCTTGAGCGAGAACCGCCGCCTGCTCGAGGCGTTCCGGATTTACTACCGGGTGCTGGTGGATGTGAGCGCGGTCGATCCCTCGGTCACCCTGCTCGGCCGCCGCTATCCTACGCCGATCCTCGTGGCGCCGATGGCATTCCACAGCCTGGCGCATTCCGACGGCGAACTCGCTACCGCGCGCGCCGCCGGTGCGCTCGGCGCTCCGCTCATCCTCAGCACCTTCTCCACGGCCAGCATCGAAGATGTGAGGCGCGCGAGCACCGGCCCACTCTGGTTTCAGCTCTACGTCCACAAGGACCGGGCACTCACCCGGAGTCTCGTGGAGCGGGCCGAGGCAGCGGGCTACGAGGCGCTGATGCTCACGGTGGATGTCCCGGTGCTCGGGCGGCGCGAGCGTGATCTCCGCAACGCCTTTCAGCTTCCGCCCGAGCTCCGTCTGGCCAACCTCGGACCCGACGGCCTCGCTGCGCTGCCGGCGGTGCAGGACGACTCCGCCCTCGCCGCCTATTTCGCCGGACTGCACGATGCCTCGCTGACCTGGCGTGACATCGACTGGCTGGCTTCGCTCACCCGGCTTCCGCTGGTGCTCAAAGGCGTCGTCCGCGTCGATGACGCGCGCCGGGCCGTCGATCACGGCGCCTCGGGCATCGTGGTCTCGAATCATGGCGGTCGCCAGCTCGATACCGCCGTCGCTTCGATCGCGGCGTTGCCCCGGATCGCGGAG
>DAINRP010000023.1:16383-21836 GCA_036741755.1 Gemmatimonadales bacterium
GTCATATTCCCGACCACGAATGCAGCAGAACCTCGGTGTGCTGCACCTCTCCCTCGAAGGCCCCGTGTCGATGACAACTGCGCCACCACTCCCCGAGATCATCCAGGGCGGAATGGGAATCGGAGTCTCCGATTGGCAGCTGGCCCGGGTCGTCTCACGGCTTGGCCAGCTCGGGGTCGTCTCCGCCACCGCACTCGACTCCCTGCTGATTCGGCGGCTCCAGGACGGCGACCCCGGTGGTCACATCCGTCGGGCAATGGAGCGCTTTCCGATCCCCGGTGTCGCCGCCGCGGTGCTGCGTCGTTACTTCCTTCCCGAGGGCCGACCGAAGGGCACGCCGTACAAGCTGCTGCCGATGTATCGCCAGGTGGTGACCCGGGCCCGGCAGCAGCTCACCATGCTGGCCAGCTTCGTGGAGGTGTGGCTCGCCAAGGAGGGGCACGACGGTGTGGTCGGCGTGAACCTGCTCACCAAGATCCAGCTCCCCAATCTCGCGATGCTGTACGGTGCCATGCTGGCGGGCGTCGATGTGGTGCTGATGGGCGCCGGCATTCCCAAGGACTTCCCCGCCGTGCTCGATGCCTTTGCGACGCATCAGCCGGCGCTGATACGCATGGAGGTCGAGGGATTGCCGGCCGGGGTGACGGAGACCATCACCTTCGATCCGCGTTCCCACTGGCCCGAGGGCCAGCTCCCGGCACCGCTCCATCGGCCGCAGTTCCTGGCGATCGTCGCCAGCAACTCGCTGGCGACGATGCTCGCCCGCAAGGCGAGCGGCAAGGTCAACGGCTTCATCGTCGAGGGGCCGACGGCCGGCGGCCACAACGCCCCTCCACGCGGTGAGACCCAGCTCAACGCCAAGGGCGAGCCGATCTACGGCGAACGGGATGAGGTTGACCTGGCGAAGCTGTGCGAGCTCGGGCTGCCGTTCTGGCTCGCCGGCGGCACCGGCTCCCCGGAGGCGCTCGCGACGGCTCGCGCTGCTGGCGCGGCGGGGATCCAGGTCGGCACGCTCTTCGCCTTCTGCGCGGAATCGGGGTTCGCGGAAGAGGTGAAGCAGTCGGTCCTCCGGGCCGCGGCGCGCGGGGAGGTCGAGGTGTTCACCGATCCGCGCGCCTCACCCACCGGATATCCCTTCAAGGTCGTCCGCTGGCCGGAGGATCCCACCGCGGGCGCACCGGAACCACGCGAGCGCGTCTGCGATCTCGGATACCTGCGCACTGCGTACCATCTGCCGGATGGGCGGATCGGCTACCGCTGTGCGGCGGAACCGGTGGAGACGTACGTGGAGAAGGGCGGGGCGGTGGAGGATACCGAGGGGCGCCGCTGCCTCTGCAACGCGCTGATGGCCAATATCGGCCACCCGCAGGAGCGGGGGGAAGGCCGGCTGGAGCCGGCCCTGATCACCAGCGGCGACGACCTCGCCGGCATCGCGCGATTCCTCCAGGGCCGCGATCGGTATACCGCGGCGGACGTCATCGCCTATCTGAAGCCAAGTGCCAGCCCGGCACCGTGATGGTGGTCGGGGGAGCTGTCACGACGACGAAGGCCCGGACGCTGTCCGGGCTTTTGTCTACAGGCTCTCGCCCTGCTGGTGGGCCTCGACGAACCAGAGCCACTTGTCGGTCCCGCGCGAGATCTCGGTCATGATGTCGGCGCTGTCGGCGTCCTGGAGTTCGGTCATCTCCTCGATGCACATCCGCGCCGTGCGGCCAAACTGCGAGAGCGCGTCGGACATCGCGGCCACATGCTGTCCGCCCGTCGTGAGTGCCAGCGGGTAGTCCTGCAGCTTGGAGCGCACCGCGACGATGCGGACGGTTCCCTCGGCGACGCCGCCGAGCTGGACGATCCGCTCCGCGATCGTGTCGATATACTCCTCGACATCCGCGTTCACCTCATCGAACAGCTTGTGCAGCGCGATGAAACTGGGCCCCTTCACGTTCCAGTGCGCGTGCTTGCATTGGGTCTGCAGATCGATGCAGTCCGCCAGCCGCTGATTCAGCAGCCCGGCGATCTCGATCCGGCGGTCCTGGGGCAGATCGTTCTTGGTGACATACAGCTTGGTCGAGGGTTCCGATTCCCGCGAGTCGGTTTTCGCCGCGCGCGGGGGGCGCTGGGTGATCGTCCTATTCATCATGGAATTCTCCGGTCGAAGGCAAGGCGGTGATCGGGAGGCCGTGGCTCGGTCTGGCTGCGCTGGTCAGGCGACAGGACACCGATCCGGGCTGCGGGCAGACTCCGCCATCTCCGCACCATAGCAGGGGGGCGGGGATGCCGCGATGCGCCGTTGGATGGAGGGCGACATCGCCCATAGGGGCGAGCCGCCGCCTGCTGGGCGCGCGTCGATCGGCCGGAATGGGTTATTCTTTGCCGACCATTGCTGCCCACCGCTCCAGCGAATACTCGGAGGCCCTGTCTGCGTTCCCGGAACAGCGTCGAAGACCTGTTGGCCGGCAGGGCGGCCTCCCTGGGCGTCGCGGCCCTGCTCCTGCTCCATGCGGCGCTAGCCTAGGCGCTGCGGGTCCCCGCGCTCACCACCGGGCAGGATGATGCCGTCTACATGCTGCTCGGTCGGGCGCTCCGGCACCTCTCCTACGTCGATCTCTGGCTGGTAGGCACCCCTACCGAGTCGCTCTACCCGCCGCTCTATCCCGCGCTGCTCGCCGCGGCTACCGCGGTCTTCGGCGATCGGCTGTCCGTGGCGATCGCCTTGAGCGTGCTGCTGTCCACCGCCGCGCTCGCCATCTCCTACCTCGTCGCCCGCCGGTGGTCCCCGGGGCTCGCGCTCTTCAGCCTCGCCGTCTGTGCCGTGAACCCCTCGCTCCTCAACGCGGCTGGGCATGTGCAGAGCGAGCCGCTCTTCATGGGCTGCGCCGCCCTGTCGCTCTGGTGGCTCACCGCTCCAGTCCCGACACCGCGCACCCGGATGGCCGCGGCCGCCTTGGCGATCGCGGCGGCGCTCACCAGGAGCATCGGGCTCGCGCTGCTCCTTGCGGTGCTGGCTCAGTGGCTGTTCGAGCGGCGCTTCCGCGCCGCCGCCTGGTTCGTCCTGGCGAGCGCGCTCAGCTTCGGGTCGTGGATGACCTGGACCGCGCTGGCACCCAGGCAGCTCGCCGGGCAGTCCTACATCACCGACGCCGTGTATGCCCCGGCCGTCACTGGCGATCCCTCCTCTCAGCCCCCGGATGGTGGAGTGGACGCCGTCGACACCTCCCCTGGGGAGATGCCAACCGCCCCGTCGAAGGACCGGGCACAGGGCCTGGAGCTGTTCCGCACCATCGCCGGCCGGCTCTCGAAGAACGCTCCCACCTATGCGGCGCGCCGGATCCCCATGAGCCTCGCGATGCCGACCGTGCCCGGGACGACGGTGGACAACTGGTTCTGGCTCTGCGTGGTACTGGGATGCGGCACCATCGGGTTCCTGCTCCTCGCCCGGTCGCTGCCCGGCGTCGCCGCCTATCTCTTCCTGTACATGGGCGTACTGGTGGTCTGGCCCTATGTCCTGCCCCGGTTCCTGGTGCCGGTCATTCCGCTGCTGCTGCTGGTGGTGATCGCCGGCGGGCACTGGCTCGGCGGGCGCTGGAAGGAGCTGGCGGGGTGGGGAGTCGCGGCGGGTTTGTCAGGCGCTCTGGTGCTGTCGGGGCTGCAGCGGGACCGGGTCGAGTGGCAATCGCTGCGCGCCTGCAACCGCGAGGCCCCGTATGTCTCCGCCGGCTGCTTCCCCGCCGAGCAGCTCGCCTTCTTCGAGGCGGTACACGATGCGGCGCGGCGAATCCCGCCCGACGCCGTGCTGCTCACCCCAAAGGCCGCCACCACCTATCTGCTGATCGGCCGGCCGACGGTCAACGAACTCGAGGCGGCCAGTCTCGAACCGCCCGCCATGCGGGAGTACCTCCGCCACCTCGGCGTCAGCTACATCCTGCTGAGCCATGTCCACCGCGACCAGTGGGTCATCGCGGGAAGGCTCATCCCATACTGCGAGTCACTCGAGCTGGTGCAACAGTACGGGGGAGACGTCCTGCTCCTGCGGCTGCACGATTCCGGGACGGCGGCGCCAAATGCCTGTGAGGAGTTGCGGCGGTTTGCCGCGGCGCCGTGGACGGTGGGAGTGCGCGCGCCGCCGCGTGAGGCGCAGATGCGCCCTGGATTCAGCGCCGCCGGCGGGTGAGCACCGTCCCCATCGCGGCGCGCCGCCGCGAGAGCAGCGATGGGTCATAGGGCGGGGGATAGCGCCAGGTGTCGCTCCACGCGAGGAGCAGCGAACTCCCCACGACCAGCGCCGTGAGCAGGCTCAGGACCGGCTCCAGGCCACCGTTCCGAATCACGCCGGCACCCCAGGCCAGGAAGAGCATGGCCGCGAGCCCGAGGTGCACCGGCGCGAGGGTATAGCGCTCGGTGCCGCCGGCGACCTTCGGCGTGAGGGTGTAGGCGACATGGCGATGGAGCAGGGCATCGATCAGCGCGCCGGCGAGCTGGGGCCACTTGGCGATCTGGAGAATCAGGGCACGCCAGTGAATCCCCCGTTCGCGCTCCGGATCGAGGTAGTACCGCTGGCGGAAATGGTCGATTCCCTGGAGCAGCAGCCCCATCCCGACGATCGTCAGTACCGCACTGGCTCGCAGGAACTCCGGCACGGTGTTGTTGAGCAGCATCCGCACCAGGATCGGATACAGGATCAGCCAGAGCAGGGGCCTCAGGAAATACACGCCGTGGAAGAGGGTCATCATCCGTTCGACCCATGGCACCGTCCCGGTGCCCGCCCGCAATGCGCTCCGCTTGAGTTCCAGCACCGAGCGGGCCCACCGCGTCTGCTGCACCAGGTAGTCGCGCCAGTTCACCGGCGTGGTGCCCATCGCGAGCACCTCCGGCACGTACACGCCGCGCCAGCGGTTGGCGCGATACATCATGGTCAGCCGAAGATCCTCGGCGTCGACGTTCGGGAATCCTCCGACGGCCCGCAGCGCGGCCGCCCGGTGCAGGTTGTGGCTTCCGATGATGATCGGGTGTCCCAGCGCGTACCCGGCCATCTGATGCGAGGAGTAGAAGTCGTAAGTCTCCTCGGCGGCGCCGCGGGCGATGAAACTGGCGCTCTCGTTGTAGTACACCTGCGGGGCCTGCACGTAGCCGACGCCGGGGTCACGGAAGTACCCGAGGGTCCGGTCGAGGTAGTCGGGCTCCGGCACATGATCGGTGTCGAAGGCCGCGATGAAGTCGTAATCGGCGGATTCGGGGGTGTCGAGCCAGGCGTTGTAGTTGCCGTACTTGGTGCGCGCCGCAAAGGCGCCACGCTCGGTCTGGTACTCAAGACGGTGGCGGCGAGTGAAGTGCCGGGCGCCGAGCCGATCGCACAGGGCACGGACCCCGGGATCGTCCGCTTCATCGAGGACCCAGGTGTCGTGCGGATACTTGATCGCCACCATGGCCCGAAGCGTCTGCTCCAGCATGGCCACCGG
>DAINRP010000023.1:21936-22998 GCA_036741755.1 Gemmatimonadales bacterium
GCACTGAGCAGAAGGAACAGGGCCAGCGATCCGCCGCTCAGCACCTGCTCATCCACGATCGCCGTTGGCCCCGCTGCCAGCGGGCTCACAGGCTGAGCGTCGCTCAAATCAGTCCCCGCGGGGGGCTCCTTCCGGATCTCCACAGATTCCAATCTCACCGGCCCCCGTCATGTTAGCGTCATTGTCGGTCGCCGGCGGGGCGCCCCCTCCCCGTCGCGGCACGGAACCGCCCCCCCCTGGTCGCAATTTGCAGGCCGATCATGGACATTTCGTCCCCGGGCGGCCGGGGACGATTGCGGCCCGACCCCTGCTTTGACCAGGTGCAAATTCGCCCAGAAGGGCCCCCGGATAGTCTGCGGAATTGAACGTCCGCGGGGGATTCGGGGTCAGGCAACATAATGAAGGCTCCGAAGCCGCTGATCTGTATCAACGGCGAGACACTCTGCTGTGGGATCAACACGATGGTTCTTGATGTCCCCGACCGCTGAAACACTGAACCAGCCGGCCGAGCCGGCGCCGGCCCCCCGCCGCTCGGCACTGGCCGACTTGCGGGAGGTCCTCGGGGACATCGTCCGCTACCGGGAACTGCTGGCCGAATTGACCCGGCGGGATCTCCGGATCCGGTACAAGCAGGCGGTCATGGGCATCGCCTGGGCGGTCCTGACCCCGCTGGTCGTCGCCCTCTCCGGCTGGGTGATCCGCCTGGCATTGAGCTACATGTCCGGGGCGCCCCTGATGCGGACCGAACTCGCCGGGATTGCCATCCGCTCGATCGCCTGGTCCTTCTTCACCGGCGCGCTCGGATTCGGGACCGCCAGCATCACCGCGAACCTGCCGCTGGTGACCAAGGTCTACTTTCCCCGCGCCCTGCTGCCGGTCTCGGCCGTGGTGACTCAGGTGGTCGATACCGCCATCGCGGTCGTCGTCCTGGCACTGGTCCTCCCGCTCTTCGGTGTCCACCTGAGCGCGGCGCTCTTCTGGGTCCCGCTGCTGCTCGTGCTCCTGATCCTGCTGACGACGGGGACCGCTCTGCTCGCGAGCTGCGCGAACGTCTTTTTCCGC
>DAINRP010000024.1:0-11469 GCA_036741755.1 Gemmatimonadales bacterium
CGTTCAATGTTCATGATTACAAGCTTGCACGCCGAGCGGGATCACCATACCCTTGTCTCGCCGGTACGGCGGCGGCATGTTGAGTCGAATGACGCGTCTCTCCGCTGAACGCCGCTATACCGGTCGGGTCGTCAGTCTCGACATCGACACGGTGCAGTTCCCTGATGGATCGGTCAGTACGCTGGAGATGTTTCGTCATCCTGGAGCGGCGGCGGTCGTCCCCTTCCTGGATGACCCGACCGGACCCGACCCGAGGGTGCTGCTGATCCGTCAGTTCCGCCATGCAGCCGACGGGGTCATCTGGGAGATTCCGGCGGGACGGCTGGATCCGGGCGAGCAGCCGGAGGAATGCGCCCGCCGGGAACTGGCTGAGGAAACCGGGATGCGTGCGGAACGGCTGGAGCGGCTGACCACGTTCTACACCACGCCGGGATTCACCGACGAACGAATCCATCTGTTCGTGGCGAGCGGATTGCACGCGGGGGCGCACGACCGCGAGGCCGACGAGTTCCTCGAGCTCTGTCCCACTCCGTGGTCGGTGACGATGGGCCTGATCGAGCGCGGCGAGATCATGGACGGGAAGACGCTGGTAGCCCTGCTGTATCTCCGGGCGTTCCGCGCATCGCTGCGCGGCTAGAGGGAGGTCGCGATGGTGCTGATTCGATTGCTCAAGTCGGCCCTTTCGGCGGGACGGCAGCCCCCGCCTCCGGCGCCGGCGATCGCTCTGCCGACCGAGGTCAACGTACTGATCGAGGCTCACCTCAACGGCGACCCGCGCGCCTTCGGACAGATCGTCGCCCGTTATCAGGTGCGACTGCTCAATTTCGTCTACCGCATGATCGGGGACCGGGAGCGGGCCGAAGACCTGGTGCAGGAGGCCTTTCTCCGGGTGCACCGGCACCTCGACCGCTTCGACCGCAGCCGCAAGTTCTCCACCTGGGTCTACACGATCGCGTCCAATCTGGCCAAGAACGAGCTGCGCAACCGCAGCCGCTCTCCGCTGGTGACCTTCGAACAGGCTCGCCCGCGCGACGAAGAAGACAATCGGCCGGTCGATTTCGAGGACAAGGACAACCGCCCCGACGATCTCTTCGAGCAGCGGACCCTCAGGGCTCTCGTCGATGACACCGTCGCCAAGCTCTCTTCGCACCACCGGGAGGTTTTCGTGCTCCGGGAGCTGGAGGGGAAGAGTTATGAGGAAATCGCCGAAATCATGCACTGCAACCTGGGAACGGTGAAGAGCCGCCTGAACCGGGCCCGCCAGAGCTTTGCCGAGCTGATTCAGCCCCATCTGGGCTGATCCCCGAAGGCTTTCGGGAACCTTATACAGCGCGAACTGTATATAGTCAGCAGAGATGGCCACATTCGCTTGCCGGTGGCTACCGGACCCCAGAGCAAGAGCCCTGACCGCTTGATAGACTGCCGCGAATTCCGGCGCCGCTATTCCGCCTATCGTGATGCCCACGATCCGGAGCTGGCCGCCGAGATGGACGACCACCTCGAAGTCTGCCCGACCTGTGCCACATTCGACCGTGCGGTGCGGGAGGGTGTCGAGGCGCTCAGGGGTGAGCAGGTCGCGCCGTCGGTCGGATTCATGTCACGGCTCGAGTCGCGGATTGAAAGCGGGGAGCTGGTGCCGGAGCCGCTCCCCCCGCGGGTTTCTCCCTGGACAGCGACCGTGGCAGCGGCGTTCTTCATCGCCCTGGTCGGGCTGACCCTCAAGGAAGTCCTGGTGCTTCCCCCGGCGGTGGCCGCAGAGACCCAGCCCATGGTGCTTGCCCAGCCGCGGCTGATCGCCGGGATCCCCTTCGTGACCTTCGAACGGATCAAGTAGCGGTCGCCGGACCCGGCTCGGCGAGTTCGCCCCGGCGACCCTTCGGGGAGCCGGGCTTCTTCGTTTCCGATAGCTGACGACCGACGGCGGACGGCTTATGTTCCTCCTATGTCCCGCCACAGCTACAACGATCTCCTCCGCGCGTTGAGTCGGCGTGAGCTCCAGCCCGTCTACTATCTGTTCGGCAGCGAGGACGTCCTCAAGGAAGAGACCTCGCGGACCATTCTCGAGCAGGCCCTCGAGCCCCACGAGCGCGACTTCAACTTTGACCAGCGCGCTGCCGCCGGGCTGAGTCCCGAGGACCTGCACGCGCTGGTGAACACCCTGCCGATGATGGCCAATCGCCGGGTGGTCGTAATCAGAGATGTTGAAGCCTGGAAGAAGAAGGCCGCCCCGCGTGAGGTCCTGCTCAAGTACCTGGCCAATCCTTCGAACGACACCATCCTGCTGCTGGTCGAGAATGCACCGGCCAGCGAGGAGAAGAAGCGCGGCTACGAGCCCGACGAGGCGTTGATCGCCCACAGCTACGCCGTCGATTTCGAGCCGCTGCCCACCGAGCGGGTGGCCCGCTGGATCGAGCATCACGCCAAGCGACTCGGCGTGGTCTTCGGCGAGGGCGCGGTAGAGCACCTCGCCGCCGCGACTGGGTACCACCTGGGTACCCTGCGTTCGGAGCTGGAGAAGCTCAACAGCCTCTCGGGACAGGGACCAATCACGCTCGAACAGGTCGGCGATCTGGTCGGCGTGCGCCACGGGGAGACGCTGGATGACTGGGTCGCGGCGGTGCTCGCCGATAACACGCCCCGGGCCCTCAGCCTCGGCGTCCGGGTCCTGGATCAGGCAGGAATGTCGGGCGTGAAGATGGTCACGGCGCTCGGCACCTCGCTCATCGGGCTGCGGATCGCACGGTTGCTGTACGACAAGGGAAGCCGCGGCGGCTCCCTCGAGCGGGTGTCGATGGACTGGCTGAAGAGCCACCGCATGTTCGGGATCGGTGACTGGAAGAAGCTCACGAAGAGCTGGAGCGTATCGGCCGAGCGGTGGCCCGGCCCGCGGCTGCGCAGCGCGACCCGTGCGACGCTCGAAGCGGACAAGGCGCTGAAGGGCACCCGGGTGTCGGACGACGCCGGCGTGCTGACCGACCTGGTACTACAGCTCCGTGGCTCGGCGACCGAGAGGATCGGCGGCACGGCACGGCAGCATATCGGAGCATTCTCATGATGATGCATCACCACGCCCCGGGCCGTTACGCGGCCGTACTCGGGGTGTTTCTCGGGCTCGCGTTCGTGCGCCCGGCTCAGGCCCAGACCGATCCCCGTCTCGTCGACGTCCTGCGGATCGCCCAGGAGGGGGCGAGCGACTCCGCGCGTGGGATCGTGACCCGGCTCCTGCAGCAGACCCCGCCGACCGACTCCGTCTATCCGCAGATGCTCTACACGATGGGACTCGTCTCCCGGAGCGTGGACGAGATGCGGCGAAACTACACGCGCGTCGCGGTCGAATACACCAACTCCCCCTGGGCGGACGACGCGATCTACCGCCTGGCCCTGCTCGACTACGCCAGCGGCAACCTCGCGAGCGCCACACGGCAGCTCGACCGCATCCGGAACGACTATCCCGATTCGCCTCTGCTCGCGCCTGCCGCCGAATGGGCCGCGCGAGCTTTCTTCGAGCAGAAGAAGGTCGCCGAAGGCTGCACCTGGCTCGCGCTCGGCATCGAGCACGCCGGCGACGACATCGAACTCAAGAACCGGCTCGACTATCTCAACGGACGTTGCTCGGTACAGGGGCCGGTTGCACCGCCAACCGCGACTCCGGATACCGCGACGAAGCCCGCTCCCGCGCCCGCCCGCACCGGCTTCGGCGTGCAGGTCGGCGCGGTCAACACCCAGGCCGCCGCGGACAGGCTCGCGAAGGATCTCAAGGACGCCGGCTTCACGCCGTACATCGTGAAGGAAGGCCCGCTCTTCAAGGTGCGCGCGGGACCCTACCCCGACCGTGCCAGGGCGGTGCAGGCCGCGGAGCAGGTGCGGCGCAAGCTCAATCGCTCGCCCTTCGTGGTGAAGGAGCCGTGACCAGCCGCCCGGCCGACCCGGCCGGCACCCCGCTCATGCAGCAGTACCGGGAGATCAAGTCTCGTCACCGGGACTCGATTCTCTTTTTCCGCATGGGTGATTTTTACGAGATGTTCTTCGATGATGCCCAGCTCGCCGCCCGGATTCTCAACATTACCCTGACGGCGCGGGGCGATGGTGTGCCGCTCGCCGGCGTGCCGGTCAAGGCCGCCGCCGATTACCTCCGTCAGCTCATCGCCGCGGGCCACCGCGTCGCGATCTGCGAGCAGGTCGAGGATCCGAAGCTCGCCAAGGGCATCGTCAAGCGCGAAGTCATCGAGACGATCACTCCCGGCGCGGTGCTCGACGAGAACTGCCTGCCGGGGGTGCGCAACAACTTTCTGGTGGCGGTCTGCGCCTCCGAGATGGGGAGGGGGCTCGGGGGAGGGGTCGCCGCGATCGACCTCTCCACCGGGGAATTCCTGCTCGAGACGATCGCGGGCGACGACCTCGCCGAGGCGATCGGCCGGTTCGCGCCGGCGGAAGTGGTGATGCCCGCGGAGCTGCAGGTGCGGCTCGAAGATGGCGTGCTGCGCACGCCGCGGGAGAAGTGGGAGTTCGATACCGAACTCGCGCGCGCCGAACTGGCGCGCCGGTTCCAGCTTGCGAGTCTCGATGGGCTCGGACTCGGCCCCGAAGACGCGGGCGCGATCGGGGCCGCCGGTGCCCTGCTCCGGTATATCAGCGAACTGCAGCCCTCCGGCCTGCCGCATCTCCACCGGCCGACGGTGCGCCGCTCTGCGCGACATCTCTGGATCGACGAGATGACCCGCCGGAACCTCGAGCTGGTCGAGCCGCTTCGCGTCGGGGCACGGGGCACGACGCTGCTCGAGGTCCTCGATTGTACGATGACACCGATGGGCGCGCGGCTGCTCCGGCGCTGGGTGCTTTCACCACTCAGCGAGCCGGCCGCGATCGGCGAGCGACTTGACGCGGTGCAGGTCCTGTTCGACGACAGCCGTGGCCGGGCTCGCATCCGTGAGGCACTCGAAGGCGTCCGGGATCTCGAGCGACTGACCGGTCGCGCCGCCGCCGGCCGCGCCACTCCCCGCGAACTCGGCGCGCTCCGCGATTCCTTCCAGCGCCTGCCCGACGTCCTCGAGTCGCTCACCGGACTCGCCGATCGCGATCGGAGCGACGCGCTCGGTCAGGTGGTCGAGGAGTTCGACCTGCTCGCCGACCTGGCCGAGGAACTCGGTCAGGCGCTCAGCGAGCGGCCCCCGGCCGTGCTCGCCGACGGCGACGCGATCCGCCCCGGCTTCGACGCCGAACTCGACGAACTGCGTGATCTGCGGGACGGCGGCAAGCAGTACATCGCCACCCTGCAGCAGCGGGAGCGGGAGCGCACCGGCATCAGTTCGCTCAAGGTCGGCTACAACAAGGTCTTCGGGTACTTCCTCGAAGTCACCAACGCGCACGCCGAGAAGGTGCCCGCCGACTACGAACGGCGGCAGACCCTCACGGGCGCGGAGCGCTACGTCACGCCGGAGCTCAAGGCGTACGAGGCGAAGGTCCTCAGTGCGGAAGAGAAGATCGGCCAGCGGGAGGGAATGCTCTTCACGCGGCTGCGGGAGCGCGTCGGTGACGCCACTGCCCGGGTGCAGCGCACCGCCTCGGCGCTGGCGCGGCTCGATGTCTGGGCATCCCTCGCGGAAACCGCCTCGCTGCATCGCTACATCCGGCCGGCGGTGCACGACGGGCTCTCGCTCACCCTGCGGCAGTGCCGGCATCCGGTGATCGAACGGCTCATGCCGCGCGAGTCGTTCATCCCGAACGACGCGAAGTTCGATCCGGCCGAGCGATTGCTGCTGGTGACCGGCCCCAACATGGCGGGCAAGAGCACGATTCTCCGGCAGATCGGGCTCTGCGTGATCCTGGCGCAGATGGGGAGTTTCGTACCCGCGGAGGCAGCGGAGATCGGCGTGGTGGACCGGCTCTTCACCCGCGTTGGCGCGAGCGATAACCTCGCGCGGGGACAATCGACGTTCATGGTGGAGATGAGCGAGACCAGCGCCATCCTCCACAACGCGACCAACCGGAGCCTCGTGCTGCTCGACGAGATCGGGCGCGGGACCTCGACCTACGACGGCGTGGCGATCGCCTGGGCGGTCTCCGAGCATCTGCACGACGCCATCGGCTGCCGCACGATGTTCGCGACCCACTACCATGAGCTGATGCAGCTCCCCGAAGAGCTGGCCCATGCCCGGAACCTGAACGTGGCCGTCCGCGAGACCGGCGATCAGGTGGTGTTCCTGCATCGGCTGGAGGCCGGCGGGACCGACCGGAGCTACGGCATCCACGTCGCCCAGCTCGCGGGACTCCCCGACGCCGTTGTCAGGCGCGCGCGGGCCGTGCTCAAGAAGCTCGAGGGCGAACACCGGATGGTCCCCGGCACGCCGTCGCCCGAGGACCCATCGCAGCTCGGGCTGTTCGGCGAAGCCCGGCCGCATCCCGTGATGGAAGAGCTCAAGGGCATGGACCTCGACCGGATGACGCCGCTCGAGGCCCTGACCCGACTCGCGGATCTCAAACGCCGAAGCGAGGCGTGACCGTGCGAGTGCGGGAGGCGGCGCTCACGGCCGCCGTCAGCAACGACCTGCCGTTCGTCCAGCAGTTTCTGGCTCGAATCAATGTCCCGACCATGATCGCGGCCGCATTGCTGGTCCTCGCGGTGATCGTGGTGATCCGCATCGGCCGGGCGCTGCTCATGGCCGCCATCTTCGGTTCCATGGCCGGCGGTGTCTCGCTGGGGCAGGGCAACGAGCCAGCCACCGCCGGCACCCACGCTGCGATCGGCTTCGGGGTGGCCGCGGTCACCCTCCTTCTGATCCGCTCGACCCGGAACCTGATCAGATGGCTGCTGATCACAGCGGTGGGCGTCGCGGTCCTGCTATTGTGGGGGATGGGTAGCTCATGAAATTTCGCCTTCTGCTGGCCCTTCCCGCGTTCCTTTTGCTCGCCGCCTGCTCCGGCCGCGAGGCGGGGATCGTGCGG
Organism: Gemmatimonadales bacterium; assembly: GCA_036741755.1. Taxonomy (GTDB): domain Bacteria; phylum Gemmatimonadota; class Gemmatimonadetes; order Gemmatimonadales; family GWC2-71-9; genus JADJOM01. The sequence goes on from DAINRP010000024.1 coordinate 6,943, forward strand.
CTGCCGGATCAGACGGCCAGGCGCGGAGACGATCCACCGGTAGCGGTGAACGCCGAGTCACCGGTGGAATACCCCGCGACGCTGTATGCCCGCGGCATCGAGGGAAAGGTCGTGCTGCGGCTCTTCGTGGACGTGGGCGGCAAACTGGTCCCCGATTCGACGCGGATCGCCGAGTCGAGTGGCTATCCGGCATTCGATTCCGCGGCGGTCGCGGGAGCGCGACTGATGCAGTTCGCCCCGGCCCTCAAGAACGGCGTGCCCGCGGCCGCGGCATTCCTGCAGCCGGTCCACTTCCGGCATCCGGAAGCCGGGGGCGTGACGCCCTGAGCCCCGCCGCGCCGGTGTAACGGATGGGGTGGGGAGTGTAAGATTCTTCCCTGGGCGGCAGCCAGGCCGCTCCCCCGAGCTGGTTCGCTTTCTCAGGACGAGGATCGACGCCGTGACCCCCCCGCATGCGAAGGCCTACGACTCCGTCCTGCCCACCATCGGCTGGACCCCGCTCATCCGGCTCTCACGCATCGGCGCCGGCCTGCGCACGCCCGTCTACGGGAAGGCGGAATACGCCAACCCGGGCGGATCGGTGAAGGACCGGATCGGCCTCCGGATCATCGAAGATGCCGAACGGCGCGGGGAGCTGAAGCCGGGCGGGGTGATCGTCGAGGGCACCAGTGGCAACACCGGCGTGGGTCTGGCCGTGGCGGCCGCGATCAAGGGGTACCGCTGCATCTTCACCATGCCCGACAAGATGTCGCAGGAGAAGGTGCGCCTGCTCAAAGCCTACGGCGCGGAAGTCGTGATCACGCCGACAGCGGTTCCGCCGGATCACCCCGACAACTACATCAACAAGGCCAAGCAGATCGTCAAGGAAACCCCCGGGGCCATCCTGGCGAACCAGTTCTACAATCAGGTGAACCCCCAGGCGCACTACGAGACTACTGGCCCCGAGATCTGGACCCAGACCGAAGGAAGGGTGACCCACTTCGTCGCCGGCGCCGGCACCGGCGGGACGGTCAGCGGAACCGGCAAGTATCTCAAGGAGAAGAACCCGAAGATCCGCGTCATAGCCGGTGACCCGCAGGGCTCTCTCTACACCGGTTATTCCCGGACGAAGAGTCTCGGCGAGGGCTACCCGTACAAGGTCGAGGGCATCGGCGGCGACAAGATTCCGACAACGATCTGGTTCGACGTGATCGACGAATTCCGCCAGGTCCCCGATCGCGATGCGTTCCTGATGGCCCGGCGCTGCGCCCGCGAGGAGGGGATGCTGCTCGGCGGATCGGCTGGGCTCAACGTCGCCCTGGCGTTCGAGATCGCCCGGGAGCTCGACGATCCCTCCGCCTGCGTCGTCACCATTCTCTGCGACACCGGCGAGCGCTATCTCTCCAAGGTGTTCAGCGACGAGTGGATGCAGGAGAACCAGCTGCTGGATCCGCCGCGCGTAACCGTGGAGCAGCTGCTGCAGCGCCGTGGCGCCAATGCTCCCGCGCTGGTCAGCGTCGCACCGGCCGCGGCCGTCCGCCAGGCCCTGACCCTGATGAGTACCTGGGGCGTCAGCCAGATCCCCGTCCTCGAGGCCGGTCAGTGTGTTGGCAGCCTGACCGAGAACACGCTCATGACCCGCGCGCTGGCCCAGCCGAGCCTGCTGGACCGGCCGGTGCGGGAACTGATGGATGGCGCTTTCCCCGTCGTGGATGCACTCACCCCGACGGAGCGTCTCGCGCCGATCCTGACGCGAGAGAGCCCCGCCGCCCTGATTCAGAAGGACGGCAAGCTCATCGGGATTGTGAGCCGGTACGACGTCTTGCAGCAGCTGATCGGAACCCGCTGAGCATGCGCGTCACGGTTCTCACCGGCGGCGCCTCCGCCGAGCGCGACGTCGCCCTGGCTTCAGCCCGGCAGGTGGTGCCGGCGCTGCGCTCGAGCGGTCACGCCGTCGTCGTGGTCGACACTGTCACCGGTTTCGTACCCGAATCCCGCGAATCCGACCACCTCCTCGGCCGCGTCGGCGTGACCTGGCCATCGGTCGCGGAGCTGCAGGCACGCGAGCGCACCTTCCTGCTCACCGCGCTCGGCGCCCTCCCCGAGGTGCGAGAGGCCGAGGTGGTATTCCTGGCGCTGCATGGCGGGCGCGGCGAGGACGGCACGATCCAGACTATCCTGGACACCATCGGCGTTCCGTACACGGGGAGCGGACCGATCGGGAGCGCCATGGCGATGGACAAGGATGTCTCCAAGCGACTCTTCCGGGATGCCGGAGTGCCAACCGCCCGCTGGTGCATGGCTCCGGTCAGCATGGGTGAAGCGGGCAAGGCGCTGGGCTGGCCGATCGTGGTGAAGCCCTCGAAGCAGGGCTCGACAGTGGGGCTCACCGTGGTGAAACGGCCCGAGGATTTCGAGCGAGCCGTCTGGTATGCCCGGGAATTCGACGATGAGGTGATGGCCGAGGCGTTCATCCCCGGCCGCGAACTCACGGTGGGGGTGCTCGACAGCCGCGCCCTCGCCGTGGGAGAGATCATCCCGAAGCACGAGATCTTCGATTACGAGTGCAAGTACACCCCGGGCATGTCCGAGGAGATCTTTCCCGCCGATCTTCCTGCGGCCGTTACCTCGGAATGTCGGCGACTCGGGGTGCTTGCCCATCAGACCCTGAAGCTGGGCGGATACTCGCGCGTCGATTTTCGCTTGACACCGGAGGGGCAACTCCTCTGTTTAGAGGTGAACACGCTCCCTGGAATGACCGCGACCAGCCTCCTTCCCCAGTCCGCGAAGGCGGTCGGCATCGAGTTTGCGGAGCTATGTGACCGGATTTGCCGCACCGCCCGAATCGTTCACGGGCGGGAACATCCGGAAAACCCTCAGGGTTCTAGTAGTTGAGAGACCCATGTCCTTCAGCAGCCCGACGTTCCCACGCCTGACGCCCTCGGTGGCCCGCCTGATCGCGGTCACCGCGGTGGTGCAGTTGCTGCTGGAGACGGTCTTCACCTCCCCAGAAATCCGTTCCGTTCTTGCCATGAACCCGGCGGGTTTCGCCGGCCGTCCCTGGGGAGCGCTGTCCTACCTGTTCGTGCATTCCAGCATCCTGCATCTCGCCACCAACATGCTGGGCCTGTACCTGTTCGGGACGGCGGTCGAAAGCCGAATGGGTTCACGGTCGTTCCTGTTCTACTACATCTACTGTGGCATCGGGGCCGCGGTATTCTCCCTGCTGCTCAACTTCGTCCTCCCCCAGAGCCCGATCATCGGCGCTTCGGGAGCGGTGCTCGGCATCGCCGTCGCCTTTGCGATGTTCTGGCCGGACGCCGAGATCATGGTGTTCCCGATCCCGGTCCCGATCCGGGCCCGGACACTCGTGATCGGTCTGGCCGTGCTGGATCTGGTGTTCGCACGGTGGGTGCAGGATGGTGTCGCCCATGAGGCGCACCTGGGCGGCATGCTTGCGGGCTGGATGTTCTTCAAGATCCAGGCGCTCTCGCAGCGTCGCCCGGCGCCGGCGCCACGGCAGCAGCCGGAGCGAGTGGTGATGGTGCAGCAGACCGCCGTGACTCGTGACTCGGATCCGCATTCGGCAGCCCCATCCCGCCCGCTGTCGACCCGCCCGGGGAGCGATCCGGTCGCGGCGGAAGTCGATCGGGTCCTCGACAAGATCAGCGCCAAGGGCATCGAGAGTCTCACCCAGGAGGAGCGTCGGTTCCTCGACGAGGTGAGCAAGCGGAAGCAGCGGGAGATCAACTAACTCCGCCTCGAGCCGACTCGAGCACCATGACCCCCCGATGCCGCTGACGTCGGGGGGTCTCACGCTTGTGGCCTGGTCCCGTCCTGCTGACCCCTGCCCTCCCGTTGCCCGTGACTGCAGGGACCCGGACCGGCGTCCGCTTTGCGAACAGGCATTCGGGCCGCTTGCTCGCCTGTCGGACGGGGGATACAATAGGCGCGACGCTTACCTGCTCATGATCTGCCGACAATTCCCCACTCACCTCCCGATCCCCTGATGCAAGGCGCTACGGTCGATGACTCTGGGATGGGAGAAGCGGTGGCGCGCCGCGTGGGACCTGCTGGGGAGTCCAGTGCCGGAGGCCGCGGTACTGGCGTCCATTCTAGCCGCTTACACCTCGACTGACCGGTTCTACCACACACTCCAGCACCTGGGAGAGTGTCTGGATCTGTTCGACGAGGCGCGCGAGCTCGCGACTCGGCCCGGTGAACTCGCCATCGCCCTCTGGTTCCACGATGCGGTCTACGATACCCGTCGCTCGGACAACGAGGTGAGGAGCGCGGACTGGGCGGAACTCGTCCTGCGGGAGGCGGGTGGAACAACGGAGGCCGTGAGCCGGGTCCGGGATCTGATCCTCGCCACGCGCCACACCGAGATCGCCGCGCCCGGCGATGCGGCAGTCATGGTGGATATCGACCTGGCCATTCTCGGCGCGCCGGAGGCTCGCTTCGAGGAATACGAGGCGCAGATTCACCAGGAGTACGCCTGGGTGCCCGAACTCGTCTTTCGCCCGACCCGGGCCAGGATTCTCCAGG
>DAINRP010000024.1:11569-15552 GCA_036741755.1 Gemmatimonadales bacterium
GCGTGAGGAGGACTTGCGCGTCGTGACGAACAGCCGATATTCACGCTCGTGCTGATCAATCTCGTCCCGGAGTTTCTCTCCGTCCTCCAGGCCGCTGACAAAGACGCGGCGTTCGAGCAGTATCTGAACGCGCACCGGGCCGTCCTCTCGGCGTACTGGCACAACTATGTGCTGGACCTCGAGAGCCCGCAGGCCCAGGCCGTCATCGCGCATGCACTCAACGCCGACCGCTCCGATCTGCGGGAACTGATCGAGTCCACGGACGTCGAAGGGATCGTGGAGGACGCGATCGCCCAGGCGACTGACCTGCTGCAGGTCGACCGTCCCACCGACGTCTATCTCATGGTGGGCATGGGTGCCGCGAACGCGGGCGAGCTGGTCGTCGGCGGCCGGGGCGTGGCGTTCATCTGTCTCGAGCACTTCACCGGTCGCGCCAATCCCGAGACCTACGGCATGGGTTTGCCGCCGGAGCTGATTCCGCTCTGGGTTGGCCACGAACTCGCGCACACGGTCCGCTACACCTCACCCACCAGTCAGAGCGAACTCAAGCGCCTCGTCAGCGATCAGGGCGGCTACTACGACTACTGGGTCACGGGCAGCCGGGCGACGCTCCGGGAGCTGCTCGTCAATGAAGGTCTCGCAGTGCACGCCGGGGAGGCCGTCGCTCCCGGCCTCGATGCGGCCAACTATTTCGGCTATCCACGGCGCCAGTATCGCCGGCTGCGCGAACTGGAGTCGTTCCTGCGCCGGGTTGTCGGGCCGGAACTGGAAGGGCGCGGGATCGGGCTTCGGCTCCGGTATCTCTCCGGCGGCATGAGCCCGTCGGCCCGGCTGGTCGGCGGGCGGGTCCTGCCGGAGCGTTCAGGCTATTATCTGGGACACCGGATGACCGAGGCGCTGGTCCAGGAGCGCGGCATCGCTGCCGCGCTCCGCGCCGGGGCGGCCGAGTTCCAGGCCGCCGAAGAGATCGCGCGCGGCGTGCAAACCGCGTAACCGCCCCGTCCATCAATCGATTCCGCAGGGGCGGCCCTCGTGGCCGCCCCTCTCTGCATGGAGGAATAGCCAGCGATGTCCAGCGACCCGGTCACTATCGTCTACAAGAAGAAGGGCACCATCGTAGTCGAAGGTGCCGTGATCGTGCGCGATCAGGATGGCAACGAGATTCCCCAGCCGCCGGCGAAGCACGCGGGGATCGTGAAGTTCTGCGGCTGCGGCAAGTCGCAGGAGAAGCCGTTCTGCGACGGCAGCCACAAGCTATAGCCGCCCCACGATCTCCTTCACCAGCTTCGCCCCCACGCGCGCCGTCAAGTCCCGTACGTCATTGACCGGATTGAGTTCCACGAGATCGGCCGCGACGAGGCGACCAAGTGGAATCGCCTGCACGATCCGGATCACCTCGCGCGTGGACAATCCGCCGGGCTCGGGATGGCTGATGCCCGGTGCGTGGGCAGGGTCGAGGATGTCGAGATCGAGCGACAGGTACACCGGGCCCTCGAGACGGCGCGCGGCGGCGATCATCGCCTCGATCCCCGAACGCATGGTGTGGATCTCGACGCCGAAGCGGTGGGCCTGGTCGCGCTGGTGCTGGTTGATGGTCCGGATGCCGCACTGCACCAGCTGATTGGCGAGTCCCTCCTCCATGATCCGTGCGAAGGGTGAGCCGTGGGAACCGCGGTCCCCATCGAGCGCATCATAGAGATCGGGGTGCGCGTCGAGGTGCAGAATTGTCAGGCGGGGCAGTTGACGCCGGACGGCGCGGACGATCGGCCAGGTGATGGAGTGATCACCGCCAATCAGGAGCGGCGTCGCGCCCGAGCGCATGAGCGTGTCGACGCGGGCCTCGATCAGCGGGCGGGGATCGGTGATCCCCGCCAGGGCAAGATCGCCGGCATCTTCCAGCAGCGGCAGTACATCCTGTTCGTCCTCGTTCCAGCTGTTGCTGCTCTCGGAGCGGAGTGCGGCGCGGAGCGCCGCGGGGCCGCCGGCGGCCCCGCGCAGGAAGGAGGAGCTGCCGTCGTAAGGGACGCCGAGGAGGGTGATGGTCACGCGGCGTCCACGGAATCGATGGCGACGACATCCCCCACCCGCAGCACTCCCGTCCCGTAGTGCACCACATTCTGTCCGAACATCACCTTCTGCTCCTGGCGCCGGAATGCGGCGAGCGTCCGCAGCGGCTCCTGCCCGCGCTCGAGCGTCTCCTGATCGGTCGTCGTGACGACACACCGCGCACAGGGCTTCACCACCTGCATCGGAATGCAGCCTATCGTGATGTGACGCCAGTCATCCTCGGCGAACGGCCCGCTGCCTGACACGACCAGATTGGGCCGGAACCGGTTCATCGGGACCGGCGTGGCGAGCCTGGCATTGAGCGCCGTGAGCGATGCCTCACCAACGAGCAGGAACGGAAAGCCGTCCGCGAAGCTCGCCCTTCCCCCGTCCGGCGCGTAGTGCGCGTCCACCGGCCGCACCACGCGCTCGGGCATGTAGGCCAGCATCACTTCATGCCCGAGATAATCGGAGAACCAGGCGTCGGCGGTATGGTCGGGTGCCACCACCGCGAGCGCGTCCTCCCATACCCGCGTGGCGATCGGGCGACCCCCCAGAGGCTCGAGTGCCACGACCAGCTCACCCTGCCCCGGTGCGGTGACGCGCAGGTGCGGCGGCGCGATGGCGGCCCGCACCTGCGCAAAGGCCGGCAGCTCACGCTGGGTGAGGAACTGCCCCTGCGCCGTGACGACCATCCAGCGGCGGTCGTAGCGGAGCCCGAAGTCATCGACCTCCCAGGCCTCGACGCTGATACCCGCGCAGGACTTGATGGGATACACATGCATCGAGGCGAGCTTCACTCCGGCCATGCTTACTTCCCCACGCAGAAGGTGGCAAACACCCGGTCGAGCACTTCGTCCACGTCGATCGCGCCGACCAGCGCGTCGAGGGCGTGCACCGCCTGCTGGACGTGGTGCGCGGCGAGTACCGCATCGCCTGACGGTGCCATATGTGGTCGGGCGCCTTCGAGCGCCTCCGCCGCACGGACCAGCGCCACCCGATGGCGCTCCCGGGTGAGCGCCGGTTCCAGATCGCCAAGCCCGGCGCCGGCGCTGTACAGTCGCTCGACGATTGTCCGCCGCAATGCGCCCAGCCCTTCACCGGTTACCGCGGACACCCCGATCTCCCCTTCCGCCGCGGCGCCCAGGTCCACCTTGGTACGAACGACCAGGGTCCGCTCCGGGGGCGCGGCATCGCAGGGCATCGGTGCGGCGGGCAGCGTACCGTCATCACAGCAGAGCATCAGGTCCGCTGCCTGCTGGTAGCGCTGGCCCATCGCCTGGCCCATGGCCTCGATCCGGTCGTCGGTGGCGCCGAGTCCGGCGGTATCGACCAGGCGGATGGGCCAGCCAAGGAAGTCGGCATGCGCCTCGATGGCGTCGCGCGTGGTCCCAGGCACCTCGGTGACCAGGGCCCGCTCGCTACCTAACAGAGCGTTGAAGAGCGAGGACTTCCCCGTGTTGGGAGGTCCCGCGAGGACCACCAGCGCGCCGCGGCGCACCCGGTCGGCGAGTGGCGCAGTCGCGAGCAGCCGGTCGATCTGCCGCGCCACTTCGGCGCGGTGCTCCACGATCCGGTCCCGCGGGATCGGCCCGTCATCTTCATCGGGGAAATCCACGTCGTATGCCAGCATCGCCAGGAGATCCACCATCGCGCTCCGCAGAGCTGCGATCCGGCGGGAGAGGCCACCCTCGAGCTGCAGCAGCGCCGCCTTCGCCTGCGCCGGCGCCTCCGCGTCGACCAGATCCCCGATCGCCTCCGCCTGCAGCAGATCCAGCTTCCCATTGAGCACTGCTCGGCGGGTGAACTCCCCGGGGTGCGCGGGGCGTGCACCAGCGGCCTCGAGGGCGGCAAGCAGGCGCACGGGCACGACCTGTCCGCCGTGGCACTGGAACTCCACCGTGTCCTCACCCGTCTCGCTGCGCGGACCCGGGAAG
>DAINRP010000024.1:15652-22985 GCA_036741755.1 Gemmatimonadales bacterium
CGAGGCTCTGCCGCCCGCTAGGACTTCTTCTTGGTGGAGACGATCACCGGTGGTGCCGCCGCCTTGGCCTTGAGTCGCTCCTGAGCCAGGATCCACTGCTGCGGCACGCTCACCAGGTTCTGGATGAAGTAATAGAGATTGAGCCCCGAGGCAAAGTTGATGAACAGCACCGTCATCATCACGGGGAGCATGTACAGCATCATCTTCGACTGCGGGTTTGGAGGCATGCCCAGCATACCGACCTTGTTCACCGCGAACATCGACGCGCCCATCAGCACCGGCAGGATGAAGAACGGATCCTTGAGGGAGAGGTCGGGCAGCCACAGAAACGACTGGCCACGGAGCTCGATGGTGTTGGCCAGCACGAAGAACAGCGCCAGCAGGATCGGCCACGGCAGCAGCAGCGGCCAGCAGCCGCTGAAGGGGTTCACCCCTTCGCGCTTGTAGAGCTGCATCACTTCCTTCTGCAGCTGGCCTGGATCGTCCTTGTACTTGTCCTGAATCTTTTGCATCTCCGGCTGCAGCGCCTGCATCCGGATGCTGGCGCGCATGCCCTTCTGGTTGAGCGGCCAGAGCACCAGCCGGATCATGATCCCGAAGAGAATCAGCACGACCCCATAGGCAATGCCCAGGTGTTCGTGCATCCACACGAGCAGCGCGCGCGCGGCGACCGCGATCGGCCGGATCAGCGTGCGGAAGCCCGGCCACCCATAGGGGTTGATGTCGTAGAAGTCGTGGCCGACGGCACGCAGACGGGGGTATTCCATGGCGCCGACGTACAGGCGGTAGCGGAACAGTCCCGTAGACGAGACCGGCACGCCGAACGTCGTCGAGGCGTGGATGACCTTTGCCTCTCCAGGCAGCGCCCGGGCGGTGATACCGCTGATCTGAGCGTCCCCGGAGTCGACGGCCAGCAGGGCCGCCACGAAGTACTTCGACTTGACCGCGGCCCACTCGAACGGCCCTTCGTAGACCGCGCTCTCCCCCGCCTTGAGCTTGGAGAAGAGGTGCACCTTGGACTGATCGGTCTTGGTGACGATGCCGTAGGCGTAGTAGTTCCCGGCCGAATCGGCCTCGGTCTGGCTGAACCCGCTGCCCATGTCGACCAGCAGGTGACCGCCCACCGGCCCCAGCCCGGTGAACCGGCCTGCGACGCCGATCTGATAGTCGGCAGGTCCGAAATAGTATCTGAGCTCGAGGCTCACCCCGCCCCGCGTGGCGGTGAGGGTGAGCGAGTCGCTGCCCGTCACCTCGAGCGCTTTGGTGGACGGAGTGAAGTCCCAGTCCGCCAGGCGCAGCGTGTCCTGTCCGACGCTCACCGCGAGCTGGTGGATCGGAACACCCTCGGGCAGCATCCGCACGGTCTCGCCCCGGTGGCCGGGCGCCAGGTTCTTGTAGTGCTCGAGCGAGGCCTGGATGATCGCGCCGCCGCGGGTGGCAATGGCGTAGTGATACAGGGCTGAGCTTACCACCACGGTGTCCGCCGGCTGCGCCGCGGTCTGCGCCGTGACCGGCAGGCCGGGCCGTTCGACCGCCGCCGACTGGCTGTCAGGCAGGCTTGAGGGGCGCCGGGCCCCGCTGTCGGCGACGGTCGAGGCGACCGGGCGCTTGGGAGGCTGCTTGAAGAAGAACGTGGGCGCGATGGCGATGACCATCATCAGCGCAATCGCCCAGAGGACGCGACGATCCATGGGATCTAGAGACCGAGGTCAGGGAACAGGATCATAGCCACCCGGATGCCAGGGGTGGCATCGACCGAGGCGACGGACACCGAGCCACGCGCCCTTGAGCGCACCGTGGCGCCGGACGGCATCCAGTGTGTATTGAGAGCAGCTGGGCGTGAACCGGCAACTGGGAGGCAGGCCCGGGGAGATCAGCAGCTGGTAGAGGCGGATCAGGGCAATCAGGAGCAGGGTCAGCGGCACGAGCAGCCAGCCGAGCACGGTTGTCGGCCGCACCGCACCACCGATCACAGCGACGCTACCCATGCGAGCAGCTCCGCGTGCAACTCAACGAAGGAGGCCGAGTAGGCGTCCTTCCGGGCGCGGATGATGAGATCACGATCACCTTGCCGACCCTGGATCTCCCGGCGCCAGATCTCGCTGAGGCGGCGCCGCAAACGATTGCGGGCCACCGCGGAGGACTGGAACCTGGGTACGATCAGTCCCATCCGTGGGTGGCCCGCCGTATTGTTCAGCCAGACAAACTCCAGCAACCGCGACCGCCGACGCCGACCTGCCGTGAGGCACCGCATCCGCTCGGCCTGTGCCGCGAGGCGCCTGGAGCGGGGACGCTGCTGTGCGCCAGCCGTCAGCGGGTCCCGTGCTTGGAGCCGATCGAGACGACCAGCTGCTTCCGGCCCTTCTTGCGGCGGCGTGACAGCGTCGCCCGGCCCCAGCGGTTCTCCATCCGGGCCCGGAAGCCATGCTTGGCGATGCGGCGCTTGTTGCGCGGCCGATATGACGGATTCATCTAAATATCCCCTCAAATGAGCCCGCAAACCTAGCCAGCCGACCCCATTCAGGTCAAGGTTGACTTTTCCACATCCCGCCCGTACAATCGGCTGCCCTTGCGAACGCCCCACCCGCCCCGAAGCAGCATGCCGCAGTCCGCGAAAGATCTCTGGAAGCTGATTCTCGATGAAGCTGGTCGACAGCTTTCCGACAAGGTGGTTCGTGCCTGGCTCGAACCGACTGAAGCCGTCGCCCTCGAGGCGGACCGGCTGGTCGTTGCCGCGCCCGACGAATTCGCCGCCAAGTGGAACGAGGCCAACCATGGCGCCCTCCTCTCCAAGCTCGCGGAGACGGTGGCCGGCAAGCCGATCGTGGTGACCTTCCGGGTCCAGGAAGACCGCCAGCGGCGGCCGCAGATGGATTTCTTCGTCAGCGCCCCGGCCGCCGGCCAGGGGGGCCAGCCTTCCAATCCCAGCAACCAGCCGCTCAACGAACGCTATACCTTCGAGACGTTCGTCATCGGCAAGTCGAACCAGCTGGCGGCGGCGGCGGCACATGCCGCCGTGGAAGCCCCGGGCAAGACCTACAATCCGCTCTTCATCTACGGCGCCACCGGACTCGGCAAGACCCACCTGATGCAGGCCATCGCCCACGCGATGCTGCGCCGGGCCCCCGGGACCCGGGTCCTGTACGTCAGCGCCGAGCAGTTCATCAACGAGGTGATCGAGGGGATCTCCCGGCGCACCATGCCGGAGCTCCGCAAGCGGTACCGGCACGACATCGACCTCTTCCTGGTGGACGACGTCCACTTCCTTGAGGGCAAGGAAGCCACCCAGGAAGAATTCTTCCATACGTTCAACGCGCTCTACGAAGCCGGCAAGCAGATCGTCCTGACGTCCGACCGGCCGCCGAAGGACATCCCCGGCCTGGAGGCGCGGCTGGTGAGCCGGTTCGAGTGGGGCATGGTCGCCGACATCGGGCAGCCGGACCTCGAGCACCGGATCGCGATCCTGCGGAAGAAGCAGGAGCTCGATCATCTCGAGATGACCATCCCGGATGACGTGCTGCGCTTCATCGCGGAACATGTCCGCTCCAACGTCCGCGAGCTCGAAGGCTCGATCATCAAGCTGCTGTTGTACGCGTCGCTCAAGCACCGGGAAGTCTCGATCGATCTCGCTCGCGAAGCGCTGGCCGACAAGATCCGCCCCGGCGAGGATGGGCCGCTGACGCCAAAGACGTTGCCGACCATCGACCGGATCCAGGATGTAGTGGCCCGGCGCTGGGGGGTGACTGCCGAGCAGTTGCGCTCGAAGGCGCGGATCAAGACCCTGGTGGTGCCAAGGCAGATCGCGATGTACCTCGCCCGGGATCTGTTACAGATGCAGCTGATCGAGATCGGGCAGGCCTTTGGCGGCCGCGATCACTCAACCGTGATCCACAGTGTCGATAAGGTTCAGCGTCAGATGTCACGCGACCGGACGTTCAAGGATCGCATCGAAAGCGCGCGCGCGGAGCTTGTTGCACAGTAATGATCCACGCGGTATGTGGGAGATGTGGGTAAGGCGGACAACCGGGGCATTCACCCCCAGCCACTCCCCGCGCTCCACACCACGTCCACAACGCGGAAAGATGGAAGCCGATGTCGGAGCAGTGAGTTGAGGGTTCTGTCCACATATCCAGACCCCCTACTACTACTGCTAGGTCTAGTTAACTGAGAACTAGTAGTCTTTTCTTGCACGCCGAGGGACGGGATGAAGTTCACGATTACGCGGGAGCAGTTCCAGGAAGGGCTGCAGGCGGTCAGCGCCTCGATTCCCACCAAGACCACGCTCCCGGTACTCTCGAATGTGCTGCTCGAGGCTACCGGTGATGGGCTGAGACTCTCGGGAACCGATCTGGACATTGCGGTGAGCACGACAGTGCCCGCCTCGGTGGACCAGGAAGGCGCGATTACACTGCCGGCCAAGAAGCTTTCGGACATCGTCCGTGAGCTGCCCAGCGCCGCTATCCGGCTGACCAGTTCGGGTGAGCAGCGCGCCACGATCGAATGTGGTCGCTCGAAATTCCGTCTGCTCGGACTGCCGCGGGAGGAATTTCCCGCCTTCCCATCGGTGAAGTTCGATGCGGCGTGGCGTTCGCGTGCCGGCGATGTGCAGAAGCTGGTGTCCCACGTCGCCTTCGCCGCCAGCACCGAGGAGAGCCGCCCGATTCTCAACGGTGTCCTCTGGGAGTTGCGTCCCGAGCGGATGCGCATGGTTGCGACCAACGGCCACCGCCTCGCACGGATGGACGTTCCCGTGACTGCCGGCATCGGGAAGGGTCAGGCCGACCTGATCATCCCGCCCAAGGCGCTCGACCAGATCCGCCGGCTCTTCTCCGACTCAGACGAGCTGGAGATCGCCAAGAGCGACAACCATCTCGGCTTCCGGTCCGCAACGACCCAGGTCTACACCCGGCTGATCGAGGGTCCATACCCGAACTACGAGCAGGTCATCCCGCGCGAGAATGACAAGACCATGACTGCGGACAAGGCGGCCCTCACCGCGGCACTGCGCCGCATGAGTATTGTCGCCAGCGACCAGACTCACCGCATCCGCATGGGCTTGGCGAGCGGGTCATGCAAACTCTCGGTGCAGACACCTGATCTTGGTGAGGCGCAGGAGGAGATGTCGGTCGGCTACGACGGGGAGACGATGGAGATCGGCTTCAACGCGGCGTACCTGCTCGAGATCATGAAGTACATGCCGACGGACGAGGTTCGCATGACCTTCAAGGGCCCCGAGCGCGCCGCCACCTGCGAGCCGGTCGGGTGGAACGATCCCGCCGCCTATCTGACGCTGGTGATGCCGCTCCGCCTGGTGGACTGATGCCTCCTCGGCGGACCTCGGGACGGACCGTCCACGTCATCGGCGTCCCGATGGACCTGGGATCCGGCAGGCGCGGTGTGGACATGGGCCCGTCGGCGATCCGCATCGCAGGGCTCAACGACTGCCTCCGCGAGCTCGGGCATACCGTGGTTGACCACGGCGACCTCGAGATCCGCAACATGGAGCAGCTGCGGGTCGGCGAACTCCGGGCCCGCTATCTCACCGAGATCACCGCCGCCAACCGCCTGCTGGCCCAGAAGGTCGAGAAGGTGATGGCCCGGGGCCACTTCCCGCTGGTGTTAGGCGGCGATCACTCGATCGCGGTCGGTACCGTCTCCGGTGTGGCGAGCTGGGCGCGCCGCAAGGGGAAGCGGGTGGGGCTGCTCTGGGTCGATGCCCACAGTGACATCAACACCCCGAAGACCTCGCCGTCGGGCAACGTGCACGGCATGCCCCTGGCCGCGCTGCTGGGCCTCGGACCCACGGTGCTCGGCGCTGTCGGCGGACGGTTCCGGAAGATCGAACCCGGCAACGTCGCGATGGTGGGCATCCGCAGCGTGGACGAAGGCGAGCGCGAGCATCTGCGCCGCCTCGGTGTCCACGTCTACACGATGGCGGATATCGACCGGCACGGCATCCATATCGTCATGGAGAAGGCGATCGAGAACGTCACCCACGACACCGACCTGGTGCATGTGAGCTTCGATCTCGATGCCGTCGACCCGAGCCTGGCCCCGGGGGTGGGCACGCCAGTGAAGGGCGGGCTGGACTGGCGCGAGGCGCAGCTCGTCATGGAATCGCTGCACGCCGCCGGCGTGATGACGTCGCTCGAAATCGTCGAAGTCAACCCGATTCTCGATGACCGGAACCGTTCCGCCGAGTTCGCCGTCGAGCTGGTGCAGTCCGCCTTCGGCAAGAAGATCCTCTAGCTTCACGGTCGTGCCACGTCGCGGCGCCGTCCTCACCACATTCCCGGATCAGCGATGGACCTCCAGAACAACCCATCACCACTCGTGCGTCGTCTCGTCGGGCTCGCGATCGCGGCCGGCGGCGTGTACATGACCCGCCTGGCATGGGTCCAGGCCGCCCGCGATGGCTCGTTTTCCTCGTTAGGCGGCTTCGGTGGCCCGGCGTTCGCCGCGCTCGGCCTCGGCCTGGTGCTCTTCAAAGGCTATCGGCAGGAACGGCTGGAGCGGGGGGAGGACATCTCGAAACTCCAGGGCTTCGCGCTCCTGACCCCGCGATGGAAGGTGGTGCTGGCAGCCGCCCTGCTCGCCGGACTGGCCAACTTCGGGTTGCTCAGCGGGTGGTGGTGATGCGGATCGCGACGCACAGCCGGCCGATGGCACGCGGGCCCTGGCTGGTGGGAGCGGTCGCGTTTGTAGTTGTCGGACTCGGCGCGATCATGCAGCATGCGCCGCTCGTAGGCTGGCCCGCGCTGCTGCTGGGAGGGGTGCTGCTCTTCGTCGCGAGCCGGCCGGAGGGTGGACCCGACGAGCGGATCGTACTTGATGACACCGGAGTCACCGACGTGACATTCGGGCTCGGCCCCATCCCCTGGGATCAGATCCTCCGCGCGGAGCTGAAGCCCCTGGCGCGGATGCAGGTGATTTCCCTGGAAGTCACTGACGCGGAGCGGTGGATCAAACAGCAGCCTGAGCATCTGGCCAGGTTCAGCGCGATGGCCAGGGAGTTGGGCGTCTCACCGGTGATGCTGGCCATTTCGGGAATCGACATGGATCCTGCGGATCTGGTGAAGCGGATCAACGAGCGCGCACGAGGGACTGCCCGCTAGCTCCGCTCACGGCCGTCCCGCAACGAACTTCGCGATCCGCTGAGCCACACTCGGGTCGCGCATGATCGCGTGGTGCCCCAGCCCTTCAGTTTCCACGAATTCAGACCCCGGCCATGAGGTCGCGATGGCCCGGCCCTCATTGAGAGGGATGTCCTTGTCGTCGCGGTCGTGGATGACCAGTGCCGGCGTGTGGAGGGTCCGCGCCAGATCGGCGATAT
>DAINRP010000025.1:0-7118 GCA_036741755.1 Gemmatimonadales bacterium
GCGCCAAGCCGGTCCCGGTGGTTCCGCGGAAGTACCGGCACTACGTCCGTGGCGATCTCATCGTCTCCTCGGCCGGTGTGATCACCAACTTCGGACTCTCCTTCGTCTGCGCCGGTATCTTCGCGCTGCTCGGTGTGCTCGCGACGGCACTCCCGAATCTCGGTGACGGTCTGGCGATCCTGCAGCGCATGATGCTCCGGGGTGTCTGGCTCAATCTGGTGCTCTGCGTCTTCAACCTGATTCCGATACCCCCGCTGGACGGCTCGCATCTGCTCTATCATATGCTGCCGCCCGCGTGGGGAACCCGATTCCGGCAGCTAGGCCAGTTCGGCTTCATCCCGCTGATGGTGTTGCTCATGTTCTTCGGCCCGGTGATCAGCTTCCTGCTGTTCCCGGCCACCTGGGGCTTCAGCCACTTCTACGGCGTGCTAAGCCAGTACGGCATCGGGGACGTCTGGGACTTCACCCGCGGATGACTTCACCCGCCGCACCGACCTCCGCGCTCGGGGCCGATCCAGGGTTCGTCGTCCAGCTGGACGCGTTCAATGGACCGCTCGATCTGCTGCTGCACCTCCTGCGGGAGGAGCAGATCGACATCGCCGATATCCCCATCGCCAGGATCGCCGACCAGTTCCTCGGCGC
This sequence comes from Gemmatimonadales bacterium, assembly GCA_036741755.1. GTDB lineage: Bacteria > Gemmatimonadota > Gemmatimonadetes > Gemmatimonadales > GWC2-71-9 > JADJOM01. The sequence continues at coordinate 643 of DAINRP010000025.1, forward strand.
CATCCAGCACCTGGGGCTCAACCAGGCGGCGGACTATCTGGAGATGGCGGGGCGCCTGCTTCGCCTGAAGGCCCAGATGCTGCTCCCGCGCCGCGACGGCGAGGAGGGCTGGGAGGATCCGCGGCACGAACTGGTTCGGCGGCTGCTGGAATACCAGCTGATCAAGGAAGTCGCCGGGTGGCTGGAACACGCGGCAGACCGCCGGGCGGATCAGCAGCCGCGGGGCTACCTCCCGCCCGCGCCGGATCTGCCGCCACCGCCGCTGACGCTGGACCTCCTCGAATTGCTCAAGGCGGTCGAGAAGGTCATCTCGGAGATCCCGTCGCCGGTCTTCCACCGCGTCGTGTCGCGGCCGCTGGATACCGAAGGCGCCACCCTCCGGCTGCAGGCGATGCTGGCCGAGCGGGAGGAATTCACCTGGCTCGAGGCTCTCGGGCCCCGGCCGACAATCGTCGAGGTTCTCTCGACCCTGCTCGCGATTCTCGAGCTGGCCAAGCGCGGCCTGGTGCGCCTGGTGCAGTCCGAGGCGTTCGCATCCTTCATGATCCGGCGGGAGATTCCGCCCGAGGATCCCGCCGCCCCTTCCGTGGACACCACCGATGCCGCTGAACCCGCTCACCCAGCTGATTGAGGCCGCGCTCTTCGCAGCCAACCGGCCGATCACCGTCGAGGAGTTGCAGACCCTCGAGCCGGATGCCTCACTCGCGGACGTGCGCACCGCGCTCGACGAGCTGCGCGAGCACTATGACTTCGATGGCCACTCGGTCGAGGTCGTGGAACTCGCTGGTGGCTACCAGGTGCTGACCCGGCGGGCGTTTGCGGAAGCGATCGAGCGGGCGCAGTTCGCGGTGCGCACCCCGAAGCTGACCGCCGCCGCCATGGAGACCCTCGCCGTCATCGCCTATCGCCAGCCGGTGGGGCGCGCCGAGATCGAGGAAATCCGCGGGGTCTCGGCGGGAGGGGTCCTGCGGAGCCTGCAGGAGCGCGGCCTGATCGAGGTCGTCGGCCGCGCCGAGGCCATGGGACGGCCGTTGCTCTACGGCACCACGCCCCTGCTGCTCGAGTTGCTCGGCCTGCGCGACCTCGGCGAACTGCCGCGAACCGAGGAGTTCAGCGTGGCGCTGCATACTCACAAGCCCGAGACGGCCGACTCTGACGAGGCGGCAGCCTCAGTACCGGCGGAATCATGAGCGAGATGCGATTGCAGCGGGCCCTGGCCCGCGCGGGGATCGCCAGCCGGCGGGCCGCGGAAGAGCTGATCACGGAGGGCCGGGTCCGGGTGGACGGCGAGGTCGCAACCCTCGGAATGAAGGTGGACCCCGACCGGCAGAAGGTCACCGTCTCGGGCAAGCTGATCCACCAGGTGGAGCAGCGCTGGCTGGCATTCCACAAGCCGATGGGTGTGGTGACGACCGCGAGCGATGAAGAGGGCCGGCGCACTGTCTTCGACTTCATCAAGGACCCGCGCGGGCTGACGTATGTCGGCCGGCTCGACGTGAACACCACCGGTCTCCTGCTCCTCACGACGGACGGGGAGGCGGTCCACCGGCTCACCCATCCGAGCTATCGCATTCCACGCAGCTACACCGCGCTGGTGCACGGGAAGACCGCGCCCGAGATCGAAGCGGCCGTGAAGCAGCGGGTGCTGGTGGACGGCAAGGCGGTGGTACCGGTGCGGGTCCGTGTCAGGCCGGGCAAGGAGGGCCGCAGCATCCTCGACGTGACGCTGCACGAGGGCCGCAACCGGATCGTGCGCAACTGGTGTGAGGCGATGGGCATCAAGGTGGATCGGCTGGCGCGGATCTCCTACGGCCCGGTCCGGCTCGGCGAACTGCCGGTCGGCACGACGCGGGCGCTGCTGCCGCAGGAGGAGGACGCGATCTACGAGGCGATCGGCCTCGCGCCCACCGGGAGCAAGCCGGCCAGGGGGACGGCGGCACCGCGACGTCCAGCCGGGAAGAAACCGGCGGGGCGAAAGCCCGCCGCCAGGAAACCGGCGACCCGTGAGCCTCGTCACACATCGAAGAAACGGGGCTGACAACGCGGCGGTCGCCCGCTATCCTCCCCGGTGACCTGACCGCTCACCGATCACCGCTCACCCTGTCCTCTCCATGACCGCTCGTCCGTCTGTTCCGACCCGTACGGTAGACGCGGGCCCCATCCAGCAGGTGGTGGCCGAAGTCGGCCGTCGCATCGTGGGGCAGGAGACGATGATCGAGCGGCTGATGGTCGGTCTCCTCACCGGCGGCCACATCCTGCTCGAGGGCGTGCCCGGGCTCGCCAAGACCCTCGCGGTCAAGACGCTGGCTGAAATCGTCGATGTCAGCTTCTCCCGCATCCAGTTCACGCCCGACCTGCTTCCGGCCGACCTGATCGGCACGATGATCTTCGACCCGCGGACTCAGGAGTTCAAGGTCAAGCAGGGGCCGATCTTCGCGCAGATCGTGCTTGCCGACGAGATCAACCGCGCGCCGGCCAAGGTGCAGGCCGCGCTGCTCGAGGCGATGCAGGAGCACCAGGTGACCATCGGCGGCACGGGCTTCGTGCTGCAGGAGCCGTTTCTGGTGCTGGCGACGCAGAACCCGATCGAGAACGAGGGCACCTATCCGCTGCCTGAAGCGCAGCTTGACCGGTTCATGCTGAAGGTCCGGGTCAGCTATCCGACCCGCGAGCAGGAAAAGGAAGTGCTGCTCCGGCGGAGCGGCAGTGCGGAGGCGCCGGTGCGCCAGCTGCTGGACGGCCCGACCATTCTCGCGCTGCGGGAGGCGATCGCGGCGACCTACATGGACCAGAAGGTGGTGGACTACATCGTCGATCTGGTGCGGGCTACCCGCGATCCGTCCGTGGTCGGGCTCGGGAATCTCAGGCCACTGGTGGCCTTCGGCGCTTCGCCGCGCGCATCGATCGCCCTGGCGCAGGCGGGCAGGGCGCACGCGTATCTGCGGGGTCGCGGTTACGTGATCCCCGAGGATGTCCGGGCGATGGCGCTCGACGTGCTCCGTCACCGGGTACTGCTGACCTTCGAAGCCGAGGCTGAGGAGATCGACTCGGATCACGTGGTGACGCGGATTCTCGACGCGGTACCGGTCCCCTGATAGTTCCGAGTGCCGAGTACCGAGTGCGGGACCGCTGACCGACCCTCAGTGATTTGCCACTCGGAACTCGGCACTCGGCACTCGGAACCTCATGCCGTCCATCTCTCCGGAAATCCTGAAGCAGGTCAAGGCGATCGAACTTCGCTCGCGCGGGATCGTCGCGTCGCTGTTCGCGGGCGAGTACCGGTCGGTGTTCCGGGGGCAGGGGATGGAATTCGCCGAGGTGCGCCAGTACGAGCACGGCGACGATTTCCGCGCCATCGACTGGAATGTCTCCGCCCGGTTCGGCCATCCCTATATCAAGACGTTCATCGAGGAGCGGGAGGTGACGCTGCTCCTGATCGTGGATCAGTCGGGCTCGACCCACTTCGGCGAGCCCCGCACCAAGGCTGCGATCTCGGTGGAAGTCGCGTCGATTCTCGCCCTCGCGGCCGCCAGCACCAACGACCGCGCGGGCGCGCTGCTCTTCTCAGAGAAGGTCGAGCGGGTCATTCCGCCGGGCAAGGGACGGCGCCACGCGCTACGCGTGATTCGCGACCTGGTGGCGTTCCAGCCCGCCGGACGACGCACCAATCTCTCGGCGGCGCTCCACTACGCGACGGGCCTCCTCAAGCATCGCAGCATCGTGGTCGTGCTTTCCGATTTCCTGGCCGAAGGGTGGGAACTGCCGCTGCGCCAGCTGGGCGTACGTCACGACGTGGTGGCGATCGCGGTCGAGGACCCGCGCGAAACAGAGCTGCCTGACGCGGGGTGGCTCGACCTCGAGGACGCGGAAACCGGCGACCGTCGTACCGTGGACACCGGGGACCGCCAGGTACGTGGGCGACTGCGCGCCCTTGCGGAGAAGCGCCGGGAAGATCGAGCCCGGGCGTTTGCGGCGGCCGGCGTCGACCAGGTCGTCATCTCCACCCGGGCGGACTATGCGCCGGTACTCCGCCGGGCCTTCGCGCTCCGGGCCAAGCGGCTGCAGCGATGATCGCGGTCCTCCTGGTGCTCCTGCAGATGCAGGCGGCCGCGCCCACGGTGGGAGACACGATCTGGCTGGAGCGGACCGTCGCGGTGCCGGCCGGCGCGGAGGTCCGTGCGGCGCTGTGGGAGCCCGAAGGCCCGATCTCGCTGCTGGGCAAGGCCGAGGTCCGGCGCAGCGGCGAGTCGGCGACGATCGCCTATCCGGCCGTCGCCTGGGTCGCGGGCTCGCAGAGCGTGGTGGTGCCGGGTCCGATCATCATTCACCGCGACGGCAGCACCGACTCGCTCCCCTCCGAGACCCGCACCATCCAGATTGCGAGCGTGCTGCCTCCGGGAACCGCGCCTGACAAGTTGCCGGTACAGCCGGGGGCGGGGATCGTCGCCGAGCGGATTCACAGCCCGCGGGCGGTCGTGATTGCGGTGCTGGCGGGCTGCCTGCTGCTCGCGCCGCTCGTCTGGTGGTGGCGGCGGCGTGGCCCGGTGGTTCCCGTCACCGGGCCCTCGGTGGCCGAGGCGGAGATTCCGCTCACGGAGTGGACCGAGGCGGGAGAGCTGAGAGCGGTCGCGGCCGTCGCGGCCCACGGCCTCCGCTCCGCGATCGTGGCGCGGCTCCCGGGGGCGGGGCCGGGGCTGGTCACCGCGCGTCTGCTGCGGGTGGTTGAGGAGCAGCGTCCGCAGTGGCCTGCGGCCGAGATTGCGAGCGTGCTTCGCGGGCTGGATGCGGCGCAATTCGCCGAGAACTCCAGTGAGGGCGTCGCGGACCTCGCGACCCGCGCCGGTCAGCTCCGCCGTCGGCTGGAGGGCGTCACGTGAGCTTCGCGCGTCCGTTCCTGCTGCTGCTCCTGCTGCTCCCCATCGCCTGGTGGTGGTGGCGCCGCAGCCGGAAGTCCGCCGGGACCTCCTACAGCGACCTTCGCCTGGTGAGCCGGGTCCGGGAGTCGACCTGGCTGCTTCGCGTCCCCGTGGGCTGCCGGCTCTTTGCCATCGGCATCTGGGTCATGGCAGCGGCAGGCCCGAGGCTGGGCGGTTCCCAGGTCGAAGTGAAGAAAGAGGGGATCGCGATCGTGATCGCGATCGATCTCTCCAGCAGCATGCTGGCCGAGGACTTCGCGCCGTCCAACCGCATGGAAGTCGCCAAGCAGCAGGCGATTGATTTCGTCAAAGGACGCACGGCCGACCGGATCGGCGTGGTCGCCTTTGCGGGTGAGGCGCTCACCCAGGTGCCGATCACGGTGGATTATCCGGTTCTGGAGAAGGCGATCTCCGATCTGAAGATCGGGCTGCTCGAAGACGGCACCGCGATCGGCACCGGCCTCGCGACGGCCATCAACAGGCTTCGTGAGGCACCGGGCAAGTCCAAGGTCATTCTGCTGCTCACCGACGGCGAGAACAACCGGGGCACGGTGGACCCGCGCACCGCGGCGGCCGCCGCCCAGGCGCTCGGCATCAAGGTGTACACCATCGGCGTGGGCACGGAGGGGGAAGCGCCGATCCCCACGGGGCGCGGGCTCTCGGGCTTCCGCTACGAGGTGCTGCCGGTCCGTATCGACGAACCGCTGCTCCGCGATATCGCGGCCACGACCGGCGGCCGGTATTTCCGCGCCAAGGACAGTGAGGCGCTGAGCCGGATCTTCCGGCAGATCGACGGGCTGGAGAAGACCCCCATCCACGTGACCCGGTACGTGAAGTACGACGAGATCGCCAAGCCGCTGGTGCTCGCGGGGCTCCTTGCCCTCGCGCTGGAGCTGCTGCTCAGCGCGACCCTGGTGGTGCGGACGCCATGAGCTTCGACTCCCCGGTGCTCCTTGCACTGGCGCCGCTCCTCGCGGCGGTGCTTGCGGCGGTCGCCCTCATCGCCCGGCGGCGCCGGATCGCCCGTTCGGCGGCGTGGTCCGCGGAACTCGCCATCCGGGCCCGCGCCGCGGGGCGCTGGGCACCGCTGCTCATCGGGTGCGCGGCGCTCGCGGCGGCGGTCGCCCTCGCCGGCCCGCGCGGCGGGCAGACGACGGTCAAGGCGCAGACCCAGGCGCTCTCCGTCGTGCTCGCCATGGACATCAGCCGATCGATGCTGGCGGAGGACACCAAGCCGAGCCGGCTGCAGCGGGCGGTCCGCGAGGCCAGGCGGCTGGTGCAGGACCTCGGGGAGGACCGCCTGGGCCTCGTCGCCTTTGCGGGCCGGAGCTACATCCTGAGTCCACTGACGCTCGACGGTGGCGCGGTCACCCTGTTCCTCGATGCGCTCTCCCCGGAACTCGCCAGTCAGGGCGGCACTGGCCTCGCGTCGGCGCTGACCCAGGGTGCGGAGCTGCTCAACGCCTCGCGTGAGGCGGGCGACCGCGTGCTGGTGATCTTCAGCGACGGCGAGACCCACGATTCGCTCGCCGACGCGCTCGCCGCCGCGAAGCTGCTCCG
>DAINRP010000025.1:7218-22397 GCA_036741755.1 Gemmatimonadales bacterium
CGCGCTGCTTTTCGCGGGCGAGGTCTCGGCGCAGCGACCCGCACCCGGACTCCGCGACTATGCCGCGGGACGGGTCAAGGCGGCGGCCGCCGTCCTCACAGCCCGACTGACGCCCGGATCGTCCGATACCGCATGGTACAATGCCGGCACCGCCTTGCTCGCCAGCGGCCAGAACGCGGCGGCCGAACGGGCGCTCGGGCGGGCAGCGCGATCGCTGGACCCCGATCTCCGCTACCGCGCACTGTACAACGCGGGCGTCGCATCGTTGCGTGAGGCGGAGGCGGACTCGGCGCATCGCGACTCGCTGCTGGCCAATGCCTCGGTGCACCTGATGGAGGCGCTGAGCATCATGCCCTCCAGCGACCGCGCGAAATGGAATCTGGAACTCGCGCAGCGCCGCCGTCCACCGCCACCCTCGGGCGGAGGTGGCAACAAGCAGAAACAGCCGCCCTCGGGTGGGCAGCAGCCCCCGGATCCCGGCCAGGGCCAGAGTCAGTCAGGACAGGGCACGCCGAATCTCTCGCAGTCGCAGGCGGAACAGATCCTCAACTCCGTCTCCCGCGAGGAACGGGACACGCGCGCCCGCCGCCTCGGCAAGACCCGCGCACCGGTGACCGGCGTGAAGGACTGGTGATGCTCCGCGCGCTGCTGTTCGCCGCGCTGCTGCTGCAGCAGCCGGTGCCGCCGCAAGTGATGCTGGCGGTGGACCGCGATCGTGCCGCTCCCGGCGAGGTGATCACGCTGACCATCCGCGTCTCGAGCGGACTCCCCGATCCGATCTCCATGAACCTGCCCTCGCTCGGCGGATTCGAGCTGGAGTCCCGCTCGGAGCGGACCGATGTCACGACCGGGCCCGCGGGCGGCCGCACCACGACCTATGAGCTCAAGCTCAGGGCCAATACTCCCGGCGAGTGGAGGCTGGGTCCGGTGAATGTGCGGCAGGGTGCGGCTTACGCGGTCGGTGACGGCGTCACGGTCGCCATTGAAGGAGGTGCCCCGGCGCCGGTAACCGCGAGCCTGAGCCGCCGGCTCGCGGCGATCCTGCAGCGCGCCCCTCCGCCTGACGTGCTCGGCTCGGCCGGCATCTCCGTGGTGGTGTCCGATCCGCTCGTCGTGGTCGGCCAGCAGGTGGACGTGGTGACGATCGCCTGGTTCGACCGCGAAGTGCGCCAGCAGCTGCGGCGCTCCCCCACGGTGGAAGAGCCCCAGATCGACGGGGTGTGGAGCTACCCGCAGCCGGTCCCGGGCGGAATCGCGGCCAGCCGCCAGGTGAATGGCCGGTGGTACGATCTGTTCGTGCTGCATCAGGTGGTCTTTCCGCTCACCCCCGGCCGAGTCGCCATCGGCCCCGCGCGACTCCAGTACAGCGTGCCGCTGGCCTTCCAGTTCTTCAGCCAGGAGGAGCGGTACAAGCTCAGCAGCGAGTCCACGAGCTTTGCTGCCTCCGCGCTGCCGACGGGGGGGCGGGATCCCTCGTTCGCCGGCGCGGTCGGTCACGGGCTCAGCGTCAGCCAGCTGGTGACGCCCGCGTCCGGGCGCCAGGGCGAGGCCTTCGCCGTGGAGCTCACCGTCGAGGGCGAGGGCAACGTTGCCCTGTGGCCGCAGCCTGACACACGCTGGCCGGCGGGGGTGCGCGTCTATCCGGAAGGCGCCCGCGAAAAGGTGACGCTGCGGGACGGTCGGCTTGGCGGCAGCAAGGTGTTCCGGTTTCTGCTGGTCGCCGATTCGGCAGGATCGCTCGCACTGGCGCCGCTCCGCTACGCCTATTTCGATCCCGGCCTTGCGCGCTACCAGCTGGTCTCGTCCGCCACCCTTGGCGTGGTGGTCGCACCGCGGGGGCGGCAGGTGTCCTCCCGGGCCGAACCGCCGCCCATGCGCCTCGATCTGAAGCGGCCCCTGGCGGTCGTCGTGCAGCAGCTCCTGCCGACGGCGATCTGGTGGACGCTCGCGCTGCTGCCGCCGCTGGTGCTGGCGGTGTTGCGCCGCCCCCGCCGTCGCCGGCCGGCGGTGACCGTCGCGGTCGATTCCGATCTCCTCGCGACGGCTGAGCGTCGCCTGCATCATGCGCTGAGCTTCAGGCGAGTCTCTGCCGAGGGGTCGGCCCGTCTGCGCGGATTGCTTGGAAGGGTCGAGGCGGCGCGCTTCAGCGCCAGCCAGGCATCAGGCGGAGAGGAGCTGGTGCGCGAGGTTGGCGCCGTCCTGACCGAGCTCGTTCACGCCGAAGACCAGCCGAGCCCGCGCTGGCGGCGTCGGGCCGGGACGACGGCCCTGCTGCTGCTCGTGAGCCTGGGGTCGCTCCGGGCGCAGACCGTCCCCGAGCAGCTCTATGAGGCGGGGGCGTATCGTGCCGCGGCCGATGGGTTTCGCCGGCGCGCGGTGCTCTCTCCGGAAGTGACGACCCACTGGTACAATCTCGGCGTGTCCGCCTATCGAGCCGGGGATGACGCTCTCGCGCTCGCGGCGTGGGTGCGGGCCGCGCGCCTCAGCCCGAGGGACCATGGCATCCGGAGGGCGCTGCTGCTGGTCACCCCTGCCGACGCAGGTGCGGGCCGGCTGCTGATGGTCGCACCGGTCACGCCTGCGGAACTCTGGCTGCTCGGACTGGTCGTCTGGCTCGGCGGCTGGGGCGGAGTGCTCTGGACCCGGCAGTTCCGCGGACGGTGGGTTGTGCTGCTGAGCGGGGGTGCACTGCTGCTGCTCGCCGCCGGAAGCCTGGAGCGACTGTATCGCGCGCCGGTGGCGGTCGTCGTCAACAATGCCCAGCTCCGGCTTTCCCCCAACGGGCTTGCTCCGGCGGTGGGAGAAGTGCCCCGGCTGGGGACGGTCGCACTGGGTCCCTCACGTGGCGGCTGGATCCGGGTGGAGACGGCGGCAGGCCAGCCAGGGTGGATGCTCCGGGAGGAGCTCGAATCGGTAAAGGAGGTCGCCGAGCCCTGATCCCCCGCGCGGACTGGCCTTATCTTGTGGCATGCCACGCCGCATCGCCATCCTCCCCGATACCGTCGCAGACCAGATCGCCGCCGGCGAGGTGGTCGAACGTCCCGCCTCCGCCGTGAAGGAACTGACGGAGAACGCTCTCGACGCCGGTGCCACCCGCATCCGCATCGACCTCGAACAGGGCGGCAAGACCCTCATCGAGGTCAGTGACGACGGCCACGGCATGGGGCGGGAGGACGCCGTGCTCGCGCTCGACCGGCATGCCACGAGCAAGATCCGCAGCGCCAGCGACCTCGTCGGGGTGCGGACCTTCGGATTCCGGGGTGAGGCGCTGCCGGCCATCGCGTCGGTGTCGCGCCTCCGCCTGACGACGTCGGAGGGCGCGGGGGACGGGACCGAGATCGATGTCAGTGGCGGCCGGGTCGACCATGTGGGTGTGGTGGCCCGCCAGCGAGGCACCACGATCACCGTCCGCGGGCTCTTCTTCAACACCCCAGCCCGGCGAAAATTTCTCCGCTCCGCGTCGAGTGAGTCCCGCGCCTCGTGGGAGGCGGTGGCCACCCTCGCCCTCGCGCATCCGGAAGCCGGCTTCGAACTGTACCTCGATGGCCGGAGCCGGCTGGTCGTGCCCGCGGGCCAGACGCCGGTCGAGCGGCTGGAGGCAGTCTGGGGCGCCGATGTCGCCCGTACCCTCGTCGCCGTCTCCTACGCCATCGGGAGTTTCCGGGTCTCGGGGTTCATTCAGCGGCCGGCCGATGCCCAGCCCACCGGCCGGCGGACCCAGCTCTTCATCAATGGCCGCCCGTTTCGCGACAACTTCCTGGTACGGGCGGCTGAAGCGGGCTATCGCTCCGCGATCCACCCGGGCGACCGGCCGTCGCTCTTCCTCGAGCTGGAGACGGCGAACGAGGATGTCGACGTCAATGTGCATCCCGCCAAGCTCGAGGTCCGCTTTCGCGATCGCATGGGGATCGAGCGGGTGGTGGAAGAAGCGGTCCGCGATGCGCTCGGCAAGCTGCAGGCGGCGGCATTGGTCAATGCCCCGCGAAGTTCCGAGTTCCGAGTTCCGGGTTCCGAGGGGGGAAGCAGCACATTCAGCGTCGCCGATGATCTCTTCCCTGAGACCGAACCCGAATTCGGGGCGGCCCCAGGTTCTGAACCGCAATCCAATCGGAATCCGGAACTCGGAACGCTCTTCCAGCTGTTCAACACGTACATCGTTTTCGAAGGCGCCGAGGGGCTGGTCTTCGTGGACCAGCATTCTGCGCACGAGCGCGTGCTCTTCGAAGGGGTGATGGCCCAGATTGAGCGCGGCAGCATGGCGGGTCAGCGACTGCTGCTGCCGGTGACGCTCGAGCTGACGGACGAAGAGCTGGACGTCGTGGAGAGCTATGGCGACGTGCTGTCGCGCGTGGGGTTCGAGGTCGAACCGTTCGGCGGCCGCACCGTCGCGATTCACGCCGTCCCCACGCCACACCCGAAGTTCGATGCCGGCCGCTGCTTCCAGGAGATGGTCGCCGACCTCGCGCGCGGCCGGTTCGGTGCGTGGGCCAACCGGCTGGAGCGGTTCGCCGCGACCTACGCCTGCCGCGCGGCGGTGAAGGGGGGCGACCCCCTCGACGAGCGCGAACAGCGTGAGCTGCTCAGCCGGCTATTCACCTGCACGCTCCCGCCGCATGACGTCCATGGACGCTCGACGATCGTGCAACTGCCCCGCGAGGAGCTGGAGCGCCGCTTTGGCCGGCGTTAGAACACCGCTCATCGTCGGACCGACGGGGATCGGCAAGACCGCGGTCGCCCACGCGCTGGCCGCCTACTGGCCGCTGGAGGTGGTCTCCGCCGATTCCCGCCAGGTCTACAAGCTGCTCGACATCGGCACTGCGAAGCCGCCCCGCAAGTGGCTCGGCAAGGTCCCCCACCACGGTATCGATCTGGTCCGCCCCGGCGAGCGCTACAGCGCCGGGCGCTTTGCCCGGGAGGCGCCCGCATGGATCGCGGACATCGCGGCACGGGGGAAGCTGCCCGTGATCGTCGGTGGCACCGGGTTGTACGTGAAGGCCCTGGCGGAGGGGCTCTTCAACGAACCCCCGCTCGATCCCCTCCGCCGCCGGGACCTCGAGCGCTGGGCGCTCGGCCTCGAGCCGTTGGATCTGGTGCGCTGGGCGGCGCGTCTCGATCCAGGGTTCAAAGGCGGCGGACGGCAGCGTGCGTCGCGGGCGGTGGAGGTGGCACTCCTCACCGGCCAGCCGCTCAGCTACTGGCAGGCGCATGCGCGGGCGCACGGGGTGATCGATCCCTGGTACGTCGTCCTGACCGCTCCGCGGGCGGTGCTGCACCAGCGCATACTGGTGCGCGCGGAGGAGATGGTGCGGCGCGGCATGATCGAGGAAGTCGCGGCGGTGCTCGCCGAGGGGGTTCCAGCCGGTTCGCCGGGGCTCGACGCAATCGGCCCCCGCGAGGCAGTGGAGTACCTCCACGGCCAGCGTGCGCGGGAGAGCGTCGCGGAGGCCGTGGCCATCGCCAGTCGGCAGTACGCCAAGCGCCAGGAGACCTGGTTCCGCCACCAGCTGGACGGCCCGGTCCTCACCCTCGACGCCACTCGCCCGGCCGATGAGGTTGCGGCGGTAATCGCCGAGGCCTGGCACCGGGCCGGCGGGAGCACCGTGGCGACGGGCTAGGTCGCGTTCCGCATCGTTGACTGTTGCTGCCTCCCCGTCCCCTCTATTTTCACGCCCATGGATCTCCGTGCCGAACTCTCCGAGGCCGCACAGACGGGCAACACCACCCGGCTGCGCGAACTGCTCGAGCAGAATCGCGACTTCGCCAACCTGCCTGATGAAGCGGGCTACACGCCGCTCCACTACGCCGCCTACTTCGGACATGCCGACGTCGCGCGCTATCTCATCGCCATCGGCGCCGATGTCGCCTCGATCTCGATGGACCCGCTCCGCAACCAGCCCCTGCACGCCGCCGCTGGCAGCGGACGCACCGAGATCAGCAGGGTCCTGCTGGATGCGGGCGCGGATGTGAACGCGGAGCAGACGGGGCATTGGACCGCCCTGCACGCCGCCGCACAGAGGGGCCACCTCGACGTCGTCGCGCTGCTGCTGGAACGTGGTGCCCGTCCTGACGGCCGGAGCGCATCCGGGTCGACACCACTCGCGCTGGCCCGCGAGAAGGGCCACGAGGCCGTGGTGGCGCTGCTGGCTCCCCTGACGCCAGAGAGCTGACGGCTCCCATGAAGATCGGGATCACCTGCTACCCCACCTACGGCGGCTCTGGCGCGGTCGCGACCGAACTGGGACTCGCGCTCGCCCGGCGAGGTCACGAGGTGCACTTCATCTCGTACGCTTCGCCGTTCCGGCTGCGCGGATTCGCCGAACGAGTGTTCTTTCACGAGGTCGATACCTCGATCGCGCACTATCCCTTGTTCGATCACTTCCCCTATACCCTGGCCCTCGCCTCGAAGCAGTACGAGGTGGCCAAGCGAGAGGAACTCGACGTCCTGCATGTGCACTACGCGATCCCGCACGCGACGACCGCCTGGCTCGCGCGGGAGATGCTGCAGGGCAAGCGGCCGCTCAAGGTGATCACGACGCTGCACGGCACCGACATCACGCTGGTGGGCCAGGAGGCGAGTTTCTACGAGATCACCAAGTTCTCGATCGAACGGTCCGACGAGGTGACGGCCGTCTCCGCTTTTCTGCGCGACGAGACCTACCGCACCTTCGGGTGCGTGAGCTGCGACGTGCGGGTGATCCCCAACTTCGTGAACCTCGAGGAGTACCGCCCTGATCCCGCGGCCTGCGGGGGCGCCTTTGCACCGGCAGGGCAGAAGGTCATCACCCACGTCTCCAACTTCCGGGAAGTGAAGCGGGTCAAGGATGTGGTGCGCATCTTTGCGCGGATCCGGAAGGCGATGCCGGCCACCCTCGTCATGGTCGGCGACGGCCCTGAGCGCGCCGATGCGGAACGCGAGGCCGAACAGCTCGGCGTGTCCGCCAGCGTCCGTTTTCTGGGACGGCTGGACCGCGTCGCGGTGATCTTGCAGGCAACCGATCTCTTCCTGCTGCCCTCCCAGTCGGAGTCGTTCGGACTCGCCGCGCTCGAGGCGATGGGATGCGGGGCACCCGCCGTGGCCAGCAGGGTCGGCGGCCTGCCCGAGGTGATCGAGGACGGCGTCTCGGGCATCCTCGAACCCGCCGGTTCGGTTGAGGCGATGGCGCGCCGCTCCATCGAGCTGCTGCAGGATCCGGTGCGCCACCGCGCCATGCGTGAGGCGGCAATCGTGCAGGCCGGGACCTTTTCCGCCGACCGCATTGTGCCGATGTACGAGGCGCTGTACGCCGAGGCGGTCGGGTGAGCCTTCCCGACCTGCTCAGCGCTGCGGTCCTCGGAGTGGTCGAAGGCGTAACAGAATTCCTTCCCGTCAGCTCCACCGGTCACCTGATCATCGCCGGCGACTGGCTCGGCTTCACCGGCGATCGCGCCAAGACCTTCGAAATCGTCATTCAGGTCGGCGCCATCCTCGCGATTGTCTGGCTCTATCGCGAACGCTTCCTGACCGTCGCCCGGACCGCCGCCCGGGAACCCGCAAGCCGCCGCTTCCTCACCAATCTGGTGCTCGGATTCCTGCCGGCGGCGGTGCTGGGGCTGTTGCTGCATCACTGGATCAAGGCGCACCTGTTCACCCCGCTCGTGGTCGGGATCGCATTCATTGTCGGCGGAATCGCGATCCTGCTTATCGAGCGCTGGAAGCCGGCGGCGACCGTCGAGCAGGCCACCGACATCTCGCCGAAGACCGCGCTCGGCGTTGGGCTCGCGCAGACCCTCGCACTGATTCCCGGCATGTCCCGCTCGGCCGCTACCATCATGGGAGGGTATTCCCTCGGCCTCTCCCGCACGGCGGCGACGGAGTTCTCGTTCTTTCTTGCCGTCCCGGTGCTCACCGCGGCCGCGGGCCTCGATCTGTTCAAGAGCCTCGACGTGCTTTCCAGTGCAGATGTCCCGCTGTTCATGGCCGGACTCGTGGTGTCCTTCCTGTCGGCCTTCGTGGTGGTGAAGGGTTTCCTGAAGTACGTCGCCCACCACAGCTTCTCCGCCTTCGCCTGGTACCGGATCGGATTCGGCGTGCTGCTGCTCTGGGTGTACGGACGCAGCGGCTTTCCGGCGCTCTGAACGATGAGTTCGCCGGTCACACACCGGTTCGTGGCGCTGCCCTCGACCCAGGATGCGCTGCACCAGCTCGCGCAGGCGGGCGCTCCCGCCGGCACCGCGGTGGTGGCTCGGGAACAGACCCTCGGCCGAGGTAGCCGGGGCAGGGAGTGGCGCTCCCCGGCGGGCGGCCTGTGGATGAGTGTCCTCTGCCGGCCTCCCGAGGAACTCGCGATGGAAGTCCTGAGCCTGCGCGTCGCCCTGGCGGTGGCAGCGACTGTCGAGCGCGCCTGTCCGGGTGCCGCATTGCAGCTCAAATGGCCAAATGACCTCATGCTTGCCGGACGCAAGCTCGGCGGGATACTGTGCGAGGCGCGGTGGCACGGTGCCACGCCTGGCTGGGTCGCCGTGGGGATCGGCCTGAACGTCGCGAATCGGATTCCGGAGGAGCTGGGGAGTTCGGCGATCGCGCTCGGCAGCGTGTCGGCCGGTGTCACCCCCGAGACCTTGGCCGGCCCCGTCGCACAAGCCATCACCGACGCCGGACAGCGCCACGGTCTCCTCGCTCCCATGGAACTCGAACTCTTTCGGGCTCGGGACTGGCTGCTCGGCAAGCGCCTGGTCACACCGAGCCCCGGCATCGCGGCTGGTCTCGCGGAGGATGGCTCGCTGCTGATCCGGGGAGTGGATGGCGCGATCGCCCGATTCCGTACCGGGACAGCCACCCTGGGACCTCCCCAAGGCGGCGACGGCCGCTGACGACAGGCGCCTGACGGCTTACCTTTGGTCCGATGCTCCTCACCCTGGATGTCGGCAACACCGAAATCACCGTCGGCCTCTTTCGCGGAGACGACCTCTCCGCGCACTGGCGACTGACGACCAATCCCGACCGTACCCCGGATGAATGGGGGGCGGCGCTGGGCGGGTTCCTGCTGCATGCCGGTCACTCCCCGAACGAGATCCGCTCCGCGATCATCGGTTCGGTGGCGCCCGGCACTACGCAGAGCCTGCTGGAGGGTGTGCGCACCATCACCGGCGCCCCGGTGTTCGTGGTGGACGCAACCTCACCGCTCCCCATTACGCTGGACGTCGAGGAGCCGCTCAGTGTCGGCGCTGACCGGATCATCAACACCCTTGCGGCCGTGGACCGGTACCACTCCGACACGGTGGTGGTGGATTTCGGGACCGCGACCACCTTCGACTGCATCACCGCTGACGCCCGCTTCATCGGCGGGGTCATCATGCCTGGCCTCCGAACCTCGGCCGATCATCTGACCCGACGTGCCGCCAAGCTGCCGGCGACCGAGCTCCGAGCCCCCGAGCGGGTGATCGGACGCCGGACCGAGGAATGCATCCGCGCCGGCGTGCTGCTCGGCGCGGCCGACGCCGTCGATGGCATCGTGCGCCGCATCCAGCGAGAATGGCCCACCGGCCGCGTCCCCAGAGTCATCGCCACCGGCGGCCTGGCCACCACGATCGTGCCACTCACCACCACGATCGAACTCGTCGACCCCGACCTCACCCTTCACGGGCTTCGCGTCGCCGCCAGGCATCTCGGCGCCTCATGGTGATCTCCCCGGCCCGGAGACTCGGTTATCGCCTCTTCGGTCCCGGATTCGACTACCTGCTGCACCTCCGCCCCGCCGAATGGCCCATCATGGCGGCGCATACCGCACTGGGATACCTCCTCGCCGTCGGCGTCGCGGGCGCGTTGGCGGGGATCCAGCTCCGGGAAGCGCTCTTCGGACTGGTCCTCTGGGTCATCTGTCTCAACGGGGGAACCCTCGCCATCAACTCGGCCTTCGACCGCGACGAGGGCGACATCGGGTACCTCAAGCAACCGCCACCCGCTCCACGCCACCTCGGCACCCTGGCGTTCCTGCTGATGGCGGTCGGGCAGGCGCTGGCCTTCCTCCTGCCGCCGGGTTTCGCCTGGGCCTACGCGATCTGCTTCGCGATGTCACTGGCCTATTCGGTGCCGCCGATTCGGCTCAAAGCTGTCGCGGGCTTCGACTGGTTGATCAACATGTGGGGCTTCGGCACCCTCACTCCCTACGCCGGCTTTGCCGTCACGGGCACGCCGCTGGATCTGCCTCGCGCTCTCGTGCTGCTCGCGTTCTGCCCGCTGTTCGCGAGTCTCTATCCCCTCACCCAGCTCTACCAGTTCGAGGAAGACAGCCAGCGCGGTGACCGCACGCTGGCCCTGATCCTCGGCATGCGCCGGAGCCTGCTAGTCGCAATCCTCGCGGCGCTGGTTGCCTTCACGATGTTCGGGGTGGCCGGAGTTCTGTCGGGGTGGGGCACCGCGCCGGGTGGACTGTTCCGCTGGACGGGCCTCGCGGCGGCGGCGACGGGGTGGGGGTGGGTGCTGCTCCCCTGGCTGGCCCGTCATGAACGGATGACAGCGGCCGAACATCAGGCGGGCATGTACGCCGGGCTGGCAGCCTGGGCCGTCACCGACCTGGTGGTGATCCTCGCTTGGGGCCTTTATACTTAGGCCGTCCAGACCACCCAGCCTTCCGGAGCCACCATGAGTGCCGCGGTCCACGCCCACGCGGGCGCCGATCACACCGATCTGCCGTACGTCCTTCGCGCCGCAGTCAAGCTCGGCATCCTAGAGTCGGTCGCGGTCCTCGTGATCGGCCTCGTGTCGAAGTATCTCGATGGCCTTCTCGAGACGGCACTCCTGGCTGTCCTCGTCACTGTCGCGGTCCTGGCAGTGACCTTCCTTCCCGGCATCTGGACCCGCGCGCGCACGATCGAAGGCATATCCGGCGCCGCCGGCATCGGACTCGCTGCGACCGTGGTCTTCCTCGCCGTCGACGTGAGCTTCTTCCAGCCGTTCGGCCTCTATACCCACCGGTGGCTCGACATCGGCGGCGGCAGCAACTGGTGGTATCACCCCATCTTCTGGATGGTCGGCACCTACCTTCCGTGGCTCGGCGCGTGGATTCTCGCGAACCAGGCAGCCAAAGGAAGCACCCCCAGTTTCGCCGGCAGTTCGGTGGTCGTGGTGGTCTGCACCGCGATCTCGACCGTGGTCGCCGTGATCCTGCACATCCCGGGCGCCGGCTGGAATGTCGGGACGTTCGGTGTCGCTTTCCTTCCGGGGCTCGCCCTCGCTACGGTCGCGTCGGTCCTCGGAGCCAGCCGGAAGTAGCAGCGGATGCGCTGGGTCAGCATCCTCACTCGAATCGTTGGATGGCTGCTCACGCCGCTGGTCGCGTGGGCAGCTTCGCTTTTGGGGGCCTGGCTGCTGCTCACCCTCGGCTCGCGATTCCGCAACCCGCGCTACGCGCTGTACGCCGCCCTCGCCGCGGCACTCATCGCCGGCATCGCCAGCCTCTGGCTCTGGATGCAGCTCCTCCGCAAGTCGCCCCGGTTGCGCCACTCCCTCCACGTCGATCCGGAAGGCCTGCCCGTCATCGACGAGACCGCGGAAGGCGAGAGCGCTGAGCCACCCGCGGAGACCGGCTCGGGGACCCCGACATGATCCGTCACGCCGGTATGCTGGCACTCATGGCGTCGCTGCTCTCGGCGTGCGGAGAACGCTCAAAGTCGAGTGCCGATGCGCCCGCCAGCGTGCCGCAGATTCCAGAGACGCACGATTCCCTGATACTCACGACGAAGCGGGGGGCGGAGCTCTGGTTCGTCGCGGAGCGGCCGGCGACGGATTCCGCGGGGAAGCCCTGTTCCGAGCGGGCGATGGAGATCCGCTGGTCAGGCAAGACCACGCCCATTCCGCTCCTGTACACCGGGGCCGTCCCTCGACTCGTCGACGACACCACCATCGAAGCAGCCATCTGGCTTCACTGCCGGCCGGGGAACGTCTACCGGGTCGACCTGCACACCGGGCGGCCGGTGCGAGTGAAGTGAAATGAAAGTCGCGACGCTCCTACTGCTCTTCATCCTGGCCTCCCCTGCGGCTGCCCAGGGTCCCGGCTTCCAGCTGGGTTACCTCTTCACCGATCCCTCGGCGACCACCTACCGCCTGGGCACCACGGCACGGATTACCGGTCCGCTCGGCGCGGATATGCACGCCACGGTGATCGACGGCCGCAGCCCAATGGGAAACCTCTGGGGACTCGGCGCCGATCTCTCACTCTTCCGGAGCGGGAAACCGGGTCTCTACGCCCTTGGCGGCTTCGAAGGCGGCGTCGTCACGCGAGGGAAGGAGACCTTCTGGGGATCGTGGTCGGCCGGCCTCGGCTACGAGGTGTTCCCGCTGAAGGGACTCTCGCTCGCGGCTGAGGGCCGCTACCGGGCGGTCGGACCGGGCGGCTTCGACGGGGTGGAAATCGGCATCCGTCTGGGGCTCGACCGCCATTCGCGCTCCCCTGCGCCGGCCGCCTCGGCGACCGAGGGCAGCACCCGCCTCGCGACCGCGAGCCCGCCCACCGACGCAGCCCCGGAAGCGGAAGCCATACGCTCGGATCTCGGACGGAGCGGAGTGCCGGTGGAGCGGGCCTCCCTCATCAGCAGCGTCGTGCAGACCGCGCTGGATGTCATGGGGATGCCGTACCGGTGGGGTGATGAGGGAGAAGAAGGTTTCGACTGCTCGGGACTCATCCGCTACGCCTTCGGACGGCACGGGATCATTCTGCCCAGGTCGAGCGCGGAGCAGGCGAGGGAAGGGGAGGAGATTGGCAAGAACCTCGATGCGCTCCGGGCGGGTGACGTACTCACCTTTGCCACCCGCGGATCGCAGATCTCCCACGTCGGGTTGTATCTCGGGAACGGCAAGTTCATTCATAGCGCTCGCAAAGGCGTCCAGATCAGTGTGCTCAGTCCCGACGACGTCTCGGGGCGGTGGTGGTTCAAGCGGTGGCGCGGCGCGCGCCGCGTGATCGCATAGCCGGGCCGTCCGCAGGGCAATGACAATGCCCCCCGGGACCCGATTCCCGAGGGGCTTCTGCCTACAGGCTACTGCGCTAGACGGTGCCGGCTCAGTTGTTGTGCTGGTGGGTGCTATCACCGGCCATGGGCTCGTGATCCATGTGGTCCATGTTCATGTGCTCCATGCCGTCACCGCCCATCATCTCGAGTGAGGCAAGGTCGCGCTGCAGCCCCGGGTCCGACTCGTCGATCGTCGGCCAGTCAGAGGGGCGGTCCGGCGCGAAGATGCCCGTGATATGCGCCATGGCGCCGTTCTTCAGGAATTTACCGGAAGTGTTGTCGTACTCGCCGATGACCCGATAGACCCGTCCCGCCCGTAGCTTGAGTCCGGCACCGCCGACGCCAGGCAGGCTGCGGCTGACTCCGGTCACCATGCCGTCTTTGTCGCGCTTGGCCGTGACCCGGGCGATGACCTTGCCGGACGCCACATCCTCCAGCCGGACCGCCACTCCATAGTCATGCAGGTGCCCGCCATAGCCGAGGAGCCGGCCGTCGAGCGGGAAGGTGAACTCGTACGCTTTCTCGCTCTTGCCGACCGGCAGGTCGTAGGTGTTGCTGCCACCTACCGTGAGATTGGCGTCCATGTACAGCGGGAGCACCTCAACTGGCCGAGGATTCTGGTTCTTCGGCGAATAGAGCAGCGACATGGTCATGTAGACCCCGTCGAGGTCCTTGCCGGTCTCGTTGTGCCACATGATGTAGAACCCGAGGTCCATGCCGGGCTTCATGGGGACGCCGATGGTGGCCGGGATGGTCGCGTCCGCGGTCTCCTGCCCGGCGCCGAACAGGCGCTCGATGGCCGGGTACAGCGCCTGGCGCCTGCTGTAGTTCATCCCAATCATGTGATGCATGAGGCGCTTCGGAAGCGGATTCCCCTGGGCGTCCTCGACGCCGCTCTTGAATCCGCGCATCCACCCCTCCACCGGCCAGGTGAAGTGGTAGACCGGAGTGTTGGCGCCCGCCCCCATGTCCATCATCGCATGATCCATCGCGGCCATGTTCGGCAGGAAGAACGGTCCGGCCTTGATCCGCACTTCGTGTTTTGAGGAATCGACCGTCACCGTGACGGTGACCTCGTCCTGCGGATGGTGGAGTGGCCGACCCGGACCGAAGGCCAGCGTAGCGAGCAGCACGACCGAAAGCGACATGAGCAGTTCTCCTGAATTCAGCATCGAAGCCGGAACATGGGGTCCCGGCTGGCGGGCGGAAATGTAGACACGACCCGCGGCCCTGTCAGGTCGTCACTCCCGGGATTGCGGACTGGATCCGTCGTGATGGGAAGGCACTGGCATGGCCATGGAGTCCATGGCCGCCGGCATCGCATGCTCGCGGCCTGCCTTCATCATCCCGCTCCCCCGGCGGGCCAGAAACCGCAGGTCCTTCTGGAAGAGGGTGTCTTGGGGCTCGATCCGCGGCCACTCCGCCATGGAGCGCGGGGCGTAGATGCCCACCAGGCTGCCCATCGCACCTTTGACCAGCGTCTCAGTGGTCGGATTGTCGTACACCGCGACGACGCGATAGCGATGGCCCGCCCGCAGCTTCAAGCCCTCGCCGCTGACCCCGAAGAGGCGGCGCTCCATCCCGCGCAAGGACCCGTCCGGGCGGGTCCGCGCGGCGATGCGGGCCAGGACCTTGCCGCTCTCGGCATCTTCCAGACGGACTTCCCGCCCATAGTCGTGCAGATGGCCGCTGATACCGAGGATCCGGCCCTCGGCGGGTACGGTGAACTCGTGCGCCCGCTCCGATCGTCCAGGAGGAACGTCGAACTCGTTCGCGCCGCCGACCGTGAGGTTCACGTCGAAGTAGAGCGGCAGCACATCCACGGGGCGCGGGAGCTGATTCCGGGGCGTCCATTGCATCGCGATCTGGAGCCGAACGCCACTCAGATCCCGCCCCAGGCTGTTGTGCCAGGCGATGTACATGCCGAGTGGCATCCCCGGCCGGAGCGGAACTCCGATCGTCTTGGGAAGCGAGAAGCTTCCGGTCTCGATCCCGGCTCCCCAGAGCCGTTCGGCCGCGGAGTAGATCAACTGCCGGCGGTCATAGTTGATCATGATCAGGTGATGCATCAGTCGCCGTGGGAGCTCACCGCCGTTCTGGTCCAGGACCGACACCCGGAACCCGCGGAACCATCCCTCCACCGGCCAGTCAAAGCGATAGACGGGCGTGTCGTGGCTGCGCGAGTGGTCGTG
>DAINRP010000026.1:0-22314 GCA_036741755.1 Gemmatimonadales bacterium
GCCGGGGGGGGAAGCCCTGCGCCAGCGCATCGATGAGATGTCGAACGAAGAATACCAGGCCCTGATCCGCCTGCCCGGCAGCGAGCTGCGCCCCGGGCTGACTCAGGGCTGCGCCGATCTCGAAACCCTCTTGGCGAGTGTACCTGACGCGGAACTACCAGAGGTCTTGATGAATCTGGGCGGGCACGATCTGGCGCGTATCGCACGCGCGGGGCTCTGCGTCGTGTCGCCGGGTGTGCCGCCGGAGGCTCCGCCGGTACGGGCGGCACTCGATGCCGGTGTGCCGGTAGTGTCCGAACTGGATGTGGGCTACGCGGCGATGCCGGGAGTGAAGTTCGCCGTCATCAGCGGCACCAATGGCAAGACGACGACGACGGCCTTGACCGGGCATCTCCTCGAGACGGCGGGCTTCCGCGCTCTGACCGCGGGGAACATCGGGCGACCGCTTGCCGAGGTGGCGCTCGCGGGCGAGCACCCGGAGTGGGTGGCGCTGGAGATCTCGTCCTTTCAGCTGCACGACACCACCGATCTGGTGCCTGACATCGGTGCGATGACCAACCTCGCCCCGGACCACCTCGACCGCTATCCGACCCTCGAGGCCTACTACGCCGACAAGGACCGGCTCTACCTGCACGACTCCCCGAGTCGCTGCTGGGTGACCAACGCGGATGATCCCGAGGTGGAACGCCGGGCGGCGTCCACGAGGGGTGAGCGGCTGCGATTCAGCGTGCGCGGGGCGGCCGACGGCGGCTACACCCGGGAGACGCGGACCCTCACGCTCCGGAACGAGCCGCTGCTCCGCCGGGATGAATTGGCGCTGTTCGGAGATCACAACGTGGCCAACGCGCTCTGTGCGTCGCTCATCGCGCTCCGGGCCGGGGCAGCGAGGGAGCGGATCGCGGAAGGACTGCGGTCGTTCCGGGCGCTGCCCCACCGGATGGAGCCGGTGCGCACAGTGCATGACGTGCTCTGGATCAATGACTCGAAGGCGACGAACGTCGCCTCCACCACGGTGGCGGTCGAAGCGATGGAGCGGCCCTTTGTGCTGCTGCTCGGTGGCCGCCACAAGGGCGAGCCCTATACCGCACTCGCCACAGCGACCGGAGGGCGGTGTCGCGGGGTGATCGCCTTCGGGGAGTCGCGCGAGCTCATCGTGAAGGATCTCGCGAGCCTGCTCCCCGTCGTGGAGGCCGGCAGCGACTTCGGCCGCGTCCTCTTGGAGGCCCGGCGGCTGGCCCAGCCTGGGGACGCCGTGCTCCTGTCTCCCGCCTGCTCGAGCTACGACATGTTCAAGAACTATGAGGACCGCGGAGCGCAGTTCCGGGCCGCGGTGGAGGCGCTATGAGCGATGCGGTGCGGCATCCAGGCGAATTGCGCTGGGAGACCCGGCTGCTGGCGGTCGTGACGGCGACGCTGGTCGCCTTCGGCATCGCGACGATCTACGGCGCCTCGAGCCTGGTGAAGCTGCGCGGAGGCGGAGTCGTGGGAGGGTCGTACGCGCTGACCCAGTTCACCGGCGCCCTCCTCGGCGGCATCCTGATGATCACGCTGTCGCGGATGGACTATCGCCGGCTGCGGCCGCTGGCGTGGCCGCTGATGTTCGGATCCATCCTGATCCTGATCATCATTATCCTGCCGTTCACCCCGCATGCCATCTCGCCGAAGATCAATGGCGCCCGGCGATGGTTCCAGCTGGGCCCGATCCGGTTCCAGGCCTCCGAGGTGGTGCGCCTCGCCGTGATCATCTGGTGCGCGATGCTCGCGACCAAGAAGGGCGAGCAGGTCCGCCAGTTCAAGAAGGGCGTGATGCCGTTCCTGATCATCCTCGGCTTCGTCTCCCTGCTGATCCTGCTGCAGCCCAACATGTCGATGGCGGTGCTGGTCGCGCTGCTCGGCGGCATCGTGCTGTTCAGCGCCGGCGCCAAGATCGGGCACTTCCTGCTGCTGGGCATCGTCGCGGTGATCGGCGGCCTGCAACTCATCCAGATGGCGGGATACCGCGCGGCGCGCCTCGACAAGTTCCTCAACGGCGCCGAGGGGACGAGCCAGATGCACCAGTCGATCGTCGGGGTGGGCTCCGGCGGGCTGTTCGGGGTCGGCTTCGGGCAGGGGCAGCAGAAGTTCGGCTACGTCCCGTATTCGTATTCCGACTTCATCTTCAGCGCGATCGGGGAGGAGTGGGGCTTCATCGGCGTTCTGCTCATGGTCACCCTCTTCGGCATCTTCTGCTGGCTCGGCTTCCGGATCGCGAAGACGGCCGAGGACCCGTTCGGGCAGTACCTCGCCACCGGACTCACGGCGGCGGTCGGGGTGACGGCCATCATGCACATGATGGTGACGCTGAGTCTGATGCCGACGACGGGGCTCACGCTGCCCTTTGTTTCCTATGGCCGCTCGAGTCTGGTGGTCTCGCTGGTGGGGACGGGGATCCTGCTCTCGATCGGGCGGATGCGCGGGAAGCCGGAGAAGCGCAGTGGGCGCCGCGACTAATCGCGGCGCCACCAGAGTCGTCTTCATCGCCGGCGGCGGTACCGGCGGCCACCTGATGCCGGCGCTCGCCATCGCCACGCGCCTCCGCCAGCTGCGCCCCGACATCGAGCCGGTGCTCATCGGCTCGGAGCGGGGCATCGAGGCGCGACTCCTCGCGACGCGCGATTTCCGCTATCATCTGCTCCCGGTTGAACCGATCTATCGCCAGCAGTGGTGGAAGAACTTCCGCTGGCCGCTGGTCGCTCTTCGGTTGCTCTCCCGCCTTTCAACGCTGTTCAAGGAAGAGCAACCTGTCGCCGTCATCGGCACGGGCGGCTACGCCTCCGGGCCATCGGTCTGGTTCGCCACGCGCAAGGGTCTTCCCACCGCGCTGCAGGAGCAGAACGCCTTTCCGGGACTCGTCACCCGGATGCTTTCGAGCCGAGTGCGACATGTGTATCTGGGGCTGCCAGAGGCGCGGATGCGACTCAAATTCGGCCCCAAGACCGAGGTGTTCGATACCGGCAATCCCATCACGCCCCCTGATCCCGCGCGGCGTGCGGCGGCGCTCCGGCGATTCAATCTCGACGACTCGAAGCCGGTGCTGCTGGTGACCGGAGGCAGCCAGGGTGCGCATGCGATCAACGCCGCGGTCGCCCGGTGGCTCGGGGCAGGCGGCGGCGAAGGGATCACCGTGCTCTGGGCCACGGGGCGCGGGTCGTACGAGGAGTTCAAGTCGTTTCACCGGCCGCCGGCTGTTCAGGTCTTCGACTTCCTCGATCCGATGGCCGATGCCTACGCGGTGGCCCATCTGGCGGTGGCCAGGGCAGGGATGATGACCGGCGCGGAGCTGTGCGCCTGGGGACTTCCCTCCGTGCTCATTCCGCTGCCGACCGCCGCCGAGGACCACCAGCGCTTCAACGCCCAGGCCCTTGCGGACGCCGGGGCGAGCCTGATGGTGCTGCAGCAGGATCTCACCCCTGATTCGTTCGGCGAACTGGTCGGTCCGCTGATCCGCGATCCACTGCAGCTGGAACGGATGGCATCAGCGGCCCGGTCCCGCGGAAAACCCCACGCGGTCGAGGAGATTGTGAGCCATCTCCTGGCCCTCTTCTGAGCTGCGACAGGGTTTCGCAACTCTCGGTGGGGTTTTAGATTAGCCCACCAACATGGATCTGTTCGACCCCGCCGATTCCCGCCCGGTTCATTTCATGGGCATAGGCGGCGCAGGCATGAGCGCCCTGGCGCTCGTGGCTCGTCGCCGCGGAGTCGCGGTCAGCGGCTGCGATCCCGACATCTCCGGGACCGCCGACGTCGCCCAGCTGGGGGCGACGGTGCACCAGGGTCACGATCCCGCGCACGTGGCTGGCGCTCGCGCCGTCGTGGTCACCGCGGCGGTCTCCCCCGATCATCCTGAACTCGCGCGCGCCCGGGCGATGGGAATCCCGGTGATTCCGCGCAAGCAGGCGCTGGCCGATCTGGTGCATGCCGGCCGCCTCGTCGCGATCGCGGGGACCCACGGCAAGTCGACCACCACCGTGATGACGACCGAAGCGCTCACCGCGGTGGGGCTCTCGCCGACGGGACTCGCGGGCGGCCGGGTGGATGCATGGGGCGGCAACGCGAAGCTCGGCGGAGATCGGCTCTTCGTGGTCGAGGCGGACGAGTACGATCAGGCGTTCCTGACGCTGCATCCGTCGGTCGCAGTGGTGAACAACGTCGAGGCGGATCACCTCGAATGCTACGGGGGCGTTCCCCAGCTCGAGCAGGCCTTCGTGACCTTTGCGGGCCGGGCCGAGCGAGTGCTCGTCGGGGCGGATGACGCTGGTGCGATCCGGGTGGCGGAACGTCTGGGCTCGAAGGTGTGGCGGTTCGGTTTGGCCAATGCCGATCTCACGCTGAGCAACATCCAGCAGGGTCCCGACGGCAGCCAGGCGGTGCTGGCGCTTCCGGACGGTCGCAGGGTCACCCTCAAGCTCAAGGTCCCGGGCCTCCACAATCTGCGCAACGCGACCGCGGCGCTGGGCGTGGTGCTCGCGCTTGAGGCGCCGCTCGAGCCCGCGCTCGAGGCGCTGTCCCGCTACGGCGGACTCGGCCGGCGCTTCGAACGCCTCGGCGAGGCACGCGGGATCACCTTCGTCGATGACTACGCCCATCACCCTACCGAGCTGGTGGCGACGCTGCAGGCGACGCGGCAGGCCTTCCCGGGACGGCGCATCATTGCCGTCTTCCAGCCGCATCTCTTCTCCCGGACGGCCGAACATGGCACGGCGATGGGTGAGGCGCTCCGGGCGGCCGACGTGGCGATCGTGACCGAGATCTATCCCGCGCGGGAGCAGCCGATCCCGGGGGTCAGTGGCCGGGCGGTGGCCGACGCCGCGCGTTCCGGCGGCGGTCAGGTCATCTTTGAACCGGTGAAGGCGGAGGTCCGCTCCCGGATACTCGAATGCGCGCGCCCCGGTGACGTGGTGATCACCCTGGGCGCAGGCGATATCACACGGGTGGGCCGGGAGCTGGTGCAGTGGCTGCAAGCCGCCTGAGCAAACCTGGCTGGAAGATTCTGGGCGGGCTCGCCCTGGTGGCCGGACTCGGGTTCGCGCTGCCGAGGCTGCTGGGGAATTCGGAATTCTTCCGCGTGAGCCGGGTCGAGGTGCGCGGCCTCCGGAACATGCGTGCCGAAGAGATCGTGAGTAAGCTGCCGGTCCGGGCAGGCCAGAGCATCTTCTCCGACCTCGATGCCGTGCGACGCGCAGTGGATTCGATCCGGGGCATAGACGGGGTGCGGGTAGGCCGCCGGCTGCCGGGCACGGTGGTGATCACCATCGAGGAAACACCCGCCGTCGCGCTGGTCATGCGCGAGGGGAAGCTCAAACTGGTGAGTGTCCGGGGCCGGGTGCTCTCCTTCGACCCGACCGTGGCGGCGCCCGACCTCCCGCTGATTCCAGAGGCGGACTCGGTGGTGACGAAGTTTCTCGCCCATATCCAGGACGCGGACCCGACGTTCTTCGGCCGGGTGGTGTCGGCGTCTCGATCCGGCGATGATGTAGTGCTCACGGTGGACAAGCAGCGGTACTGGTTCCGGCCCGACGCGCCGGCGGAGGTTATTCGAGCCGTGATGGCGGTTGCGCAGGACCTCGAGAAGAAGGGACGCCGCTGGGCGGAGCTGGACGCGCGCTTCGCCGGGCAGGTCGTTGTTCGCTGGGGGGCCGCATGAGCGTCTCTCCCAACCGCCTGGTGGCTGCCCTGGATCTGGGCAGCACCAAGGTCGCCGCGGTCATCGCCGAGGTGCAGGGTGACAACCGCTCGCCGGTCACCCGGATTCTCGGCGTCGGCGTCGAGCGCTGCGCCGGAGTGCGCCGGGGCGTGGTGCGCGGCATCGAAGAGACGACCCGCGCCATCCAGAAGGCGATGAAGGACGCCGAGCGCATGGCGGGCGTCGAAGTGGGGTCGGTCTACTGCGGCATTGCCGGTGAGCACGTCGCCGGCCAGACGTCGACCGGCGTGGTCTCGGTCACCGGGGGCGAGATTCGCACCGGCGACGTGGCCCGGGTCAACGATGTGGCCTCCAGTGTACCGCTGGGCAAGGATCATGAGCTGCTGCACGCCATCCCGCAGGATTACCTGGTGGACATGCAGCCGGGGATCACCGAGCCGATCGGCATGACCGGTTCCCGGCTCGATGCCCAGGTCTACCTGGTCACGGTGCTGTCGAGCGTGCCGCAGAATCTCAAGAAGTGCGTCGAGGGCGCCGGCTACCATATCGCGGAGCTGGTGCTGGAACCGCTGGCCGCAAGCCTCGCGGTGCTCACCCCCGATGAGCGGGATCTGGGCTGTGCCCTGGTGGAACTGGGTGGCGGATCGACCAACGTCGCTATCTTCCAGGGGGGGAAGATCCGACATACGGGATCCCTCCTGATCTCCGGCAGCCATGTTACCAATGACATCGTCCACGGCCTGCAGGTCACCCAGCAGGACGCGGAGAAGCTGAAGGAGCGCTCGGGGGCGGCGTGGGAGCCGCTGGTGCCCGAGTCCGAGGTGATTCAGCTTCCCGGCACGCCGGGACAGGGCGCCCGAGGGGCGCACCGGCAGACGCTCGCGCACATCATGCGGATGCGGCTGCAGGAGACGCTGGAATTCGCCAGCGACGAGATCACCCGGGCCGGTTATCATCAGCGTCTGCCGGCCGGCGTAGTGCTGACCGGCGGCGGGTCCCAGGTGCCGGGCATCGTGGAGCTGGCTCGCGAGGTCTTCGCGATGCCGGTCCGGGTCGGCAAGACCGGCCAGGGCCTCGTGGGACTGACCGACAGCGTCGAGGCGCCGAAGTTCGCGGTGGTGGCGGGCCTGGCGCTCTATGGCACGAAGCAGCTCGCCCAGGGCGCGGCGTTCGGAGCTGGCAAGCGGAGTTCGCAGGCAGTGGAGAAATTTGTCCGACCTGTCCGGCAGTGGCTCCAGGACTTCTTCTGAGAGAACCTCCCATGATCTTCGAGCTGGAAGAGACCGGCGCACAGAACGCGCGCATGAAGGTCGTTGGCGTCGGCGGCGGCGGCGGGAACGCCGTGAACCGGATGATCGAGGAGCAGCTCCGCGGGGTGGAGTTCATCTCGGTGAACACCGATTCGCAGGCGCTCGGCAACTCCAAGTCCGACGTCAAGGTCCAGATCGGGAAGAAACTGACCCGCGGACTCGGCGCCGGCGCCCGCCCTGAAATCGGGCGCCAGGCCATCGAAGAGAACCGCGAAGACCTCCTCGCCGTGCTGCAGGGTGCCGACATGGTCTTCGTCACCTGCGGCATGGGCGGTGGGACCGGAACCGGGGCGGCCCCGATCATCGCGCAGATGGCGCGGGACATGGGCGCGCTCACGGTGGGCATCGTGACCAAGCCGTTCCTGTTCGAGGGCAAGAAGCGGATGCGGCAGGCCGAGATGGGCATCGCCGAGATGCGCAATTCGGTGGACACGATGATCGTGGTGCCCAACGAGCGGCTGCTCGCCGTCGTCGGGAAGGGCATCCCCTTCCAGGATTCGCTGAAGAAGGCCGACGAGGTCCTGCTGCAGGCCACGCAGGGCATCGCCGACCTCATCACCAAGACCGGGATCATCAACGTCGACTTCGCCGACGTGCGCACCATCATGCAGAACGGCGGTTCGGCCCTGATGGGCACCGGCATCGGCCGGGGCGAAAACCGCGCGATGGAAGCGGCGCAGCAGGCGATCTCCAGCCCGTTGCTCGACAACGTCTCGATCGCGGGCGCGAGCGGCGTGCTGATCAACATCTGCGGCGGTGGCGATCTCACCCTCGGTGAAGCCACTACCATCAACGACATCATTCACGACGCCGTCGGCGACGAGGCGGAGATCATCTTCGGTGCCGCGACCGATCCGTCCATGCAGGGCGAAGTCCGGGTGACGGTCATCGCCACTGGCTTTGACCGGGTCGAGACGCCGGCCGTCGCCCCGGTCCTCCCCGCCAAGCCGGCGCCTGGGGTCATCAACTTCCCCACCGGCAAGCGGGTGCCCGCTCCGCCGCCGGTGACCCAGATGCCGGTCGCGCCCCCGGCCACGCCGGCCCGGAACGAGCCCCGCCGCACTCCGGCGCCCGGTGATGTGCCCGAGATGGAAATCCCGACCTTCATTCGCCGCCAGATGGACTGACGGGTGAAGAAGCTCCTGCTCGCGGCGATCCCTACTCTGTGCGCCACGGCACTCCTCGCCGTGGCGGCGCTGTTCGCGCTGCACGACAGCTGGCCGTGGAGGGAGGGCCGTCCGCTCCCGGTGCCCACCACTGTGCAGGATCTGCTCTGGGAGCGGATCGACACGCTGCGCCGCGGCGAGACGGTCTCGGATCTCTTCACTCGTCAGGGCTTGCCCGCCCCAACACTTGATCGCAAGAGTTCCAACGGGCTGTTCGACCCGCGCCGGCTCCGGCCGGGTCTGATTTTCAGCATCCAGCGCCACTCGATCGACTCGATCCCGACCCGCGTGCTCTTCCGCGCCGGGCCGGAGCAGCGCGTGGCACTGCAGCTCACCCGCGACGGCTGGCAGGCGGTCGCCGAGCCGATTCAGTGGCGGGCGGAGCCGGTGGTGCTCGCCGGACGGATCACCACCTCGCTCTACGACGCGCTGGACGCCGAAATCGACGACACCCTGCTCGCTCCGGAAGACCGGGTTCGGCTGGCGTGGGATCTCGCCGACATCTTCGCCTGGCAGGTGGACTTCAGCCGGGACATCCGTCCGGGAGACAGTTTCCGCGTGGTGGCGGAGCGGCTGGTCTCCGAAGATGGAGAGGTCCGCTTCGGCAGGGTGCTGGCGGGAGACATGGTCATCGGCGGTCTGGGTTACACCGCCTATCGCTGGACTTCCGCGGACGGCAGCTCGGGTTTTTACGATGCCGAGGGGCGCTCGCTGCGGCGGGCGTTCCTGCTCGCGCCGGTGCAGTTCCGCCGCATCTCGTCCAGGATGAGCAGTGGACGGCTGCATCCGATCCTCGGAATCGTCCGCAAGCATGAGGGGATCGACTTCGCCGCGGACGCCGGCACGCCGGTCATGGCCGCCGGTGACGGCGTCGTCGCGCGCCGCGAGTGGTCCGGTGGCTACGGCAATCTGGTCGAGATTCGCCACGCCAATGGTGTCGTCACCCGCTATGGGCATCTGCAGGCGTTCGCCAAGGGGCTGGAGACCGGCATGCGCCTCGCACAGGGCGACGTGATCGGTTTCGTCGGTTCCACCGGTCTCGCGACCGGCCCGCACCTGCATTATGAGTTCCGCGTCAACGGCGTGGCGCGTGAGCCGCGCGATGCCGATCTCGGCAACGGCGATCCAGTGCCGCTGGCCCAGCGGCGGGAGTTCGATCAGGAGCGCTTTCGGCTCCTCTCCCTGCTGAGCGGTGGACTTCCGACCTTCGCCACCAATGGCTCCGAGGGCCGCGCGGCCGCCGGAGCCAGCTTCTAGCCGCCCACCCGGGCCCCTGCCCGTGGAGCTCTTTCCCGCCATCGATGTTCGCGCCGGCCGCGTCGTCCGCCTGAGTCAGGGGGAGGCCGCTCGCGAAACCTCCTACCATGATGACCCCGTAGCACAGGCTGAGCGGTTCATCGCGGCCGGTGCCGCCTGGATTCACGTCGTCGACCTGGATCGAGCCTTCGGCACCGGCGACAATCTGGCGATCATCCGCCGGCTCGCCGCTGCCGCCGAGGGGCGGGTGCGCATCCAGGTCGGAGGTGGCATCCGGTCGCTCGACGCACTCAGCGCCGTCCTCGAACTCGGCGTCTCCCGCGCGGTCCTCGGCACGGCGGCCGTCACCGATCCGGCGCTGGTGCCCGGCGCCGTGCGGGCCGCAGGCGGCGACCGTATCGCGATCGGTCTCGACACCAAGGCCGGCATGGTGGTGATCCGGGGCTGGGTGGAGACGACTGAAGAGTTCGTCGACGATGTCTGCCGGCGGGTGCTGAACGAGGGAGTGAAGACCATCATCTACACCGACGTGAGCCGGGACGGCATGCTGACCGGACCCGATCTCGAGGGCGCAACGCGGCTGCAGGCGCTCGGTGCCGCGGTGATCGCGAGCGGCGGTGTCGCCAGCCTGCAGGACCTCCGGGCCGTCCGGGAGGCCGGGCTCGCCGGCGTGATCGTCGGCCGGGCGCTCTACGAGGGGAAATTCGCGCTCGAAGAGGCGCTCGCCGAGCGCTGATGTCAGCCGTCCTCGTTCTCGGACTCGCGGTCCTCCTGAGCTGGTTCACCTATTGGCGGCTTGAAGGGCTCGGCAGGCGCGCCTGGCCCGCCGCGCTGGCCCGCGCGATCGCCTGGGCCTCGCTCGGTCTGCTGCTGCTCGATCTCAGCTGCGGTACCCGCCCAGAGACGGCGGCCAGACCGCTCGTGCTCCTCGACGGTAGTCTCAGCATGACGGCGGCCGGCGGCCGCTGGATCGCGGCACGGGACTCCGCCATCGCCTGGGGCGAGGTCCGGCTGTTCGGCGATTCCCGCTCCTCCCCCGATACCCTGCCACTGTTCGGCCGCTCTGATCTCGGCCCCGCGCTCCGGGCCGCCGCGGCCTCAGACCGGCGCGTGATCGTTGTCAGCGATGGCGAGCTTGATGACGTCCAGGATCTCCCTGCCGAAGCGATGGCGCGGGTGGGTGTCCGCACCTTCCCCCGTCAGGCGCCGCCGGACCTCGCGGTGACGCGGGTGGAGGGCCCCGATCGCGTCACCGCCGGTGACACGATCCGCATCGCCGCGACCATTCGCGCCTTCGGCGCCACCGCCGACAGCGCCCGGGTCGAGGTGCGCCTGGACCAGCGGGTGCTCGCGCGGCGGGCGGTCCGGCTGGGCCGGGACGGGAGCGCCAGCCTGCTGCTCGCGCTTCCCAGCGCCGGGCTCTCCGGCGACGCGCTCCTTCGGGTCGGGCTCGCCGCGGCCGGCGATGGCGAGCCACGAGATGACACGCGCCTCTGGCTGGTGCGGGTGACACCGACGCCGGGGATCGTCGTGCTCGCGAGTCCGGGCGATTGGGATGCACGCTTCCTGTTCAGCGCGATTCGCGCCGTCGCCGATCTGCCGGTGCGCGGCTATTCCCGGATCGAGGCGGGGCGCTGGCGCTCGATGGAAACGGTGTTGCCGGTGAGTACCGACGAGGTCACCCAGGCGGCGCGTCGGGCCGATCTCCTGGTGGTGAAAGGCGCTGCCGGGGAGCTGGTCCGGGGCAGCCGAGCCCGTGGAGTATGGAACTGGCCCAGTGGTGAGGGGGGCGAGACCGTGATTCCCGGGGAGTGGTATGCGATCACCCGCGGCAGCTCACCGATCGCGAACGCGTGGCTGGGCGCGCCTCTCGATTCGTTTGCGCCGCTCAGCGAGATCACGCCGATCGAGCCCGCCGCCGGTGACTGGATTGGACTCAGCGCCCAGCTCGGCCGCCGGGGAGCGGAGCGGGCCATCATCACCGGGCGGGTGAGCGGTGGACGGCGCGAAGTCACGATGGCCGCAGACGGATTCTGGCGCTGGCAGTTCCAGGGCGGTTCGAGCGAGCAGGCGTACCGGGCGCTGGTCGCCGGCACCATTTCCTGGCTGTTGGCCGGGGCGGATTCGGCCATCGGGAAGGCGCGCCCGATCCGGCCCGTCGTGGCGAATGGCCGTCCCGTGCTCTTCGAATGGACCGGGCCGGGCGCCGCGATGCCGGTGGGTGTTGCAGTGAGCGGCGAGGGTGCCACGCGCCGGGACACGCTGCGATTCGATGGCGCCGGCCGGGCCGAACTGCGGCTGCCACCGGGCCGCTACCGGTACGAACTGGACGGGGGCGGCGCCGGACTGGTCGTCGTGGATCAGTGGTCGGAGGAGTGGCTGCCGCGGCCGGTCGTGCTGGCCGACCGGGAGGCCCCCGCGGTCAACTTCGGGGGCATCACCAGCACCCGCCGGTGGATCTGGCTCTTCTTCCTGGTCATCGCCGGCCTCACCGGTGAGTGGCTGGCACGGCGCCGGTTAGGACTGAGATAGACTACTAGTGCTTAGTGCTTAGTGCTTAGTGCTCAGTGGTTAGTGCTTAGCCCTTGGTGTCATGCACTGCGAGCGACTGATCGAGATTCGTCGCCAATACTCAGGTGTCGCGCACGAAGTACTAGACACCAAGCACTAAGCACCAAGCACTAAGCACTTGGTACTCGGAACTCTACGGCTCATTAGATTCCCCGCCATGACTTCGAGCAGAATCGGCGACACACCCAAGCTTTCCCTCTGGCAGCGCCTGAAGCGGGTCGCACTCACCGACGTCGGGGCGCTGGTCCGCGGCATGAACGCGGCGGACCTCGAGGCACTCGAACGTACGCTCATCGAGGCCGACTTCGGGGTGCAGGCCACGATCGACCTGGTACAGACGGTAGAGGATGAGGTCCGCCGCGGCCGACTCAAGACCGAGGACGATCTCAAACAGGCGGTGCAGGCTCGGCTGGTGAAGCTGCTGGAGGTTCCCGGATCGATACCCGGCGCGCTCGCACGCGCGACGGACGACGGACCGACCGTCATGCTCTTCGTCGGCGTGAATGGGGTTGGGAAGACCACGAGTGTTGCCAAGATCGCCAAGCGGCTGCAGCGCGAGGGCAGGAAGGTCCTCGTCGGTGCTGCGGACACCTATCGCGCCGGTGCCATCCAGCAGATGCAGACCTGGGCCGAGCGGCTGGGCGTGCCGTGCGTGGCCGGTGCGCCGGGTGGGGACCCGGCCTCCGTGGCCTTCGATGCGATCGAGGCCGCCACGACCCGTGGAGCCGATACGGTGCTGATCGACACCGCCGGCCGGCTGCACACCCAGGATGGTCTCATGGATGAACTGCGAAAGGTGGTACGCGTCATCGCCCGCAAGCGTCCGGGCGCGCCGCACGAGACACTGCTGGTGCTCGATGGCACCGTCGGGCAGAACGCCATCCAGCAGGGGAAGCTCTTCACCCAGGCGGTGCAGCCCACCGGCATCATCGTCACCAAGCTCGACGGCAGCGCGCGCGGCGGCGCGGTCGTCGCGCTCCGCAAGGAACTCGGTCTGCCGATCCGTTTCCTCGGGCTCGGCGAAACGGCGGACGATCTTTCGCCGTTCGATGCTGCTGCCTTCGCCGCGCGGCTGCTCGAATCGGATGGCTAGGACCGCAGTGCCTGGTGCTCAGTGCGTAGTGCCTGGTTTCGGGGCGCGGGGCACTACCAGGCACTGGGCACTACGCACTAGGCACAAGGCACAAGGCACCAAGCACTCGCCACTCGGAGCCCTCTCCTAGCCCCATGCCGCTGCTGCGTCCCGACACCTCCATCAAGTTCCTGAAGGGCGTCGGCGAACGACGCGCCGAAGCGTTCGCGCGGCTCGGAGTGCGGACCGCGCAGGAACTCCTGTGGCACATTCCCTTTCGCTATCTCGATGCTTCGAGTCTCACGCCGTTCGCCAGGGCGCGGGTAGGGGACGAAGTCGCCTGCGTCGGCAAGGTCATTGCCAAGCGCTTGATGCCGACCCGGAGCGGGCTCCGGATCTTCACGGCGGTGCTCCGGGATGAAAGCGGGATGCTGGAGTGTGCCTGGCCGGGACAGGGATTTCTCGACCGCTCGATCGAAGTGGGGCAGACCCTGCTGGTGGCCGGCCCGGTGCGCTTCTATCACGGCCGCCAGCTCAATCCGCGAGAATACATCATCCTCGCGGAAGCGGATGGGGACGGCGACGAGGCCGCGCCGCTCGGCCGGGTCCTGCCGGTGTACCGCGCCACCGAGGGGCTCTCTCACAAGGTGATCCGCTCGCTGATCGACCGGCACCTCGAGTCGATGATCGCCTTCTCCACCGATCCGCTCCCCGAGGAACTGCGCGGCGCCATCGCGCTGCCCGACATTCCCTCCTCGCTCCGCGCGGTGCATCGGCCGGCGAGCGTCGAGGAGGCGGAGGCGGGGCGCCGCCGGCTCGCGTTCGATGAATTGCTCGACCTGCAGCTGATGCTGATGCGGGCCCGGCTCCTCGCCAAGCGGCGCCGGAGTGGCGTGCCGTTCGAGGTGCGCCACACCTACACCCGCCAGCTCGCCGAGTCGCTTCCCTGGCCGCTGACCTCGGACCAGAAGCGCGCCATCCGGGAGATCACGGCGGACATGACCGCCCCGGACCGGATGCACCGGCTGCTCATGGGGGATGTGGGGACCGGCAAGACCGTCGTGGCGCTCTTCGCGATGCTGCTGGCGCTCGAGAACGACTATCAGGCGGCCCTGATGGCGCCGACGGAATTGCTTGCCGAACAGCACTTCGCCACGCTCACCAAGCTGCTCGAGCCGCTCGATCTTCGCCCCGAACTGCTGCTCGGCCGGCTCACGGCGCAGGAGAAGATGGCGCGGCGGAAGAAGCTCTCCAGCGGACAGGCGAGGCTGGTGATCGGAACCCATGCGCTGCTCGAGGACAGCGTCGCATTCAAGCGGCTGGGCCTGGTGATCATCGACGAGCAGCATCGCTTCGGCGTGGATCAACGGTCGCAGCTGATCGCGAAAGGGGACGCGCCGGACGTCCTGCTGCTGACCGCGACCCCGATTCCGCGCTCGCTGGCGCTCACCCGGTTCGGCGATCTCGATGTGTCCACGCTCCGGGTGAAGCCGCCGGGACGGGGCAGCGTCAAGACCGGGGTCCGCACCGCCGCGCAGCGCGACCGGGCCCTGGCCTTCGTCCACGAACAGTGCGGCGAGGGGCGCCAGGCTTACGTCGTGCTGCCGGTGATCGAGGAGTCGGAACGCGCCGATCTCCGGGCCGCGACCATCGAGGCGGAGCAGCTGCAGGCCAAGTGGCCTGACCTGCGGGTGGGGCTGGTGCATGGCCGGCTCAAGGCGCCCGAACGGGACGAGTGCATGCGGTCGTTCCGCGCCGGTGAAATCGATGTCCTCGTGGCGACGACGGTCATCGAAGTCGGCATCGATGTGCCGAACGCCACCGTGATGCTGATCGAGCATCCCGAGCGCTTCGGGCTGGCCCAGCTGCATCAGCTGCGGGGCCGGATCGGCCGGGGCGGGGAGGAGAGCTTCTGCATTCTGGTGGCCGAGGAGACGGCGCCACCGCGGCTGAAAGCATTCGCGGCCACGAATGACGGCTTCAAGATCGCGGAACTCGACCTGCAGGAACGCAAGATGGGAGATCTGATCGGCGAGCGTCAGGCGGGCGATTTCGAGCTGCGGCTGGCCCGGCTTCCCGACGACACCGACCTGCTCGCCCGCGCCCGCGAGATCGCCAGTCAGATCCTCGACCAGGATCCCCTGCTGGTCCGGCCGAGGCATCAGCCGCTCAAGGAGCGGGCGTTAGGCAGGTATCCCCGCGCGGTCGAGTTGTTCAGGACGGGGTGAGAGGAGTGCTTGGTGCTTAGTGCTTAGTGCTTAGTGCATGGTGCTTGGCGCCTAGTGCTGTCAGTAGGTACCAGGCACTAGGCACTAGGCACTAGGCACTAAGCACTAGGCACTAGGCACTAGAACGCCACACTCAAGCCGACCCGGGTCGTAGGCCCGACCACGCTCACCGCCGGAGCGAACGGGATGTTCTTTGGCGGGCGCTTCGGGCGGGTGAGTTCCCAGACGAACAGCCCGGCGGTCGCGAGCACCGCCCCTTCGCCACCCAGCAGCCACCCGCGCGCGTGCCGGTCGCGGCGGAGCGAGGTCTGGTAATAGCGCTCGGCGACGGGATCGGCGTAGGAGCCGCCCGGGCGCTGGCTGCAGCGGGTGGGATCGGCGTCGCAGTAGCTCCGGAGGCTGTTGAAGGCGCGGTCCGCGTCGTGGTGCGCGGCCGAGGCCTTGAGCCCCATGCCGACGGCGGCGGCAAGGGTCGCCCATTTCCCGTATTTCACCACGAGGGGCGTCCCGCGCGTCCACGCGGAATCTGGTCGCTGCGCGGCGAGCGGAGCGGCGCTCACTGTGAGACAGAGCAGGGTGAGGGTGATTCGTCGGGTCATTGTCTCAGCCGCTGGAGGTCGCCACGACCCCCCAGCACCAGCATGGTGGCGTCGGCGAGTACCATCGGGGCGACTTCCACCGGGCGCCCGAGTGTCGTGGACCAGGCGTCCGTCCCCGTGACTCGATCGAAGGCGTGCAGAGTTCCGTCCGATGCGCCGACCAGGAGCCAGGGGCCGTAGATGGATGGGGTGCCGGTGGCTGCCCAGCCCGCGGGACGGAGTTCCGTCGCTCCCGCCACGGCGCCTGACAGAAACCGATTGACGGAACCGGCCTGGGTCACCGCATAGATGGTGTCCCCGGCGGCTGCCGGCGAGTTGAGCAGCGGGCCGCCGAGCCGGACTCGCCAGCGATCGGTGAGGCTGTCGGGATCGATACCGATCACCAGCGAGTCCCCGGTGGCCGCGACCAGGTCGGCGCCGACCCGGATCCACGGGGAGACGACCGTGCCCGGCGCCCGGCGCCGTCGCGCGACCGTCCCATCGCTGAGCCGCACCAGGTACAGACTGTCGAACGACGAGACCATGAAGTGCTCACCCCCGACCGGCATCGCGCCGATCTGCCCGGGCGTGACCCTGCGCCGCCAGAGCACGTGGCCATTCGAAGGGTCGATCGCGATGACCTGGGCCCGCCGCGTGACCACGATCAGCTTGCCCCCGATCAGCGCCAGCGGCGCCTGGGTGTAGCCGGTGCCCGTCGTCCAGATCTCGTTACCACTCACCGCGCTGAAGGCGTGCACTTGCCCTTCGGGCCGGTCGGTGGCGGCGTAGACAACCCCGTTCTCGACCAGCACGCCGCCGACCAGCGGACCGGAGACCCGGTGCGCCCACCGGGTCCTGCCCGTGCGCAGGTCCACCGCCACCACGCGGCGGTCGGAGCCGCCGAGATAGGCATTCTGGGTGTCGACCGCGATCGGGGCGCTCGGGCCCCTGACCGGCCGACTGGCCCAGAGGCGGGTGAGGGGAGTCCCCGCGACCGGGGCGGCGGCCCTCACCTCGCCGGGTTCGAAGTCCGGGTCAGGCCGGAAGCCGGCACAGGCCGCGTTGACGGTCACCAGTGCCGCCGCTAGACTCCACGCCCCACGGCGACCCAGCCGCCAACCCCGCCCATGTCGAAGATCATGACCGTCCGCATTGCCGAGCTGTCCAGTCACGCAGGTCTTCCTGTCACGGTGCGGGGATGGGTTACGCACACCCGGTCCAGCGGGAAGATCGCGTTCATCGTCCTGCGCGACGGTACCGGGTATCTGCAGGGTGTCCTCTCCAAGAAAGAGGTGCCGGAGGCGACCTGGGAACGGTTCGCCACGCTGACGCTCGAGACCTCGGTCGCGCTCACCGGCGTCGTCCGGGCCGAGCCGCGGGCACCGGGTGGTTATGAGATGCACCTGAGCGAGGTGCAGGTCATCGGGGCGAGCCCGGAGTTCCCGATTCAGCCGAAGGAGCACAGTACCCAGTTCCTGTTCGAGCATCGGCATCTGTGGTTGCGGAGCCGCCGCCAGGTGGCGATCGCCAGGGTGCGTCACGAGGTGATTCAGGCCATCCGCGACTTCTTCTTCGAGCGCGACTTCACGCTCGTGGATACCCCGATCCTGACCGGCTCCATCGGCGAACAGGCCGGAGAGTTGTTCAGCACCGAGTACTTCGATCTCGGCAAGGCCTACCTCGCGCAGACCGGCCAGCTCTACGTCGAAGCTGCCGCCGCGGCCCTCGGCAAGGTGTACTGCTTCGGTCCGACCTTCCGCGCCGAAAAGTCGAAGACCCGCCGGCACCTCACCGAATTCTGGATGGTCGAGCCCGAAGTGGCGTTCAACGACTCCGCCGCCAACATGCGGCTGCAGGAGGAGTTCGTCAGCTATATCGTCGGCCGCACCATCGAGGCCCGCAAGGAAGAACTCAAGGAACTGGAGCGCGACACCGCGCCCCTCGAACGGGTGCAGGCGCCCTTTGCCAGGATCTCCTACAGCGACGCCGTGGTGAAGCTCAACAGCCTCGGCTCCGACATGGAATGGGGCCGCGACCTCGGGGGCGACGACGAGACCCTGCTGGCCCAGCAGTACGACCGGCCGGTGTTCGTCTTCAATTACCCGAAGGGCGTGAAGGCGTTCTACATGAAGGAGAACCCGGACGACCCGCGCACCGTGCTCAACAACGACTGCCTGGCCCCCGAGGGATACGGGGAGATCATCGGCGGCTCGCAGCGTGAGGACGACTACGACCGGCTCCTTGCCCGCATCCACGAGCAGAAACTCGACCCGGAGGCCTACCGCTGGTATCTCGATCTGCGGAAGTACGGGACCTTCGTGCATTCCGGCTTCGGGCTGGGTGTCGAGCGCACCGTCGCCTGGATCTGTGGCCTGCCGCACATCAGGGAGACGATTGCCTTCCCCCGGCAGATACATCGGCTCTATCCCTGACGCTTCACCTCATCCCACAACCGATCCAGTTCCTCGAGGCCCGCGGTCGTCATGTCGACGCCACGGGCTTCGGCCATTCGCTCCACCGCCTCGAACCGGCGCTGGAATTTCCGGTTGGCCCGGTCCAGCGCCGTGGTGGGCTGCACCCGGGCCTTCCGTGCCAGATTCACCACCGCGAACAGCAGATCGCCGATCTCGTCGATCAGCTCGTCAGGCGGATGGGGGTGGACCGGCTCGCCCGAGGCTTCGGTCGGGGGAGGGTGGGGTTCCTGGGATGCGATGGCCGACTCGACCTCCGCCAGCTCTTCGCGCACCTTGGCAGCCGGGCCGAGGCTGTCGGGCCAGTCGAAGCCGACGGTCGCGGCCCGCTCCTGCAGGCGGTAGGCCCTGATCAGGCTTGGCAATCCGGGCGGCAAGCCGTCGAGAACCCCCTGGCGCTTCTCTCGGCGCTTGAGGTTTGACCACCGCTCGGCCGGACCGAGATCAAACAGGTGCGGATGCCGGCGCCGCATCTTGGCCTCGAGGTCCCCGGCGACCTGATCGGCGTCGAACTCGCCGCGCTCCTCTCCCAGCACCAGCTGCCAGGCCAGATGAAGCATGAGGTCCGCCACCTCCTCGCGGATTTCCTCCACGCTTCCCTCGGCGATCGCGTGCTCGAGTTCAAAGACCTCTTCCACCAGGTAGGGGCGGATCGTTTCGCGAGTCTGGATCCGGTCCCACGGGCAGCGCCGGCGGAGGTCACGGACCATCGCCAGAGCACGTCCAAGCGCTGAATTATCTTGCATTTATCCTCCTCGGCTCCTATCATACCCGCCGCTTGAGCATGACGTCAATTCCAGCCGAAACTGCGCGTGCCTGGGCCGATGTGAATCTCGGCGCCGTGGTCGCCAATGCCCGCACCGTGGCGGCCGCGTCGGGCGCCCGCCTGCTGCCGATGGTCAAGGCGAATGCCTATGGCGTCGGGGTGTTGCCGGTCGTGCACGCGCTCGAGTCCCTCGAGCCCTGGGGATTCGGCGTCGCGACGCCCGAGGAAGGTGCCCAGCTCCGCGCAGCGGGCGTTACCCGACCGGTGGTCGTCTTCACCCCGCTCCTGCCATCGCTGATCCCCAACTATCACCGGCATGACCTCCGTCCCGCGATCGGCGACGTGCAGGCGCTGGCGGCGTGGCTTCGGGAGGGGGACCGGCCGTTTCATCTCGAATTCGACACCGGGATGGCGCGTGCAGGCGTTCGAGCCGACGAGGCCGGTGCCTGTAAGGGGCTGCTCGAGGGCTCGCGAGGCTGGGAGGGGGCATTCACGCACTTCCACTCGGCGGACTGCGACCCGGCATCGGTGGATCGGCAGTGGGCGCTCTTCCAGGACCTGCTGCGATTGTTGCCGCGGCGTCCGGCATTGGTCCACGCCGCCAACAGCGCGGCGGCCCTCAGGGGCCCGGCCTTTGCCGCGGACATGGTGCGACCCGGGATCTTCCTGTACGGCGGCGATGTCCCCGGAGTCCCCGCAGTACCCGTTGTGCGGCTCCAGTGCCGAGTGGTGGCGCTCCGCACCGTGCGGGCGGGAGAGACGGTCAGCTATGGTGCGACCTGGACCGCGCCGCGCGACACCCGGGTCGCCACGCTGGCGATCGGATACGCGGACGGCCTGCACCGCTCGCTGAGCAACACCGGCGCGGTCGAGATCAATGGGCGCGTCGCGCCGATCATCGGCCGGGTGACGATGGATTTCACGATGGTGTCGGTGGACGACGGCTGCGTCGTCGGCGATGTGGCGACGATCATCGGGGGTCTCGTCTCCCTCGACGACCAGGCCCGGCGAGCCGGGACGATTTCGTACGAACTGTTGACGGCGATGGGCTCCCGCATCGTCCGGAGGTACGCATGAACCAGCACTTCGCTTCTCTGGTCATCGGGCTGGCCCACCAGGCGGAACAGGCCCTGGCCGGCAACCTGCCGCCCGGGGCACCCGGCAACCCCGACCCGCGGGAAGTCGCCCGCACCCTCATCGACACCCTGGGCATGCTGCAGGACAAGACCAGGGGACAGCTCGATCCCGACGAGCAGCGGCTGCTCACCGAGGCCCTGACCGGGGTCCGGTTCCGCTTCGTGTCCACGGAGAAGAAGTAGTCTGCGCCGCGCCGCCCTGATCGTGCTGGACGGGGTCGGATTCGGCCCCGCGCCTGACACGGACGCGTACGGGGACACCGGCAGCAACACCCTCGGCAACGTGGCGCGTGCGGTCGGTGGCCTGCGCCTGCCGAATCTCGAGCGCCTGGGCCTCGGGGCCATCGCTCCGCTCGCGGGAGTATCCGCCGTGGCGGCGCCCACGGCCGCCCACGGGCTCGCCCTGCCCGCGAGTGCGGGCAAGG
Source organism: Gemmatimonadales bacterium (assembly GCA_036741755.1). Taxonomy (GTDB): domain Bacteria; phylum Gemmatimonadota; class Gemmatimonadetes; order Gemmatimonadales; family GWC2-71-9; genus JADJOM01. The sequence continues at coordinate 20,664 of DAINRP010000026.1, forward strand.
ACAGCACCTCGGGGCACTGGGAGCTCTGTGGGCTCACCCTCGCGCATCCGTTCAAGACCTATCCCGACGGCTTTCCCGCCTCCTTTCTCGAGGCGCTGACCGCCGCCACCGGTCGCGGTGTGCTGGGGAACTGCGTCGCCTCCGGAACAGAAATCATCGCCCGGCTCGGACCCGAGCATCTCGCCAGCGGCAAGTGGATTCTCTACACCTCGGCGGACAGCGTCTGCCAGCTCGCGGCGCACGAGGACCTCGTACCGATCGCGGAGCTCTATGCGGCCTGCCAGGCCGCCCGGGGGCTGCTGACCGGCCCCGAGACGGTCTCCCGGGTGATCGCCCGCCCGTTCGTCGGCGATGCGGCAGGGGGCTGGAAGCGCACCGAGCGCCGGAAAGACTTCAGCGTGCCTCCTCCGGGCGAAACGCTGCTCGACCGGCTGGTCGCCGCGCACATCCCGCGGGTCGGAGTGGGCAAGGTGGACGACCTTTTCGCCGGCCGGGGCATCATCAGCATGCATCCGCGGACCAATGCGGAGTCGTACCGCGCCATCGCCAGCGCCCTGAGCGTCATGAAGCGAGGGCTGCTGTTCGCCAATGTGATCGAGTTCGATCAGAGCTGGGGACACCGCAACGATGTCCCCGGCTTCCATGCGGGGCTGCTGGCGCTCGACGCGGCCCTGCCCGGAATGCTCGCGCCGATACGGGACGACGATCTGGTTATTATTACCGCCGATCACGGCAACGACCCCACGACGCCCTCGACCGATCATTCACGGGAGCGTGTGCCGGTTCTTGCGCTCGGTCCCCGGATACGGCCTCGCTCGATCGGCACCCGGCAGAGCTTCGCGGATGTGGGCCAGACGCTGGCGGAGTTCCTCGGCGTCCCGGCGCTCGCCGCCGGCCAGTCTTTCCTCAGTGAGATCTGGGATGGGTGACGCGCTGCTGGCAGCGGCGAAGGCGGCGCAGGCCCACGCCTGGTGCCCCTACTCCCGGTTTCCGGTGGGCGCGGCGCTCGAGGCGGAAGATGGCCGGGTCTTCACCGGCTGCAATGTGGAGAACGCCTCGTTCGGCCTCACCATCTGTGCCGAACGGGGCGCGGTCATGGCGGCGATCGCAGCCGGCGCCCGCCGCTTCCGGCGGCTGGTGATCGTGACCAATGCCGAACCGCCGGCGAGCCCCTGCGGGGCGTGTCGGCAGGTGCTGGCGGAGTTTGGTGGGGAACTGATCGTGGAAGGCGTAGGACCGGCAGGCACGCGGCGCTGGACGCTGCGAGAACTGCTCCCGGATGGATTCGCGCTCGACAGAGGTGGTACGGATTGACGACGACTCAGATTCGCCTGCTCCCTTCCATCGCTGCCACTGCGGCGATCCTGCTGGTGACGGCCTGCCAGGAGCGGCTCGCCGCCCCGGTCGACTGTCCCAACCTCTGTCCCGGCGGCTACGTCGTCCGGGATACGGTCCTGGTGCCGCTGACCGGGACCGACTCGAGTTATGAGGGCTACGTCCTCGCAGGGCAGGGAGGATCGCTGCGGGTTTCCTATCAGCTTCCCGCGAGCGAAGACCGCGCCGTCATCAAGTTCTCGGCGCGGCCCGATTCGTTCGATTTCAGGGACACGCTGCGGGCCTACACGATCGACTCGGTCGTGCTCTCCATCGG
>DAINRP010000027.1:0-5322 GCA_036741755.1 Gemmatimonadales bacterium
GGCCCAGCTCATCGCGTGCGCGAACGTCGCTCCATAGAGCCCGAGCTGCGGGAGGGCGGCGGCGAACGCCCGGAGCAGCGCATCGCGGCGCGCCATGAATCGCGCCTCACCGGTCAGCTCCGCCAGCCTGGCCAGGCACAGCGCGGCGACGCCGTTCGGCGATGGCGTCGGGGCGTCCTGCACCGGCTTGGCCCGGGTGGGGAGCAGACCTTCCCCCGACGCCGACGAGGTGTCGAACAGCCCCCCCTCGGACGTGTCGAAGTAGTCCTGCCACACCCGGTCCATGAGCGCGGCACTCCACCCGAGCCACCCCGGGTCGCCGGTGGCCTCGTGTGCCTCCAGCGCAGCCTGTGCCACCTGGACCTGGTCGTCGAGGAGGCCGCCCACACCGCCGGGACTGTGAACCAGGGCCGCAGGATCCGCCTGTTCCTCGCGGATCCGCCGCAGGGTCCGCAGCCCATGCTCCCGTGCCCAATCGTCGTCGAGAATCATCCCCGCCCGGATGAGGGCGCCGGCGAGCATGCCGTTCCAGGCGGTGTAGCGCGTCCGATCCACGAACGGTGCCGTGCGCCCGGCGCGGGTGGCGCGCATCCGGGCTTCCGCCGTGGCGAGCCGCGCCCGCGCGGTGTGCACATCGAGGCCCAGCCGAACCGCGACGGCGTCGATCGCCTCGGCGACGTAAAGCACATTCTTCGCGGGGTCGTGGTGCATCTCGCCCGTCGGGCCGATGTCGTAGCAGGCGCTCGCGACCGCGAGCGCGTCCTCGTCACCGATCGCGGTCCGTGCCTCCTCGAGGGTCCAGGTGAAATAGTCGCCGTCATCGTGCAGGCCGACGTCGGCGTCCTGGCTCGCGCCGTAACCGCCCTCGGGGTCGGCGAGCACCTCGCGCACCCAGCGCACGATCCCGCGCGCCGTGGTGGCGAACTCCTCGGTGCCGAGCGCCAGGTAACCGTCGAGGTACGCCTTGAGCAGCTCCGCGTTGTCGTAGGACATCTTCTCGAAGTGGGGGACGATCCACCGCGCATCCACACTGTAGCGGTGGAAGCCGCCGGCGAGCTGGTCGTGAATGCCGCCGCGCGCCATTCCGAGCAGAGTCTTCTCCGCGACCTCCCTCGGCCATTCGTCTGGGGACTCCTCGTCGTGCCACTGCGCCAGCAGGAAGCTCACTGCCGCGGGGTGGGGGAACTTCGGCTGGCTGCCGAAGCCGCCATTGGTCGGGTCGAACAGCCGGCCCATCGCGAGCGTCGCATCCGCCAGCAGCGCGCGACTTGGTTCGCCGGGCGCATGCTCGTCGAGCTGTTCGCTGAGCACCCGGCGGATGGCGAGCGCCTGCGCGGCGACCTTGTCCCGCTGTCCGTGGAAGACGTTGCGCACCTGCTCGAGGACGGCCCGGAACCCGGGCCGGCCGTACTTCCCATCCGGCGGGAAGTAGGTGCCGCCGTAGAACACCTGGCCGTCGGGGGTGAGGAAGGCGGTCAGCGGCCATCCCCCCTGGCCGATCATGGCCTGGACCGCGCGCTGGTACCGCGCGTCGACATCGGGGCGCTCGTCACGGTCCACCTTGATGCAGACGAAGTGCTGGTTGAGAAACTCCGCGATCGTCTCGTCTTCGTAGGACTCCCCGTCCATGACGTGGCACCAGTGGCACCAGACCGCGCCGATGTCGAGCAGGATCGGGCGGCCGGTGCGCTCCGCCTCGGCGAACGCCTCCGTGCCCCATGGATGCCAGTGGATCGGCTGGTGAGCGGCGGACTTCAGGTAGGCTGAGGCGGCGTCGCCGAGCTGATTGGACATGGAGGAAAAGTCCGTGGGGGCCTTGATTAATCAAGGCCCCCACGGACTTTTCCGAGGTGACTCATCCCCACGCCCCGCCCGATCCCTCGCCCCACGACGGCGGCTTCCTGCGGGTGTTCTTCGCGGCGAGCGCCGTGCTGCTCGGTCTGCTCGCGTTGCTCGTGCTGCTGACCGATCCGCTGGGACGCTTCGGCACCGGCCTCATCCCGCCCGTGGTATCCTCGGACCGGGACCAGAAGGCCGCGCTCTATCGGGCGCGCACCCCGACTCCCGAGATCGTGGTGCTCGGTTCATCGCGCTCCAAGACGATTGCGCCCGCCTGTCTGCAGCAGCTCACCGGCCGGACCGCGTTCAACTTCGCGGTGAATGGCGCGGGCAGTGAGGACCTGGTTGCGATCCTGGGTTTCCTGCGGGCGCAGCCTGGCAGCCGGATTCGGACGCTGTATGCCGGCGTGGACCCCGAGATGCTGCAGAGTGCCGGCGGCGTGCACCGCGCCCTCGAGGGCAGCCGCTTCCTGGCGGGTTATGCGCCCGGCGGCGCCGTTCCGGAGGGCGGCACGCTGGGCGCGGACCTCTTCGGGTGGCAGGCGGTGAGCGCCGCGGTGCAGTCGATCGGCTCACGCCTCGTGTCAGGCGACCGCCTGCCGGAGTTCTCGCTCGATGCGGATGGCCTCCAGCACTACTCTCGCGCGGAGGCCGCGCTGCGGCAAGGCACAGCGCCCGACCAAACGCAGCTCCTCGGGTCGATTCCAGGCATCCTCGCACGCTACGAGTCTTTTCCCCGCCTCGATTCGGAACGGGTGGCGGCGCTGCGTCTGTTCGCCACCGAGGCGCACCAGGCGGGGATCGAAGTCGTGACGTTCATTCCGCCGGTACATCCTGCCTTCGAGCGGGCCGCCGCGGCGACGGCCTGGCGGTCGCGCACCGAGGAGACCGTCGCGCTGCTCAGCGCCCTGCATCAGGAGCGGCTGCTGCGGTACGTGGAGGTTCGCGAACTGATCGCCGCCAGCCCCGACACCACCCGGTACGTGGACGCGATCCACTTCCTCGCCCCGGTCGCGGCCGCACTTGCCCAGGCGCTCACCGGCAGTCCGGACCGCTGTGCTCTTCAATAGCTACGTCTTCTGCCTGCTCTTTCTCCCGGCGGTGCTTGCGGGGTGGTGGCTGCTGCCCACCACCCGGGCGCGGCTGGGCTTCCTCACCGCCGCGAGCTACTTCTTCTACGGCTGGTGGGACTGGCGCTTCGTTCCGCTCATGCTCGCCTCCACCACCGCGGACTTCGTGGCCGGGAGCTACATCGCCCGGACCAGCGATCCGCCGCGCCGCCGCGCCTGCCTGATTCTGCTGCTCTGCTTCAACCTCGGCATTCTCGCGGTCTTCAAGTACTACGACTTCTTTGCCGGGAGTCTCAACGGGATCGGTTCCCTCTTCGGCGCGGACATGAACCTTCCGCTGCTTCGGCTGGTCCTTCCTGTGGGTATCTCGTTCTACACCTTCAACTCCATCAGTTACACGATCGACATCTACCGCGGCGTGCTCAAGCCGGCACGCAGCATCCTCGAGTTCTCGACCTTCGTGGCGATGTTCCCCCATCTCGTCGCCGGGCCGATCGTCCGCTACGCCGATCTCGCACCCCAGTTCGCCCGCATCCCCGATCGCCCCGACCGCGCCGCCTGGCTGGTGGGCTGCTGGTTCTTCGTGCTGGGGATGGCGAAGAAGGTGCTGCTGGCCGATCTGCTCGCCGCCCATATCGTGACGCCGCTCTGGCATCAGGCGGGGCTCCTCGATGCCGGGGAGGCGTGGCTGGCCGTCCTCGCGTACACCCTGCAGATCTACTTCGATTTCTCCGGCTACAGCGACATGGCGATCGGTCTCGCCTTCCTGCTGGGGTTCCGGTTCCCGCAGAACTTCGACGCGCCCTACCAGTCGGCGAACATCTCGGAATTCTGGCGTCGCTGGCACATGTCGCTCTCCTTCTGGCTCCGCGACTACCTCTACATCCCGCTCGGCGGCAATCAGGGCTCGGCCGGCCGCACCGTTGGCAACCTTGCCCTGGTGATGTTTCTCGGCGGACTGTGGCACGGCGCGGCCTGGACCTTCGTCGTCTGGGGCCTCTACCACGGTGCGCTGCTCGCCGGACACTCGGTGCTTCGTCGGCGGGGCTGGGTGCCGCGTGGCAGAACCCTCGCCGTGGCCTGCACCTTCCTCGCAGTCATGATCGGCTGGGTCTTCTTCCGTGCAGCCACCCTCTCTGAAGCCTGGCAGCTCCTGGGCGTAATGAGCGGATGGCGCTCGGGGCAGGGCGGCAACCTGGCGCTGGTGACGACCCCCCTCGCCTATCCGGTCCTGCTTCTCGCGCTCGCGATCGCCTGGTTCATCCCGGACACCTGGCGACTCGACCTCCCCCGACGTCCGCTCTGGGGCGTGGCGCTGGCAATGCTGTTCGTGCTCTGCATGCTCCGCTTCGCCACTCCGAGCCCGTTCCTGTATTTCCAGTTCTGACCCCGTTCGATTCTGCATCGTTCGAAACCGAGCCAGGCGGGGCGCGTACGGAGCGGATATTCCGCCTCCTCCTCACTCCCGACCCCTCGAGGCCCGGATGAAGCGACTGCTGCTCCTGGTATGGCTGGCCCCTCGCGTGGTGGCCGCACCCGCGGTGATGGCGCAGGGTGCGCCGCCGCCCGGTTGTACCAGCGCCGAAGCGCGGCAGTTCGACTTCTGGATTGGCAACTGGAATGTCACGGTCGGCGGACAGCAGGCGGGCACTAACGAGGTAACGCTCGAGGAAGGCCGTTGCGTGCTGCACGAGCACTGGACCGGCTCCCGGGGAGGCACCGGGCAGAGCTTCAACTTCTTCGACCGCACGATCGGGAAGTGGCACCAGTTCTGGGTGGACGATTCCGGCAACTATCTGCATCTCACCGGCACGTACGCCGACGGGCGCCTGGTGTTGACTGGCGAGGCGCCCGGCCCCGACGGCAAGCCCGCCGATCAGCGCCTGACCTTCTTCAACAACCCCGATGGTACGGTGCGCCAGCTTTGGGAGACTTCGGCGGATCATGGGGCGAGCTGGCAGGTCGTGTTCGACGGGCTGTACCGCAAGCGCTGAGCACGAGGGGGGAGATAGATGTGCGGCGCACACGGATGTGCGATGTCTGCTACCCGTCCGCCGGCGCCCGCCCTTCAGCCAGTGCCGTGCAGCAGGCTGAAGAGCAGCAGCCCAAGCACCAGCGTCGTGAGGCCGACGTACAGCCGGTCCCGCTGCCGCAGGAAGCCCACCAGCGTCAGCGCTACCCGAACGATTGGTGTGCCGATGAGCAGCACCACGCCGAGCTGGATGATCGCTCGGCTGTCGAGTGCGGCCACTCCCGAGGCGATGCCGCCGAGGCTGCGCAGCTCGGCGGGCTCGCCCTTGAAGGTGTGCAGCGTGAACGGCGCACCGCCGGAGCGGATCAGGTACGCCACGCCCCCGATCAACACCACGCCCGCCGCGAGCAGCACGCCGATCTGCAGCCAGAGCCCCACCTC
>DAINRP010000027.1:5422-21846 GCA_036741755.1 Gemmatimonadales bacterium
CCCGCGCCGGCTGCGGCGGTGACTCCGATCATGAAATTGCTGGTAGTGGTGGAGACCTTGAACGGGAGTCCCATCGCGCGGTCCATGGCGAGGACCTTCACCGCGCCCGAGCCGATGCCGAGCAGCGCCGAGAGCACGCCGGCGAGGTACATCAGGGCGAACCCCGCCGGAATCTTCCGGACTCGGTACGCTTTCGGGCCCGCCAGCGCGGGATACGTCGAATCGAGCCGGAGTCGCGTCGCGAGTGCATCCGGCGGGTCGCTGTCGAGATGCTCCGCGGGAAGCCTGGAGCCGGCGTAAGCGGTGTAGAGCAGGACCAGGCCGAACAGCACGCCGAGCGCCGAAGTCGAGACGTAAGCGGCGAGAACGGCGCCCGACAGCGCCCCGATGGTGGTGGCAACTTCGAGCAGGATCCCCAGGCGGATGTTCGTGAAGCCTTCGCGCACGTATGCCGCCGCCGCGCCCGACGAGGTCGCGATCACGGAGACGAGGGACGCGCCGATCGCATAACGGAGATCGATCCCGAAGAGCACGGTGAGCATGGGGATGATCACGATCCCGCCCCCGAGTCCGGTCAGCGCGCCGAGCAGCCCGGCCCCGAGTGATCCGGCGGCCACCAGCAGCGTGAAGCCGAGGGTGTTCACCCCAGCGGCTCAAACCGTGCGGTGAAGTGGCGGAGGAAGGGCGCCTGCTCGACGAAGCGGAAACCTCGGACCTCGTGCCGGCGGGCGTGCACGTTGAGGATCGCCTCGACCACATAATCGATGTGGCTCTGGGTATAGACCCGTCGCGGAATGGCGAGCCGCACCAGTTCCATGGTGGCGGCGCTTTCCACACCGGTGGCGGGATCCCGCCGCCCGAACATCACGGTGCCGATCTCGACCGCCCTGATCCCCGCCTCGCGATACAGCTCCACGACCAGCGCCTGCCCCGGAAGCTCGAGCGGCGGGATGTGCGGAAAGAGCGCTGCCGCGTCGATGTAGACCGCGTGCCCGCCGGGGGGCTGCACGATCGGAACGCCCTTCTCCGAGATGTGCCGGCCCAGATAGGTGGTCGAGGTGATGCGGTAGAGCAGGTAGTCTTCGGCGAGCGCCTCATAGAGTCCGACGGCAATCGCCTCCAGGTCCCGGCCCGCGAGGCCGCCATAGGTCGGGAAGCCCTCCGTGAGAATCAGCAGGTTGCGCTCCTGCTGCGCGACTGCGGGGTCGTTGCTCGCGATGAAGCCGCCGATGTTCGCCATCCCGTCCTTCTTGGCCGACATCGTGGCGCCATCCGCCAGCGCGAACATCTCGCGCGCGATCTCGATCGGGCTGCTGGAGGCATAACCCTCCTCGCGCAGCTTGATGAAATAGGCATTTTCCGCAAAGCGGCAGGCGTCGATGTAGAACGGAATCCGATGCCGGCGGCAGAGCATGGAGACGGCCCGCACGTTGGCCATCGACACCGGCTGGCCGCCGCCGGAGTTGTTGGTCACCGTGAGCATGCAGAGCGGAATCTTCTCGCGCCCGACTTCGGCGATGAGTCGCTCGAGCGCGGCCACGTCCAGGTTTCCCTTGAAGGGATGGATGGTCTGCGGTTCCCGTCCTTCGGCGATGACAAGGTCGACGGCGCGGGCGCCGGTGTGCTCCACGTTGGCGCGGGTGGTGTCGAAATGGGTGTTGCTCGGGACGACATCGCCCGGCTTGCACATCACCGAGAAGAGGATCCGTTCCGCCGCGCGCCCCTGATGCGTGGGGAATACGTACTTGAAGCCGAAGATGTCCTGGATGGCCTTCTCGAAACGATAGAACGAGGGACTCCCCGCGTAGGACTCGTCTCCGCGCATGATGGCGGCCCATTGCTGGCTGCTCATCGCCGAGGTGCCGCTGTCGGTGAGCAGGTCGATCAGCACATCGTCCGAGCGGAGCAGGAAGACGTTGTAGCCCGCTTCGAGCAGCCGGGCTTCGCGCTCGGCCCGCGTCGTGAGGTGGATCGGCTCCACCGACTTGATCCGGAACGGCTCAATGATGGTTTTCATGCGCTCCAATATGCCCTGAATCCCCGATCGGCTCCATATTCCGGGCATGGAGCGTTCCCCGGAAGAGCGGATCGTGGTCATCGGCGCCGGTGCGGCAGGGCTCATGGCCGCGATTCACGCGGCCACCGCCGGCCAGCGAGTCCTTCTGCTGGAACGGACCGCCGATGGCGGACGGAAGATCCTGATCAGTGGCGGCGGTCGCTGCAACATCCTGCCCTCGGCACTGGAGCCGGGGCGGTTCGTGACCGACTCGTCCCCCAAGCTCCTCCGGCGGCTCCTGACAGCGTGGCGCCTCGAAGCACAGCGTGAATTCTTCCAGCGCGTCGTCGGTCTCCCGCTCCGCCTCGAACCCGAGACCGGGAAACTCTTCCCCGCCTCCAACCGCGCCCGTGATGTGCGGGATGGGCTCGTCTCGCTCGCGCGCCAGCGGGGCGTCGAGATCCGGAACGGGTGCCGCGTCGTGGACCTGACGCCTGAGGGCGGCGTATGGCGGGTGCATCTGGAAGATCGGAAGTCCATCGACACCCACCGCGCGATCGTGGCCACCGGCGGGCTCTCCGTACCGGCGACCGGGAGTGACGGGGTGGGCTTCGAGATCGCGAGACGCACCGGGCACCTGGTCCATGAGACCTATCCCGCGCTCACGCCGCTTACGGCCGCCCCGGCGGTCCACGCGGCGCTCGCCGGGATCTCGCTTGACGTCACGCTCGAGGCTCCCGGGGCGAAGGGGATCCGCACTGCTTCCGGTGGCTTTCTCTTCACCCACCGCGGCTATAGCGGCCCTGTCGTGCTCGACCTCTCCCACCTTGCCGTCCGCTCCCGCGACGCCGGTCCGGCGCGGCAGCAGCTCCGGGTGCGGTGGACCGCGCTCACCGACGCAGATTGGGAGCAGCGCCTGACACAACGCAGCGCGCAGGCAGTGAGCACGGTGCTTCGCGGGGCACTCCCCGCCCGGCTGGCGGACTGGCTGCTGGCGGATGCCGGGATCGATCCGGCGTGCCAGCTCGCGCAACTCCCGCGGGACGCGCGGCGGGCGCTGATCGATCGCCTGGTGCGATATCCCCTGCCCTGGACCGGTGATGAGGGCTACAAGAAGGCGGAGGTAACCGGTGGCGGTGTGGCCCTCGATCAGGTCCACCCGGCGACCCTCGAGAGCCGAAAGCACCCGGGGCTCTTCTTCTGCGGCGAAGTACTCGACGCGTTCGGTCCGATCGGCGGACACAACTTCGCGTGGGCCTGGGCGACCGGCCGGAGTGCCGGGCTGGGTGCCGCAACGAAATAGGGGCGGGCCGAAGGCCCGCCCCTGCGCTTTTTCCGGTGGTTGGGTTGGTTAGTTCACCGCGAAGCTCACGCCGAGAGTCACAGGAATGAAGTTCGTGCTGCTGCCGCTCGTCTGGACGCTCAGGTAGCGTCCCTCGAGGAATACGCTGGCCTTCGGGGCGGCCTTGAACTTGACGCCCGCACCGCCGCCGAAGGTGAACTTCGTCTCTGAGCCGGAGATGGACACACCGCCGCTGCTCGCACTGCCCTTGGTGTTGAAGACCCCGGCGCTGCCGATCACGTACGGCTTCACGCTACCGGCGTTCTGGAACTCATAGGTCACGTTCGCCAGTCCGCCCGTCAGCTTGGCCTTTCCGCTGACCCCTCCCTTGAACTTGCTCTCGCCATAATAGAAGTCGCCACGGAAGCCGAGGCCGGAGGACAGGCCATAGCCGATGTTGCCCAGACCGTGCCAGCCGGTCTTCGTCGCGGTCTTGAAGTCACCGGTCGGGATGGTGAGCCCGCCGCCGATGCCGACGGTGACGGACTGCGCCTGGGCCGCGGTCGCGGACAGTACCAGAACCGCTACGGCCGAGAACACCTTCGCAATGGGTCGCTTCATACACAGTTCCTTTTCCGTTCCTTGGAGACATTGCGCCCCGGATGGGGCAACCCGGCCACAGCGGCCGAATCCCGAGGTGGAACGGATAGTCGCATCCGCGGGTTTCAAAACCCTCCGAATGTAAAACCGGCCATAATTGGAAGGAACTGGGGCTTGGAACCGTGGGTATAGATGCTCAAATACCGGGCCTCCACGTACAACGCGAACCCGCGGCCGCCCAGAGAGAACCCCGCGCCTCCGGTGATGGCCGGGCTGGTTTCCCGTGATTCGCCGAACCCCGGCCCGGTCGTGCGGGTGCGGATGTACCCCCCTCCTCCGAGAAGGTAGAAGCGATTCGGCGTGCGCCGGGATCCGAATTGGAACACCAGATTCGCGGTTCCTCCGAGGTATTCCTGGCGTCCCGCGATCGTGCGCAAGTTGGCGCGCCCGTACAGCCCATCGAGCCGCAAACCGAGCGAGGTCGAGGCGGCGGGGAAGTAGGTCAGGCTCGCGTTGCCGATCCAGCCCTTCCGGATCACGTCCGCGTGCGAACGCACGGGCACGATGACGCCGCCGCCGAGTCCAAGCCGGATGTCTCCCTGAGCCGCGAGCGCTGGAGGGAGGGCAAGCAGCAGGCCGACGACCGTGATAACGGCTCGTGTGTGCATCAGAGAACTCCGGGGGAGGGAGGGGTTCCCAGAGATAGGCAGGTGTGCGCTGTTTGGGCGGTAACGAGAGTCACGTCAGCCGGGTAATTCAGGCCACGTGAACGGGGGAGGTGCGGGGCTGGCGGGCGTCCTCGGGGGCGCTATTGGACGAGCGGCACCAGCTTCTTCAGCAAGTCGAGCGGCGTCTTCGCCGCGATGGAGAGGCGGTAGCCGTCCTCGTCGAGCCAGCTGGCGACGCTGACACCATTCGGCCCGCTGCCGTACGCGGTCTCGCCACTTTCCAGGGTCGGATCGTCGATGGAGCGCAGTCCATCGCTGTCGGTCGGTATCCGCTGCTGGTCGAGGAACAGCGGGCTGCCATCGGCTCTCCGGTAGACCATCCGGATCACATCGATGCCATGTTGCGCTCCAGGCACAGCCGATGCCGGCCCAACTTCGATATGGTCGAGCTTGAGCCCGGGGATGGCGCGCAGGGGCCCGCCGGCGCGGCGGGTCGCCTCGACCCGGTTGATCTCGCGAAACCCAGGGGAGACCGTGAGCGGGGTCGCACCCTGGCTCGGATTCGATTGGACCGGCGGAGTGGGTGTCGGCGGCGCCGCACGGCTCGGCAGCTCACTGTTTGCAGCGGGGCCGGCCGGAGTGCGGGTCGGCGGGGGGGCGACAGCAGGGGCTGTTGCCGGGGCCTGAGTGCTCGCGGGGTTCGGCGCAGTATTCGGCTTCGGCGTGGGCGTCCGCTGCACCCCGCGGGCCTCCTCCATCGTGGCGACCCGCATTCCTTCGCTGGGCTGACGCAGTCGACTGGCACCGTAGCCGACCAGCAGCGCCATCAGCACGGCTCCGATCCACAGCACTGTCGTCAGGTCCGGGGCGATTCGCCGTGCCGGCTCCGAGCCTGGGAGCATCACCAGTCCGCCCGGGGTCACGGTCGCCAGCGGGCCCGCATCGGCCGACAGTTCCGGGAATCGCTCGTCCACCTCGGTAAAGTTGTCCCGCCACTCCTCGAGCCGGCGCGCGCAAGCGCGACACCCGTCGACGTGACGACGGATGCGCTGCAGGTCGCTGGTGGTCGCGGAGCCGTCAATCAGCTTCGCCAGGAGTCGATCGCTAAGGTGGAACATGGCTGCCTAAATCTATCCTCCAGTGCCAGCCTCCGCCGACCCGAAGCGACCTAGTGGACCCTCGGAATCATGGCCCGCAGTGAGTCGCCTGGGAGAAATCCTGTAAGTCTAAGCAGGAAGCCATGTTGGTCGATCCACTGGACGCTCCTGCTACCCGCCTCCGCAGGGACTGGAAGAGTGTCACCGGGCAGCACCGACTCGGCCGAGCGGGAGCGTGCGAATTCCGAGGCCGGAGCGGGACGCTGCTGGTCGAGCCAGAGCTCGCGGCCCGGCGGATCCTGATACACGACTCGAATGAACTCCTGGCCGGGATCTGCGCTGGGGACGAGGCCTCCAGGTGCGGCGAGCACCTTCACCGGCTGGAGCCCATCCACCAGACGGATGGACCCGGCGAGAGTTCTCACCGCTTCTTCCATGTTCACCTGTCGGAAGCCGGCGCGTGTCGGAGCCGCGAGATTGCGGGCCGCACGCGGCTCCGCCTCGGATTGCGAGAGTGCGACTTTGCCCGTGACTGCGGGTGCGGCGATCGCATCGGCGGCGGGCGCGGGGGTCGTCGGCTGGGTGGGGGAGGGGGTCGGCGGCGCGGGCGCCATGCCTGCGTCCGCCCTGTCGGCGGCCACCGCCTTCTCGTTCCGCCGCACGGTGGATGGCACCGTCGGTTCAGCGGCGGGCGCGGCTGCAGTCGCGGCCTTGTCAGCCCGTTCCGCCAGCACCGGCTGACTCGCCGGCAGCGCCGCCCTCATGTCCGTGGTCTCGCGAGCCGCGCTCCGGATCTGGTAGCCGAGGCCCACCGCAAGTACGACACTCGCGGCCCAGCCCAGCGTCCGCCACGGCAGGGGGCGGCGGGCGGCCTGCGGCGCACTGTCCGAGGTTGCCACCGACGCGGGAGCAGGCTTCGGCCTGGTGGCCGGAGGCAGGTCTACCGCACCGACGAGTCGATCGGCCTCGGCAGCAAGGGCACGGATCTCTTCCCAGAGGGCGCGACAGTCCGTGCAACTGGCGAGGTGCTGCTCTGCGGCACGTTGCTCCTCCGGCTCCAATTCGTGGTCGAATAGAGCGGCGAGCTGGCCTTCATCAAGATGCGACATGGCGGTCCTTCTCTTTCGCGCGATAGGCCTCGACCAGGCGCCGGCGGGCGCGCGACAGCGTGGTGCCGATCGCCCCCTTGGCGAGCCCGGTGGCCGCCGCGATTTCGTCGTAATCGAATCCTTCAGCCTTGAGCAGCAGCACCTCGCGGTCGACGTCGCGCAGGTCGGCGAGGGCAGCGCGCACGGTGCGAGTCTGGTCATCCCGTTCGTAGTCGTCGTCGGCACCGGGCGCGCTGGTGACCGATTCACCCTTCAGCAGTTGCAGGCGGCGCCCCTGTCGCACCGCCCGCCGCCCGTCGTCGCGCACCAGGTTGAGCGCCACGGCGAACAGCCATGGCCTCGGATTGTCCGGTGGCGCCGCCACCGCACGCGCAAAGGTCTCCTGCGCGAGGTCCTCCGCCCGGTCGCGATCCCCCGTGCGGCGATAGAGCATCCGCACGAGGGACTCGTAGTACTGGGCAAAGAGCTGTTCGATCGAGGGTCCGGTCATGCCCGTCCTGTCGTCTATGGCCTGCCTCAGCCGCACATCACTCTCGTCTGCCGTACCGGCGCCACGAAGCTGCCGGCCAGCCGGCGTCCATCGGGCATCGTGAGCTCGTAGCGCCCGGCGAGCGCTCCCGTTGGAGTAGTGCGCACGAATTCTACCCATCCTCCGGTCGCGCTGGTGCAGTTGGTGCCTGGACCGCACAGCACCCCTGCTGCTCCATCCTCGCGGGACTCGCCGATCGACCACCGGGCCCCGGTCACCGAACCCAACTCGTGGTACACCGAGATCCGCAGCAGGGGATAGGCGGCCACCGAATCCTCCGGGGCATCCGTCATGTAGACCGTAGAAGCCGCCCCGTCCCATGGCGCACAGTCCGCTGTGACCCATGCGCGTTTCCACTGGGTGCCCGGCACGCTGCCCGCCGAAGCGGTGCAGCTGCCGATGGCGATGATCAATGCCAGCGCTCTCATGACGTCGCTCCCCGGAAGGCTCGCACGAACTCCCGCACCTCGGCCTCACTCAGCTTGTCCCGCCCGCCGGCGGCGATCTTGAGGCTCGCCCGCTGGCCGGCCACGAGCACGGTATCACCAACGGTGAGACTCGCCGCCAGGTCCGGCAGCGCCCGCGCGATCGCGAAATACGCCGCGCTGAACGGCGTGACGGTCAGTACCCGGAGGCTATCGCTGTGATTGACATCCGTCCAGACGCCCGCCGTCCGCATGAAGACCCGCCCGCCCACGCGCTTGAGTTCCGAGCTGCTGCCGCCGATCGCCCTGAACTTGTCATCGGCCACGCTCTCGGCCTCCGCGAGCGTGCTGGCCTGGGACATCTTGCCGCTCTCGCTGGCCCGATCGAACGCGACCTGCCCGGTCTGCGCCGCTGGTGAGGCGGCCGGGGCCATGTTGCGCATCGGCATGGGCATCAGCATGTCGCGGCGGGTCGCGACCACACCCGGCTCCTGCACCAGATAGGAGGTGTACTCGGTCAGGATGCCATGCCGCAGCCCCAGCTCGCGCACCTGGCGGATGAGATCGTCGCTGGCGCCTTCGATCCGGATCTGCCGGGTGAGATCGCCGATCCGGCGTGAGGCCCACAGCTTCGGGATGAACTCGTTGCCGCTCGCGACCATCGGGAAGACTGCTTCGGTCGTGAACCGTTCACGGTGGCCGTTACGCTCCCCCTCGATCACGACCGCGCCCCGCCCTTCGCCGTGATACCGTCCGAAGATCACCAGCTCCTCGCCGAAGAACAGGTCGGGAAGCTGGACGGGGGAGAGATCGAGGAAGCGGACCGGGCTTTCGACGATGCGCAGGTTCACGAGTGCCGGCCGGCGCAGTTTGCCGACGAGGTTGCCGACTGCGACCTCCACGCTGGCATCCGGGGCGACGTACTCCACCGAGCCGCGGCCTTCCTTGGCCAGGCGCTCCAGGAGATAGGTGTTCACGTCGTGGCCCACGCCGATGGTGAAGACGCGCGCCCGGCCGATCCGGCCCGCGGCCAGTTCGGCGATGCGGTCGGGTTGCTGCTCGCCCACCGAGGGTACGCCATCCGTCAGGAAGAGCACGATAGGAAGCCGCCCTTCCGCCACGCTCGCGCCGAGCACCGCGTCGAGAGCGCCTGAGATGTTGGTGCCGCCATCGGCCTCGAGCCTGTCGATGAAGCTGCGCGCATCGCGCAGCGTCGCGGCCGTGACCGGCGCCCAGCCATCATGGAAGTGACGGATGCCGCTGCTGAACGCCACCAGCCGGAAGCGGTCCTCGGGGCGCAAGGTGCCGAGTGCCTGACGGAGCGCGGCCTTGGCCTGGTCGAGCTTCTGGCCGGACATCGAACCGGATACATCGACCACGAACGAGAGATCGCGAGGGACCACGGGACCCTCCTCGGTCGCCGGTGGTGCCAGGAGCAGCATCGCGTAGCCGTCCTCGCCGCCCGGGGCGCTGGTCAGCACCGTCGTCCCGACGAGCCCTCGGCGGAGCGGGACCAGCACGTCGATGTCGCCGCCATCCCTGGTGTCAATCGTCAGTTCGAGCCGCCCCGAGTTCCGGCGCGTCGTCAACGAGTGGGACGGCGAATAGGGCGTGCCGTAGGTGGCTTCCTCGGGAATGGTGAGCCGCCAGGTCCCCGACGAGCCGCCCCGCGCACCCAGCGCGTAGCGGATCCGCAGGGCGTCGCCGGTTCGCTCGACCAGCTGAGTGTAGCGAAGGACAACCTTGCGGGTCTCGCCCGGCTGGATCGGAAAGACCTGCGCCCGCACCAGGCCGTGGCCGGCCAGCGTGAGCAGCGCCGGGTCCCGCTGCCGCCGGACGATCTCCTCGTAGATGCCCCGCGCCTGCTCCGCGTTCATCATCTCGCCGCGCAGCTCCTGCTCGCCCATCCAGAGCGAGAAGTTCTGGAAGACCGCTTCACCGGGCAGCGGATAGAGATAGCTGCCCTCCGCGAGGCCGCCTCCGGTATTCCGGAAACGCTCCTCGACTTCGACGCGAACGATGCGGCCTTCAATGGTGGAACGGACTTCGGATGCAACCCGGACGATGCTGGGACTGCTCTGGTTAGGGACGCGCGGCGGAGCGACGTCGATCCAGCCCTGCGCGGCCAGTGGGGTGGCCAGGGATGCGAGCGCGAGCGCGCTCAGATGGATGCGATGCATGGACTGCCTCTTTGGCTTTCGGGACGCGCGGGGGATGCGCGGGGCAGGGCGTATTGCACACGGCTGGCGGGGGGCTGGATTCTGGCGGGATCTCGGGCAGTTGGGACGGGATTCGCGGGGGTGGCGCGGGCGCTATCCGCCCCATGGGCGAGTCATTTACTATAGGGAATGCCGACAATCGACGTGGTGCGGACCTATCTCGAGATGACCGCGCCGGACGACCTCGTGGCGGAGGGCAGCGCCGGACGCGACGTGCGCCTCGAACGGGTGCACGACTGCCCCTGGCACTTCTACCGCTACCTCTACGTGGAAGTGGGGCACCAGTACAACTGGAAGGACCGGCTGGTCTGGACCGAGGCGCAATTCAGGGAGCATCTCGCCGGACCGGGCGCCATCTGGCTGCTGTCGGTGCGGGGCGCGCCAGCGGGGTATTTCGAGCTGCACAGACAGGACGATGGTTCGATCGAGATCGCGTACTTCGGGCTGCTCCCGGAATTCGTGGGGCACGGGCTCGGCAAGTTCCTGCTGACCCGGGCGGTCGAGGAGGCCTGGGCGATGCGGCCGAGCCGGGTATGGCTCCACACCTGCACGCTGGACCACCCTGGCGCGCTGCCTAACTATCTCAAACGGGGCTTCCGCAAGGTCCGCGAAGAGACCTACCAGACAACGGTGCCCTGATCAGCGGTCTGCCGCGGGCAGGGCGGAGGGGCAAAGCCCGGCCACGACGCAGACGCCGCACTGTGGCCGCCGGGCGACGCAGACCGCGCGGCCATGCAGGATCAGCAGGTGGGAGACGAGGGTCCAGTCCTCGCGAGGGATGAGCTTCATCAGGTCCTGCTCGATCTTCACCGCGTCGGTGTGCCGGGTGAGCTTGAGCAGTCCCGCCAGCCGGGTCACATGGGTGTCGACTGTGACCCCTTCATTGATACCGAAGGCGTTGCCGAGCACCACGTTGGCCGTCTTCCGGCCCACGCCGGGCAGGGCGTGCAGCTCGTCCATCGTCTTCGGGACCTCCCCGCCGTGGTCCGCCACGATCGCCTGGGCCATCGCAATCAGGTTCTTCGCCTTGTTGCGGAAGAAGCCGGTCGACTGGATCAGCCTCTCCACGTCTCCCTGCGAGGCCCGCGCGAGCGCGGCCGGCGTCGGGTACTTCGCGAAGAGCGCGGGCGTCACCATGTTGACGCGGGCGTCGGTGCACTGCGCGGACAGGATCGTGGCGGCGAGCAGCTGGTAGGGGTCGCCGTGCTCGAGCGCGCACTGGGCGTTGGGATACGCCCGCTTCAGGCGCTTGAGAATCTTGAGCGCCCGCGCAGCCCGCGCGGCGGCGCTCTCCGGTCCGCGCGGCTTCACCGCGCCCGCCGCCGGGCGACGTGCGCCAGGAAGCCTTCCACCGGGAGGCTGTTCAGCACGTCTTCCTTCATCAGCCAGCCCTTCCGCGCGATGCCGATACCGTAGTGAATGTTGCGCAGGCCGGGGAGGCTGTGGGCATCGGCGCCGATGGAAATCGACACGCCCGCATCGCGCGCCTGCCGAAGCAGGCGCCAGTCGATGTCGAGCCGGTGCGGATCGGCATTGATCTCGATCGCGACACCGGTGGCCGCGGCCTTCGTGATGACCGCGTCCATGTCGATTGGATAAGGATCCCGGCTCAGGAGGAGGCGGCCGGTCGGGTGGCCGATGATGTCGAGATGCCGGTTGTCCATGGCCGCGAGCATCCGCGCGGTCATTTCCTCCCGGCTCAGGCTGAAGCGGCTGTGAATCGAGCCGATCACGAAATCGAGCCGGCTCAGCACGGCGTCGTCGTAGTCCAGCTCCCCTGAGGCGAGGATATCCGCCTCGATACCCTTGAGGACCCGGATGCCGTGTCCCATCGCATTCACCGCATCGATCTCGTCCGCCTGACGGAGCAGGTCGTCGGCGGACAATCCGCCGGCATACGCTGCCGCCTTGCTGTGGTCGGTGATGCCGATCCACTGGTACCCCGCGTCGCGGCAGGCCAGCGCGAGTTCCTCGACCGAGTTGGAACCATCAGAGGCCGTGGTGTGGCAGTGCAGGAAGCCGCGCAGGTCGCCCTGCTCGATGAGGCGCGGCAGCGTGCCGGCTGCGGCCGCCTCGATCTCGCCGCGGCCTTCGCGCAGCTCGGCGGGGATCTCCGCCAGGCCGAGCGCGGTGTAGAAGGATCGTTCGTCGCCGGTGGCGATGAAGGTGCTTCCCTTCCACAGGGCCGCGCCATCGAGGGCGAAGCCCTGCCGCCGGGCATGCTGGGTCAGGGCTGCCAGGTGCTCATCGCTGCCGGTGGCCTGGACCAGCACCGCGCCGACATTCTTGGGCGTCGTCACGATGACCTGGGCCTGGGCACCCCCGCTCATCCGCAGCGTGATCCTGCGCTCGTCCTGGCCGGCGAACTCGTGCACGCCTGACAGCTCGCCGATCCGCTTGAAGATCTCCGCAGGCGCCACCTCGGCCACGAGCACCAGCACGATGTCGCGGACGACCTCCATCCGCCGGCGCACCTCGCCCGCGATCGTCGCGTGCAGTACGCCCGGCACGGCGGCGAGTGCCGCCATGAGCGCCTCCGCCTCCTCTTCCGCGTGATGGGCGAGCTTGAAGGCGCTCGCCTGCCGGAGGAAGGCGATGCCCTTGAGAATGTTCTCGGCGGTCTTCTGGCCGAAGCGGGGCAGCCGCGCGAGCCGTCCGTCGCGGGCCGCGGCCTCCAGCTCCGGCAGTGAATCGATGCCCAGCGCCCCGTGGATCTGGCGGATCTTGGCGACGCCAAGGCCGGAGATCTGGAGCATCTCGACAAGTCCCGGCGGCACCTGGCCGCGCAGTTCTTCCAGGGTGGAGGCCCGGCCGGTGCTCACCAGTTCCTGCACGATTTGCAGCGTCGCCGGGCCGACGCCCTTGGTCGCGGCCAGGGTGCCGTCCGCGAGCGCTTCAGGGAGTTCCCCGCCCAGCGATCCGACCGCTTTCGCTGCCGTCCGAAAGGCCCGCACCCGGAAGGTGTTTTCACCCTGCAGCTCCATGAACTCGGCGATCTGCTCCAGGGCCTGCGCGACCGCTCGCTTGTCCATCGTCATCCTCAGCTCAGTTCCACCGTGACGTGGGGGCGGTGCCCCGGACCGGCGCAGGCCAGCGCCTCGGGCAGCAGCGCCGTGACCCGCGCGGCCAGTTCCAGCAGCTCCTCCCCACCGACGATCGAGAAGAGTCCCGCCGCGGCCCCGCCGGGGAGCACCGGACTGAAGAGCGCCGTGCCGTCGGCGCGTAGCAGATCGCCCTCACGATACCCGTCGGCATCGACGACGCTGAACCCTTCCCGCCCGGGGTGGAGGCCGAAGATCGCGAGCACGAAATAGCCGCCGCGCGGCCACGGCCGCACGAAGAGCCCGTCGAGCGGCTGATGCGGCTCGCCGGGCGCGAGTTCCGCCCACACCATGCGTTCGGGAAGCTGCAGGTAGAACGCCCGCGGCGCCGTTGCGCCCGGCGTGGCCGACTCGGTGATTTCCGCACCGGCTTGGCCCGTACCGAGCAGATTCGCGGCCCGCGGCTTCGAGGGCCGGATGAGCCAGCCCCCTTCGGCCCAGTACAGGTAGGCGTGATGGAGCAGCGCGACATGCTGTTCCATTCCCTCCCCGACTCCCTCCTCCGGCACCAGCTCGCGCAGATAGGTGACGACTTCGCGGTCGAGCACGAATGCGTCCTGGTCATGCGCGTCCCGGCCCGTGCTCGTGAGGGAATCACGAATCCGGGCAAACCGCACTTCGGCTTCAGCGCCGAACGCGAGGTCATACGGAGTGGGTCGAGGGGCCATCGGCCGTCGGTCGTCGAGGGGGTCGGGACGGGAGAAAGCTAATCGCTCTGCCCCGATGCTCCCGCCTTCGGGAGAAACCGGTCCAGGGCGCGGACGAACTCGTTGAACGCCTCGACGTACGGCACGTGGCCGCAGTCCCTGAGGAGGACGAACTCCGCGTCGAGACAGTCGGCGGTCTCGCGCGCGCTCTCGACCGGGATCGGGTCGTCGTCGCCGTGGAGCACCAGGGCCGGGACCTGCAGCCGGCGGAGCGCGGGCCGCAGGTCGAAGTCGCCCAGGCTGTCCCAGACCTCGGCACGGGTCCGTTCGGTGACCCGGAACGGCGTGAGCGCGTGCGCGCGTGCCGGGTCGTGGAAGTACCCCGCGACCGCCAGCTCGAAGAGGCGCTGCGCGTGAGCCGCCGGGTCGCGCGCGCGCAGGCCGCTCTCCCGTAGCGTCCGTCGGTCCGCCTGCAGCGCCGGGCTCATGGTCCGCTCCTGGAACCGGCGCTCGAATTCATCGCGCGCACTGCGCCACGCGGGCGCGGGCGAGACCAGGGCGAGGCGCTCGACCTGCGCAGGATACTCGATGGCATAGAGCAGGGCGAGCATGCCGCCCCAGGAATACCCCGCGATTGTCAGGCGCTCGAGCCCCCATGCGCTCCGCAGCGCTTCGAGGTCGGCCACCTGCTCCCGCCAGCCGACCGGCACGTCGCGCCCGACAGGGGAGCGGCCACCACCCCGCTGATCGTAGTAGATCAGCGTCCGGCCGGTGGCGAGCGCGTCGAAGCCTGGCAGGAGGTAGTTGTGGTCGGCGCCGGGGCCGCCATGCAGGACAATCACCTCCGGCCCCGCGCCGACGCGCCGCTCGAGCAGGGCGACCCCGTTGACCTCGAGGGTGCGTTCCGTGCTCATGGTGCGGCGATGCCTGGCACCGGGGCGCCGGGCGAAGCCAGCGGCCGCCCGTATGCAGTGAGGAGTTCGGCGAAGGTCGCGGCGTGGATCGTTACAATGTCTTCGATCTCCCGGGCGTACCCGCCGGCGATGGTCAACACCACCGGCAGCCCTCGCGCATGACAGACCGCAAAGACCAGCCGGTCCCGCTCGCGGAGCCCCGCGAAGCTGAGCCCCAGCCGGCCGAAGCGGTCACCGACATACGGGTCCGCGCCCGCGAGGTAGAAGACCAGATCGGGGCGGGCCGTCTCGAGAACTGCATCGAGATGAAGCGCGAGTGTCGCGAGGTAGGTAGCATCCTCGCAGCCGTCCGGCAGGCCGACATCGAGGCTGCTCCGCTCCTTGTGGAACGGGTAGTTCTTCTCGCCATGCATCGAGAAGGTGTAGACCGCGTCGTCGTCCGCGAAGATCTCTGCCGTGCCGTTGCCCTGATGCACGTCGAGATCGACGACCGCCGCGCGTGTGAGCTGGGACTCGCGTTGCAGGACCCGGATCGCCACCGCGACATCATTGAAGACGCAGAAGCCCTCACCTCTGTCGCTGAAGGCGTGGTGCGTCCCGCCGGCCAGGTTGGCGCCAGCGCCGTCGGCGAGCGCGTCGCGCGCGGCTTCGATCGTCCCCTGCGCCGTGTGCCGGGCCCGCTCCAGCAGCGCCGGACTCCAGGGGAATCCGAGACGCCTCGTGGCATCCGGATCGAGGCTGCCATCGAACACCGCGTCGAGATACTCCGCGGTATGCACCAGGGCGAGATCGTCCCGCGCCGCCGCGTCCGGCTCCTCGATGCCGTCGGGGGGCAGGAGTCCCTGCCGCACGATCGCGTCGCGCAGCAGGGCGTACTTCGCGATGGGAAAACGATGCCCCTCGGGGAGGGGCACGGTGAAGCGGGCGGAGGACCAGGCGCGCATCACCGGCGGTGCGCCGCGGCCGTGACTGGGGGCGCCACGGCTCAGAGCAGCACCGCCAGCCCGTCGGCCACGGCGCGAACCGCAGCCTCCTCGTCGGCGGTGAACGGGTCGGGGACGTCGCTGTCGACGTCGATCTGGCCGAGGATGGTCTTGCCTCGGCGGATCAGGACCACCAGTTCGGAGCGGGTGAAGGTGTTGCACGCGATGTAGTTCCCGATGGCCCGGACGTCCCCGACATTCTGGTCCGTTCCGGTCGCGACCGCGGTTCCGCAGACACCCTTGCCCACCGGGATGCGGGTGTGCTCCGTGTCGCGGCCACTCCACGCCTCCAGCACCAGCTCCTCGCCGTGAAGCATGTACAGGTAGATGGACGTATACGGCGCACCCGCAGCCTGGATCCGGTCGGCGGCGTACTGCAGCAACGCCTGCCTGCCGGCATCCTTGCAGAAGAGCCCACGGAGCCCGGCGACGATCGGATGGGCGTTGAGGACCGGTGGCATCAGCCGCCTCGGCTGCCGAGGGTAACGCTCGCGCTCCGTTCGGCGCCGTCACGGAGGAAGCGGATCACGACGACATCGCCCGGCTTGTGCTGGCGCAGCGCGGTGGTCATCGCCTGGAGGTCGGCCACCGGCGTGTCGCCGATCATGGTGATGATGTCATTGCCCCGCAGTCCCGCCGCCTCCGCGGGGCTGCCCGCGCGTACCCCCGTGAGCCGGACGCCACCCGGACTCTCCGACATGTCAGGCACGGTGCCGAGATAGGCGCCGTAACCCGGCGAGGAGGCACCTGCCGCGGCGGCCGGTGGCGGCACGTTCACGAAGGTGAGGGCGGGCCGTCTGTCGGCGAGGGTGCGGACAATCGCGGTGGTGAAGTCGGCCACTTCGGCCAGTCCG
>DAINRP010000028.1:0-11702 GCA_036741755.1 Gemmatimonadales bacterium
AGGTACATGTCGACGAAATAGAAGTTCTTCTCGCTGAAATACGCGATCTCGGTACCGTCCGGCGAAAGCGCCGGCGCCAGGTGCAGGGTCCCTTGGGAACGGTCCTCGGTCAGGATTTCCTTCGCGATGTCGCGGGCCTTCTGCCGGGAGGCGACCTCGGGGAGGTAGGTCTTCTGGATATGGTCCTTCCAGAGATTCGACAGCTGCTTGTAGTCGACACCCAGTACCCGCTTGATCGAGCCCTCCAGGCCGCCGCCTCCAGCCAGCGTTCCCTGCATGATCGCACCGATCGCTTCGTCGCCCCAGCGCTGGCCGATGAACGCCACGAGCGCCTGCCCGTAGCGGTACGGGAAGATCCGGGGGTCGTTCTCCAGCTGATCGATAGTCGGGATCTTGCCCTCGATCGACGCATCGCGGAGCCACATTGCCGTGTTGGGGTCGACCCCGCCGATCGAGAGATACTCCGCCATGCCTTCCACGAACCAGAGCGGCGGATTCACGTTGATGATCGTCTGCAGCCCCGCCCCCGCCCGGCCCCGGCTCCAGATGTCATACTGGAACTGGTGGACCATCTCGTGCTGCAGCACATGCTCCAGCTCCTCGTAGGAACCGGTAAACGGCAGGATGATCCGCTGCTTGAAGAAGTCGGTGACGCCACCCGTGCCCTCGCTCGGTCCCTCGGGGCCGAGGGCATTGGTCTGCTGGAAGTCGGAGTGCGAAGCGTACAGGATGATCGGCTTCCGCTCCTTGTACTCGTGGCGCAGGATGCGCGAGAGACGCTGATAGGAGCGCTCCGCCAGCCGACCGGCATCGAGCGCCGCCGTCCGGGCTTCGGGATAGAAGTAGATGTCGAAGTGCTCGGTCCGGAGGACCTGGAAGTCGAAGGCCCGGTACTGAACCTTGTTCTGCCCGAAGTAGTATTGCGCCGGAAGCAGCGAAGGCACGCCGGCGAGAAGGGCAACGGCGAGTGCGGTACGACGGATCATGGGCAAACCTGCCAGTTCAGGCGCCGGTCCGGATCTCCGGCGCATCGTTCCAGAGCCGCTCGAGCTGGTAGAAGCTCCGCGCCTCCGGATGGAAGAGGTGGACGACGAAGTCCACGAAATCAAGCAATACCCACCGCCCCGTGGGCAATCCTTCGACGTGGTGGGCGTGTGCGCCACGCCGGTCAAGCCGGTCCAGCACCGCGTGGCCGAGGCCACGCACATGGGTGTCCGACGTGCCGGAGGCAATAATGAAGTAGTCGGTCGCCTCGCTCAGGCCACGGAGATCCAGGATCACGATGTCCCGGCCCTTCAAGTCCTCGATTGCCTCGACCGCCGCCGCAATATCCTCCCTCGGGTAGGACCCGGTCCGCGCGGTATCCGTCACGTGGGCCGTCCTGCACGGGGACGGGCGGGACTGCCATCCTCCACCTGCCAGAAGACTGCCCAGGCACCGAAGCCGACGTGGGCGCCGAGCACCCCGGTGGCGAGGGCGACGAAACAGTCCTTGGGCTGGTAAGCCGCCACCAGGGCGGCCCGGAGCCGTTCCGCGGTCTCGGGCGCTTCCGCATGGACGATTCCGAAGCGCACCGAACTGGGCTTCGAACTCAGTCGCTTCTCCACCAGGCTCAGGACCCGAGGGACCACGTTCGGCCGACCCCTGACCCGGTCGACCGGGACGATGGCGCCCTCCTGGTTGAGCTCCAGGATCGGCTTCACATCGAGCATTGCACCGATCCAGGCCTTCCCGCGGGTCACCCGGCCGGAGCGCAGCAGGTTGTCGAAGCGATCGACGGTCAGGAAACAGCCCGACTGCTTCCGGATTCGCCGCAACTCGGTTGCAATCTCGGCGGCCTGCCACCCCGATTCGGCCAGCTCTGCGGCGCGCAGTGCAAGCATCCCGAGGCCGAGGGAGGCGGAGGCGCTATCGACGCAGTGCACCCCTTCGATCCCGGTCGCCCGCACCGCCGTCAGCGCGGACTGATAGGTTCCCGAAAGCCGCGCCGACAGCAGCACCGCGACGACCTCATCCGCGCCGGCCCTCGCATCCCGAAGCACTCGGGCGAACTCCGCCGGAGTCGGCTGCGAGGTCGTTGGGTGCGCCTTCGAGACCCGCATCTTCCGGTAGAAGTCGGAAGGCTTCAGCTCGACGCGGTCACGGTACGTCTCGTCTCCAAACATCACCTGCAGCGGGACCAGCTGGATGTGATGCCGGTCAAGGACGGCATCGGCCAGGTCCGCGGAGGAGTCCGCCACCACTGCTACCGGCCGGTGGTCCCCGTGGGCCAGCTTCCGGTGCTGGGCCCGCATGTCTTCCGCCTTCGTCGTCTCCAGGGTGCCCCAGCGGGCCGCGTAGGTAAAGACGGCCTCCGGCGTGTCGGTGTGCACATGAATCTTCAGAATGTCCCCTGCCACCACTACTTGTACGGAGCCACCGAAGTTCCGGATCCGGGCACGCACTTCATTGGCGGCCGGCAGCATCTCGGCCCGGACCATCACCTCGGTGCAGTACTGGAAGTCGCGCTCGGCCGCCACTTCGACATCGGCCGCAGGGATCACGAACTCCTGAGCGTCCATGATGGGGGCCGCAGGGAGGATCGGGTCACCCTCGATGTAGCGGACCACGCCCTCGATCATCCGGACGAAGCCCATGCCGCCCGCATCGACCACGCCAGCCTCCTTCAGCACGGCCATCAGGTCGGGGGTACGGGCCAGAGCGCGTTCCCCCTCCTGAAGCAGGCGGGTCATGAAGACGGAGACGTCGGGCGAGTCGGAAGCGGCGCGGGAGGCGGCATCGGCGGCTTCGCGGGCGACGGTGAGGATCGTGCCTTCGCGGGGATCGTCGAGCGACGCGTAGAGCCGCTCTGCTCCGCGACGGAACCCCTCCGCGATTTCCTCGGTCGTGGCCTCGGGCTTGTCGTCCATGACCTCCGCGAAACCCAGGAGGAAATGGGCCAGCATCATCCCGGAATTGCCGCGGGCGCCAAGGACGGCGCCGCGGGCGGCAATCTTGGCCGTGGTACCAAGCGGCGCGTCGCCGAGTGCCCGGAGGGCGTCGGCGACGGAGCGGAGCGTCAGACTGAAGTTCGTGCCAGTGTCCCCGTCGGGCACGGGGAAGATGTTGATGCGGTTGATCTCTTCGCGGCCTGCGGCCACCCAATCTGACGCTGCCAGTAGCGCCCGCGCGAGCCGAGGTCCGTCGACGTACCGAATTCCGACGGGCATCCGCGAAGGCTACTCCGCCACGACGGTCACACGCAGTTCCGCCTGTACCTCGGAATGGAGCCGGACCGGCACGATGTGCAGGCCCACCGTCTTGATCGGGTGCTCGAGGTCGATCTTCCGCTTGTCGATCACGTGGCCCTGCGCACTCAGCGCGTCGGCAATATCCTGGGCGGTGATGGAACCGAACAGCCGGTCGCCCTCGCCCGCCTTGCGGGACAGGGTCAGGCTGACCGCGTTGAGCTTCGAGGCGATCGACTCAGCGGCGGTGCGCTCTTCCGCCATGCGAGCGTCCCGCGCCTTGGACTCGGCCTGGATCCGCTTCCGGTTGCCGTCGGTGGCCTCGTAGGCGAGGCCCTTCGGCAGCAGGAAATTGCGGGCATAGCCCGGCTTCACCTTGACCAGCTCGCCGGCCTTCCCGAGGGACTTCACGTCCTCGCGGAGAATCACTTCCATGGGGCTCTCCCTTCTTTGTCGACGGACACAAAACGCCGCCGGAAATCCACCCAGGTATCGGCCAGGCCGAGGGCGAAGAGGCCACCCAGCGCGACCGGAAGAATCAGCAGGACTCCAACACCAATCACGGCCAGGATCAGCAGCGGGAAGGACGCGATGCCTCCCCAGATGACCGCCGCCCCGCGCGCAGCGTACATGCCACCAGCTACCATTGCGACATTGCCCACAAGATCCTGGACCGGCTCGGGCACCGGCAGGACAAACGCCGCCAGGCACGCCACCACCACCCAGATCAGCTGATCACTGAACCGGAAATGGGCGAATGGCTCCGGGGCGGGGCCAGCCGGGCGCACGGCGACCCGGTGATACCAGGCCCAGGCGAGCGCCAGCCCCGGAAGCGAAACCAGTATCAGCACCGCGGGGAAGAGGTGGGCCATCACGCCTACTCCATCCGCCAGCGCGTCCAGCACGATCCGCGCGCTTGCCATCCTCGCGGGATCGAGTTGCACCTGGGCGAGGAGCTGGCGGCGGGCCTCCCACCCCATGTGCGCGACGGCCAGCTGGATCTCCTGCCAGCGGGTCCCCAGCCACCAGGCCCACCCCGTCGTGGCACCAAGGCCGCCCAGCGCTGCGAGCAGTGCCCCGGATACCAGCCGACGCTCTCTCGAGAGCATCAGCACCACAAACGCGCCGGTGAGAAAGAGCGCCCACGCCGACAGCATCTGCGTCGCCAGGCCGCCGGGCCGGACCAGCGACGTCGACAACCACAACACCGCCGCCGTGACCCACGCCCACTCCCTCAGGGTGGTCGGTCGCGAGGCGGCGAGCAGGCCCGCCAGCGGCCCCAGCACAAAGAGCGGTGGAAACAGGAGGAGGTACCCCAGCAACAGCAGCATCGCCCTCCAGGTTACCGCCGGACGGCCGCCGGCGGTGACCGTCAGCTCGTGCCCCGCTTCACGTAGGGCAGCAGCGCGAGGTAGCGCGCCCGCTTGATCGCCGTGGCGAGCTGCCGCTGGTGCCGCGCCGTGATGCCCGACAGCCGGGCCGGCAGGATCTTGCCGCGCTCGGTGAGGAAACGCTGCAGCTGCTTCTCGTCCTTGTAATCGATGTACCGGATGCCCGCTTCGGCCAGCGGGTCGCCCTTCCGGGTGCGCTTCATCATTCGTCATCCTCCTCGAACTTGCGGTCGGTCATGTCGCGGACCGGCGTGTAATCGTGCTCGTTGACTACGACCAGGAAGCGGAGGACGCTGTCGTCCAGCTTCAGGGCGCGCTCGAACTCCGGCAGCAGGTTCGGGGCGGCCTCGAAGTTGGCGATGACGTAGTAACCGGTCTCGCGCTTCTTGATGGGGTAGGCGAGCGTGCGCTTGCCCCAGTGGTTCACCTTGACGGGTTCGCCACTGGGCTGCGGGATAAGCGAGTGGAAGCGGGTGAGCTTCTCGGTGATGGCGGCCTCTTCGAGCGAACTGTCGAAGATATAGACCGCCTCGTACTGACGGGCCATGACACCTTCCTTTGGGCTGGGCGCCCCGGTCCTGGTGCGGGTACCGGGGAGGACGATTTTACGAGACGGAAAACCTAGTCAGGAGAAGGGGTTATCGGTAGGCCCCCCATGAAAAAGCCCCCTCCCCGTGAGGGGAGGGGGCTCGGGGCGCCGAAGCTACCGCCGCCGACCGAACAGCCGCAGCAGGAACAGGAAGAGATTGATGAAATCGAGGTAGAGCGAGAGCGCGCCGACGATCGCATACGAGCCGGTCTGGCCTTCCGGAAGCGCGAGCGCCATGCCCTTGAGCTTCTGGGCGTCCCAGGCGGTCAGGCCGGTAAAGACCACCACGCCACAGATCGACAGCACGAACTGGAACATGTCGTTCTGCCAGAAGATGCCGACGATGGAGGCGATCACGACGCCAATCAGTCCCATGAACGCGAACTGGCCGACGCCGGCCAGGCTCCGCTTGGTGATCGTGCCGTACAGCGCCAGGGCGCCGAACATCGCGGACGCGGTCAGGAAGGTGCTGGCCACCGAGCCGCCGGTATAGGCGATGAACACGAACGAGAGCATCGCCCCCATCAGCGCGGAGTAGATCACGAACAGCGTTGCCGCGGTCGATGGGGCCAGGCTCGCGACTCGGGCGGACATATACCAGACCATGCCCAGGGTGGCCAGGAACAGCCCCCACCGGGCGAATGGATTGCCGTAGATCAAGTTGAGAATCGCCGGGGAACTGGCCACGAACAGGGCGATTGCGGCGGTAATCGCCAGGCCAATGCACATCCAGCCATACACCTTCTGCAGGAAGCCCGTGACCCGGGTGGCCTCGGCCTGCGCGCCAGCAAGGGTAGTCGTGGAAGTGTTGCTGCCAAACGGGTTCGACATCGGTAGCCCCTGAGGTTCAAGAGTGTCCTGCAATCTACCCCTGCGGGCAGCGCGGGCGCCTGCTCCCTACCAGTCCCGTCCCCCGCCGGCTCCCCCCTTGGCGCGGCGGCCCTCGTGAGTCGAGAGCTGCTGTCGCTCGACCGATTCCAGGAGTGAACGGGCCTGCTGTTCGTCCAGCTCTTCGGCAGATTCCCCCTCGTCCCCGCCCTGGCCGCCTCCCGCCATCGCGCCGACGGCCGTGGAGCGGTTCCCCTCGTATCCCTCCTCATTGCCTCCCTTGCCGTAATCGGCCCGGCCTCCGAGCCCACGGGATCCCTGCTCGCCGGGATCGCCACTGCGCACGAGGGCGATCTCGAGGTTCCACTTAGCGTCCTTGTCGTCGGGGTTGAGCCGTAGCGCCTCCTCGTAGGCGTCCGTGGCCCGTCCGAGATAGCCGCTGAGGGCATTCGCGTCTTCCGCCGCGCGCACGAAGGAGTTGCCCATGTTGAAGTAGCTCTGGCCCCGCAGCTTGTCGCTGGCACCGCCCAGGGCGTCGCGATACAGCTTGACCGCTTCGGTGTACTGCTTCAGGCGATAGAGCGAGTTGCCGGCGTTGTAGCGCACATCGGAACCGCCCTGCTGGCGGAGCACGCTCTGATAGGCCTCATAGGCTTCGAGATACTTGCCCTTGTCGTAGAGCTGCTGGGCCCGGGCCACATCGCGCTGGGCGGAGGTGCAGGACAGCAGCAATAGCAGCATCGCTGCGCCGCCGGCGAGCGCCGGACCAGTCAGGCGGGCGGCTCCCCTGCGCGGGGCCGCACCCGCGGCGCGTGGGAGACCGAGCAGCGAGTCGATCAGCAGCAGGGCGATGGCGACGAACAGCGGCCACTGATAGCGCTCCTTCGGCTCGGTCGCCTGCTGAGTGGCCAGGGTGCGCGCTTCGAGGTTGACCAGTGCCCGGGTCATCACTTCGAGGGCGGCCCGGTCGTCATAGCGGGCGTAGCTGCCGCCCGACGCGAGCGCGACCGCCTTCAGGACCTCCTCGTCCAGTCTCGAGATGATGGGGCGGCCGATATCGTCGACATGCCAGGGACCCGTCGCATCACCACTGTCGTTGGGTACCCTGGCGCCTTCGGCGCTGCCGATGCCGACGGCAAACACCGGCAGCTTGGCGCGGCTGTAGAGCTCCAGGATCGGATCGATCGCCCCCTCGCTGCGTTCGCCGTCGGTGAGCAGGATGACCGCGCGGGAGCCGGCCGCCGTGCCTTCGCGGCGCAGCGCGCGCTCCGCCACCTTGAGGCCAGCGACGAGGTTGGTGGAGGGGTCGCCGATATCATCGGGCGATGCCGCATCCAGGAAGAGCTGGAACGCCGCCAGGTCACTGGTCGGCGGGAGTTGCAGGAACCCCGCACCTCCGAAGATCACCAGCCCGATCCGGTCGCCGGGGCGCGCGCTCGCCAGCTGCCACGCCAGACGCTTCGCCAGCCGGAGCCTGGTTCCGCCGACATCGGTGGCGCCCATCGAACGGGAAAGGTCGAGCGTCACGATGATGTCGCGCCCGGTCCTGGCCAGATCCTTCGCCTGCCGCCCCAGCTGAGGCCGGGCGAGCGCAAGCACGAGGAGGGTGAGCCCGATCCAGCGCAGCACGGTCCGAAGGGTGGCCGGCGTGCGCGGCGGCAGTGTCGACGTGCGCGAAAGGAGGGCGGGGTCGCCGAACCGGCGCAGCGACTCCAGCCGCTGGGCGGCCGCATGGCGACCGATGAGCCAGAGGGCCGGCAGCACCAGGAAGAGCGCGAAGGCGGAGGGATCGGCGAAGAGGCTCATGGCAGCGCCCTGAGCCAGGTGAGCCTCAGCAGCATCTCGAGCAGCAGGAGCGCGAGCCCGATGCCGACGAGAATCGGAAACAGCTCATGCCACTCCCGGGTCTCGCTCACCTTGACCTCGATCCGCTCCAGCGGATCGATCTCTTTGAGCACTGCGCTCAACATGTTCGGGTCGGTGGCCTTGTAGAACTGGCCGCCGGTGCGGGTCGAGATGTCCTTGAGCACCTCCTCGTCACGGCCGGACAGCCGCGCGTTGACGTTCCGCACCGTCCAGACGCCGTTGAGCGCCACGGAGAAGGTGTCCGCCGAACTCAGGCCGATCGTGTGAATCCTGACGCCGAGTGCCCGTGCGGCTTCGGCGGCCTGCACCGGCGTCACGTCACCGGCGTTGTTGGCACCGTCGGTGATCAGGATGATGGCGCAGGAATTCTTGGGGAGGTTCTTGAGCTGATTGACCCCGAGCATGATCGCGCTGCCGATGGCCGTGCCGTCGGTGAGGTAGCCGATGTCGACCTGCTCCGCCAGCCGGTCGAGCACATTGATGTCGGTGGTCAGCGGCGCCTGCAGGAAGGCCCGGCCGGCGAAGATCACCAGCCCCATGAGATCGCCTTCCCGCCGCTTGATGAATTCTCGCAGTACGCCGCGGGCGACGGCGAGGCGGTTGCCGGGCTGAAAGTCCGCCGCCTTCATGCTGCTCGAGATATCGAGGGCGAGGATGAGGTTTCGCGACTTGACCCGGGTCGGTTCGGAATCACCAGGTACCTGCGGCCTCGCGAGCGCGGTGACCAGCACCACCAGGCCGAGCAGCCCGAGGGTCGCGGGCAGACGGTGCCAGCGGGCCCGCAGGGTGGACTTGCCGGCCGTGGCAAAGCGCAGGGCGGGGAAGGCGATCCGGTGCACCGGGGCACGGCGTCGCAGGAGCCAGCCTCGGAGCAGCAGTCCGAGTGGCACCAGCAGCAGCACGAGAAAGGATGGGTCAGCGAATCGCATCGGTCGGTTCGGCGGCGGAGCGCCACGCCTCGAGCAGGGTGCGGGTACGGGCCAGGTGGTCGCTCGCGGCGGCCAGGTCGGGCCGGACCTTCGCGAACTTCACCAGATCCGCCTCACCCAGCACCGTCTCACAGCGGGAGCGCAGATCGCCGGCGGAGAGGGGTGCAGGGAGGACGCCACCGACTTCTCCGGTGGTGAGCCCCTGGTGCGGAATCGCACCGGCCTGCAGCAGGCAATCGCGAACCACCTCGGCCACGTCGGTGTAGAGCGGCGCGAAGCCATTCCCGTTCGGATGCGCGGCGCTCTCGAGGGAAGCCAGCCGGGCGAGCGCGATGTCGAAGGGACCGCCGCTCAGCGCCACCTTCGCCGCGGCCGCGGTCGCCGTTGCCCGGCGGCGCGACAGCCACCAGAGTCCGCCGCCGATCGCGACGATGAGCGCGGTGAGCTGGATCCAGACCGGGCCGCTCAGCGGCTGCAGCGGCTTGATGTCTTTCAGCTGTGGATTGCCTGGCTCGAGGATCGGCACGACTTCGACCGAAACGGGCAGGTGCAGCAGCGTGTCAGGCGGCCCGCCTGGCTCGGACCGGTAGAGCAGGGCGAGCGTCGGCACCGGCTGGGGGCCGATGCGATAGAAGGCCACGGTGGCCGCGCCGCGGAAGACCCCGGCCCCGTCAGGGCGCAGGGTGTCGGCCGACAGCACCCGGATTCCGCGTGGAGGCGGAACCAGCGTGTGCGGCACCGCGTCGATCAGCTCCATGCCGGGCTTGAGCTGCACCGTCACATCGAAAACGAAGCGGTCGCCGATCGTTCCCTTGGCCTGCCGGGGCTTGAGTTCCAGCGATTGCGCGGCGCCCGCGGCCGGCGCGCCGACCGCGAGGAGCAACGCCAGGAGAAGTGTCAGGCGCCCCATGCTCAGACCCGCCTGAGCTGCCGGCGACTGAAAAAGGCGGCGAGCCGTTCGCCGTACGGCTGATCGGTGTCCAGGCGCAGCAGATCGACGCCGCGCCCCGAGCAGTGCCGGCCCAGCCCCTCGTCGAACGCCGCGCGCTGCTCGCGGAACTGCTCGCGGACCCCGGCGTCGTCGGCGTCCACCACCTGCCAGTCACCGGATTCGGGCTCCCACAGCGTGACCAGGCCGACAGGCGGCAGTTCCCGCTCGCGAGGGTCGGTGAGCTGGAGCGCCACGACGTCGTGGCGCCAGGCGAGCCGATCCAGCCCGAGCCACTGCAAGGGATCCAGGAAGTCCGACAGCACCGCAACCAGCGCCCGGCGCCGGAGCAGCGGCTCCAGGAAGTCCAATGACCTGAGGAGGTCGGTGCCGCGATCCTCGGGTTCATAGGCCAGTACCTTGGTCACCAGCTGGAGGGCCTGACTGCGCCCGCTCTTCGGGGGACTGAACCACTCCACCCGGTCGGAGTAGAACGCGGCTCCCACCCGGTCGCGGTGCCGCGTGGCGGCGAGCGACAGGACCGCGGCCACTTCGGCCGCCAGCTGGCGCTTGGTGCGGTCCACGCTGCCGAAGCCACCCGAGGCACTGACGTCCACCAGCAGGATCAGCGAAAGCTGGCGCTCTTCCTGGAAGCGCTTGACATAGGGTGTGCCCAGCCGGGCCGTCACATTCCAGTCGATGCTGCGGACATCATCGCCCGGGAGGTACTCGCGGACCTCCGCGAACTCGACGCCGCGGCCGCGAAAGGCGCTCGCATAGTCGCCCGCGACCAGATCGCGGACCAGATCGCGCGTGGTGAGCTCGATCCGGCGGACCTCGCGGAGCAGCGCGTCGGGAATCACGGCACCTGCACGGCAGCGAGGATACGATCGAGCATCTGGTCCGACGTGACGCCGTCTGCCTCGGCCTGATAGGTCGGAATGAGCCGGTGGCGGATGGTGTCGTGCGCCATCGTCTTCACGTCCTCCGGCAGCACATAAGCGCGGCCCGCCAGGAAAGCGTGCGCCTTGGCGGCCTTGACCAGGTTGATCCCGGCGCGCGGGGAGGCGCCGAACTGAATCAGCCCCGCGAGGTCCTTGAGGTTCCACTTCGCGGGCTCGCGCGTGGCCGCGACGATGTCGAGCACGTACTCCTTGATCTTGTCGTCGACATGCAGCCCCCGGACGATCTCCCGGGCCCGCAGCACCCGGTCCGGGTGAATCACGGCCTTGGTGGTGGGCTCGGCGGCGTCGGTCATGCGGTCGATGATTTCGCGCTCTTCGGTCCGGCTCGGATAGGTCACGATCAGCTTGAAGAGGAAGCGGTCGACCTGCGCCTCGGGCAGCGGGTAGGTGCCTTCGTGCTCCAGCGGGTTCTGGGTGGCGAGCACCAGGAAGAGCTCGGGCAGTCGATGGCTCTCGCCGCCGATGGTGACCTGCCGCTCCTGCATGGACTCCAGCAAGGCACTCTGCACCTTGGCCGGAGCCCGATTGACTTCGTCGGCGAGGAGAATGTTGGTGAAGATCGGGCCCTTCTGGACGGTGAAGTCACCCGCCTTCTGGTTGTAGATCATCGTCCCGATGAGGTCTGACGGCAGCAGGTCCGGTGTGAACTGCACCCGGCGGCAGTCGCAGTCGATCGTCGCGGCGAGGGTCCGCACCGCCAGGGTCTTCGCGAGGCCCGGCAACCCTTCCAGCAGCAGGTGCCCGTCCGCAAGGAGGCCGATCAGGAGCCGCTCGAGCAGAACCTGCTGTCCCACGATCACCCGGCTGATCTCGGTCAGAACGTCGCGGAAGGCGGTGCTCTCCTCGGCGATTTCGGGAGCGCGGGCGAGAGCGGAGTCGGGACCAAAGCGCGCGAGCGCGCCGCTGGCAGTCGTCGTCATGCGAGAGGGTGTCCGAGGGAGCGGGAGCGGCGCCAACGGGTCGCGCCGCGATCAGGATG
>DAINRP010000028.1:11802-20837 GCA_036741755.1 Gemmatimonadales bacterium
CCGGCTGTCGAAATGGTCCAGCAGCGGCTGGTGGAGCCGCGGGCTCTGGTGGGCGTGACGCTGCAGATCCTGCCTGCTGGGGAAGATCAGGATGAGCGGCCGGGCCCCGTCCGCCCGCACCTCCGCCACGAATGCATCGAAGGTGGCTGCGGTGACGGCGAAGGCTTCGGCGTCGATGTTGTATCGTCCGTCGCGGACGATGGGCTCGACTTGCTGCTGGACTTGATCCAGGGTCAACTTCACCAGCCGGACTGACGGCAGCAGGTCCCAGCGGGAGCTGTGCGGCTGGTGCTGGTAGAAGTAGTCGTGTTCGCCCAGCCGCCGCAGGACCGGCGCCGGGTCGGCCATCAGTGCCTGATACCCCGGCAGCGACCCGATCGGGTTCTCCAGAAGCGACAGTTGGCCTTCCCGCAGCACGAAGCGCGGCTTGCTTAGGGGTTGGCCTGTGCTGGGGGCATAGAAGGGGCGGTAGACATTCACGCTGCGCTTGATGTTTTCCGTCATGAAGCCGATCAGCACCAGATGTGGCCGGTACGCGCGGCCCTCCAGCCGATACCGGAGGAGAGCCTGGTCCAGTCCGAAGCCGCCCACCCCGAAGTTCAGGATCTCGAGTCCCGGCGTGCTCCGCGCCAGCACCTCCGTCCAGACGTCTGCGTTGCCTACGCCATCCCCGTGGGTGAACGAGTCACCGAAGGCAGTCACCCGCACGGTGCCGGGAGTCGGGTGTGGGGAGTACTCTCGATCCGCCCGGATGCCTTGCGCATTAGCCCGGTAGAGCGGAGGTGCGGCACCACCGGGCTTGATGGTCCAGCCCAGGGTCGCGCTGTAGTCGGTGTAAGTGGTCGTTCCCTGCAGCAACCGCTCGAGGATTCGGCGGTGATCGTCGGAGATTGTGGTCACGTTGACCGGCACGTAGCGAATGCCGCGGAGGCTCGCCAGGGCGCCCATCCCGAACCAGCTGAAGAGCTCCAGCGTCGCCCAGATAGCGAGCGCCAGAACTGCGTAGAAGATGCCCTGCCTCATTTACCTCTCACTGCTGGTGGTCTCGCGGCACTCGCTGCGGCGCCTGCCGGCCCTCGCCCCACCATTCCCGGCTGTGTTCTCCGGCAGGCGATCGAAGGCCGCGCGGGTGGGAGGCTTCGGCCCTGCGGACGAGGCTCAGCTGCTGAACCGGAACAGAAGCACATCGCCATCCTGCACCATGTACTCCTTGCCCTCGGCGCGGGCAAGGCCCTGCTCCCGGGCCGGCTTCCAGCCTCCGACTCGCACGAAGT
Organism: Gemmatimonadales bacterium; assembly: GCA_036741755.1. Lineage (GTDB taxonomy): Bacteria > Gemmatimonadota > Gemmatimonadetes > Gemmatimonadales > GWC2-71-9 > JADJOM01. Next base: position 13,077 of record DAINRP010000028.1, read on the forward strand.
CAGCGTAGGCCACCGTCTCGGCCCGGATGAACCCCTTCTCGAAGTCCGTGTGGATCACGCCGGCCGCCTGCGGGGCCTTGTCGCCGCGATGGATGGTCCAGGCGCGGACCTCCTTCTCGCCGGCCGTGAAATAGCTCTGGAGGCCGAGCAGGTGGTATGCCGCATGGGCCAGCCGATCGAGACCCGACTCGGTCGCCCCCAGCGCGGCCAGGAACTCCCCGCGGTCCTCAGGCGGCAGCTCCGCCAGCTCGGCCTCCACCTTGCCTGAGAAGACGACGATGTCCGCCGTCTCGCCATCGGCCGCAACGGAGGCCTCCAACGCCTCCACGTGGCGGTTGCCGGTGGACAGCTCACTCTCCAGCACGTTCGCCGCGTAGAGGACCGGTTTGGAGGTGAGCAGGTTGAAGGCCCGGTAAGTGGCGGCTTCCTCGTCCGTCGGAGTCACGCTGCGTCCCGGTTTCCCGTCGGAGAGTGCGGCTTTGAGGGCCGTGAGCAGCCGACTCTCCAGCTTCGCCTGCGCGTCGCCGGACTTCGCGGCCCGGACTGCTTTGTCCAGGCGTTTCTCGACGCCGGCCAGATCGGCGAGCTGCAGCTCGATATTGATCACCTCCCGGTCACGCGCCGGGTCCACCGAGCCCATGACGTGCTGCACGTCATCATCGTCGAAGCAGCGGATCACATGCACGATCGCGTCCACCTCGCGGATGTTGGCGAGGAACTGGTTGCCCAGCCCCTCGCCCTGGCTGGCGCCCTTTACCAGGCCGGCGATGTCGACGAATTCGACCACTGCGGGAAGCGTGCGTTCGGGCTTGACGATGTCGGTCAGCGCACCGAGCCGCGGATCCGGTACGGTCACCACGCCGGTGTTGGGCTCGATGGTGGCGAACGGGTAGTTCGCGACCAGCGCGCCTGCGGACGTGAGGGCGTTGAACAGGGTCGACTTGCCGACGTTGGGAAGACCGACGATGCCTAGGCGGAGCATGTGTGTGACCATCGTATAGGGGCGCCGCCGAGCCTGGCCGGCGGCATTGGTAAATCCGAGTCTCGTCTACTTGCTGTTGAAACGGCTCATCGCCAGCTCGATCCCGTCGGTAACCCAGCACTCGACGGCCCCGGCCATCGGGTCGAGTTGTTGCGCGATGGCCTCACGTTCCTCCGGCTCGAAGTTCCCGAGCACGAAATCGGCCGGCTCCCGGGTGCTGGAGGGAAGCGGGCCGATGCCAATCCGGAGCCGGGCGTAATCCTGCCGCCGAAGAGTTCCCTCGACGCTCTTCAGCCCGTTATGACCACCGGCCGAGCCCGCGCCGCGGAGGCGGAAGCGGCCGACTGGCAGCGCGAAGTCGTCCACCAGCACCAGCAGGTCGCGGGCGGGATCGAAGCCCGGAAGCGAACGGAGCGAGGCCAGGGCGGCCCCGCTCCGGTTCATATAGGTCAGCGGCTTGATGACCGCCACTTCGTGATCCTGCACCTGCCCGATGCACTCCCGCGCGGCCGGCACCCGCCTGAAGGGCGGGAGTTTCCACCGTGCGGCGAGGTGATCCGCCAAGAGAAACCCGGCGTTGTGCCGGGTTGTCTCGTACTCCTGACCCGGATTGCCCAGGCCAACGATGGCGCGCAGATCTCAGTCCTTCTTCTCGGCCTCTTCCTCGGCCTTGGCCTTGCGGATGACTTCGGGTTCGGCCGGGGCCTCCGCGGTCACGGTCGCGGGTGCCTCTTCGGTGCGCGGGGCAACGATGGAGCACACCGGGAGGTTCGGCGCGTTGAGGATCTCGACCTTCGGGAGCTTCACGTCGCGGACGTAGATCGACTTGCCGATGCCGAGCGAGGTGACGTCGATTTCGACCCGCTCCGGGATGTCCGCCGGGAAGACCCGGATCTCCAGGCGGTGCAGCACCTGGTCGAGAATGCCGCCAAAGTTGCGGACGCCGTCGGAGGTCCCGATGAGGTGCACCGGTACTTCGAGGGTGATCTTCTCGTCGGCGCGGACCTCGTAGAGGTCGAGGTGGATCACCTCGGTGTTCCGGAGCGGATTGCGCTGGATGTCGCGGATCAGGGCTTTCACCGGCGCCGCGCCATCGACCGCCACGTCGAGGATCGTGCTGCCGGCGCTGATGCCAGCGAGCAGCTTGCTCAGCGTGGCCCGGTCGACGCTCAGCGCCTCGGGGGCCCGGTTGTGGCCGTAGATGACCGCGGGGATCTGGCCGGCGCGGCGGAGGGTGCGGGCGGCGCCCTTACCGGTGCCGGCGCGGCTTGTTACCTGGAGTGAAGCCTGATGTGCCATGGGTCCTTGGTCCTTCGCTCAGGGGCGGCCGGTGCGGCTGCCCGTACAAGACGGCTTCCGCGCCGCCCATTGGGTGTCAGTCGAACAGCGAACTCACCGACTGGTCGCTGTGGGTATAGCCGATCGCCTTGGCCAGCAGCGGCGCGATTGAAAGCACCTTGAGCCGGTCGAAATTCCGCTCCGGGGGCAGGAGGACGGTGTTGGCGACCGCGACCTCCGTCACCGGGCTGTTCTTGAGCCGCTCGATCGCGGGCCCCGACAAGAGGCCGTGCGTCGCGCAGCAGTAGATGTCCTCCGCGCCCAGCCGCTTGAGCGCGTGAATCGCCTCCGACATGGTCCCGCCGGTGTCGATCATGTCATCGGGGATGATCACGTCCTTCCCCTTGACCTCGCCGACCACGTTCACGACTTCCGCGACGTTCGCCGACGGCCGCCGCTTGTCAATGATGGCCAATGTCGCGTTGAGCCGCTTCGCGAAGCCGCGCGCCATCTTGGCTCCGCCGACATCCGACGCTACTACCACCAGGTCGCGCAGCGACTTCTGGCGGTAGTGATTGATGAATACCGGCGCGGCATACAGATGGTCCACCGGCAGATCGAAGAACCCCTGCATCTGGTGCGAATGGAAATCCATCGCGAGCACTCGCTCGGTACCGGCCACCGTCACCATGTTCGCCATGAGCTTCGCGCTGATCGCCACGCGAGGCTGGTCCTTCCGGTCCTGACGGGCATACCCGAAATATGGGATGACCGCCGTGATCCGGGCCGCGCTGGCCCGCCGCGCCGCATCGATGAGCAGCAACAGTTCCATCAGGTTCTCCGCCGGCGGATTGGTCGGCTGGATGACGAAAACGTCCCGCCCGCGGACGTTCTCGTCGATCTTGACGAACAGTTCGCCATCGGAGAACCGCTTGAGCGTCACCTGACACAGAGGCTGGCCAATATGCGCGGCGACTTCCTCCGCGAGCGGCCGGTTAGCCGATCCGGAGAGCAAAAGCATCTGGCTCCGCTGCAGAAATTCGCTCATGGCAATAGCCGCCAAAACTAGTCGGGGGCAGGAGTTGGGTCAACTGCGGAAACCGACCGCGGACAGGATACCGATAGGCGCAGGGAGGGAGTTGGCCCCGGTGGATTCGAACCACCATTCGCAGATCCAAAGTCTGCTGTCCTGCCATTGGACGAGGGGCCAGCTGCTGGAAACGTAAGGGAAGCGAAGGGGTGGTGAAAGGGATTGTCGGCCGGGGGTGGTCAGACCGGCGCGACCGCCGCGTCCGGTCCAGGCGGTGTCGTTGCGAGTGTCTCCACCTGAATGGTCCGGCCCAGCTTCGGGCTCAGGGCCATGCGGGCATCTTCGCGGTCCCTGAGATTCCGGTAAATGCCGAAGATGGTCGAGCCGGAGCCGCTCATCCGGCAGAGCAGCGGGCGCGTGCCGGCGAGGGCTTCGAAGGCCAGCTTCAGTTCGGGGTGACGGCCGAAGAGCGCGAATTCGAAGTCATTACCTCCCAGCCGGGCGACGTTGCCCCAACCGGCTAGGCCGTCGAGGTCCATCGCCACTGCCCCGCGTCGCCCGATGTTCTGGCGGGCGGCGTCCACCATCTTGTAGGCCTCGGCAGTGTTCACCCCTACCGGAGGGATGATCAGCAGTCCTGGGGCGGAAGGGAGGGGTGGCAGGCGGAGGAGCCGCTCGCCGTGCCCCCACCCAAGCGCCAGCGGGGCGCCGCTGACAAAGAAGGGGATGTCGCTGCCCAGCCGTGCGGCGAACTGCAGGAGTTCATGGCGCGGAACGGCGCTGCCGCAAAGCAGATTCGTCGCGATCAGTGCGGCCGCAGCGTCGCTCGAGCCGCCGCCGAGGCCCCCCTGAACCGGAATCCGCTTGGTCAGCGTGATATGTACGCCGAAGGTGTTGCCCGTCGCATCGAGAACTCGTGAGGCGGCCCGGACGGCGAGGTTCTGGTCGGGGGGGCCGCAGTCCGCTCCCGTGACGTCGATGGTGACGCCGGGTGTGGCTCGCCGTTCGACGCGAACCGTGTCCGCGAGGGAGAGGAGGCAGAAGATCGATTCGATGCCGTGGTAGCCGTCTTCCTCACGCGCCAGGACCCGTAGCAGGAGGTTGACCTTGGCGTGGGCCTGGACGTCCACCGCCGTGGTCACGGCGGTCCCTGGCGCATCGCGCCCAGGCCGAGATTGGTCCGAAAGACCGACCAGGCTCCGAGCAGGGTGATGGGAATGAACGTGGTGACGTGGTAGGTGAGGGCGTACGCGGCGGCCAGGTTCTTGTCGACCTGATAGAGGCCGAGCAGCAGGATGATCGGCGCTTCAAAGACGCCGACGTAGCCCGGGGAGGAGGGCAGAGCGATCCCGAACATGATCAGCCCCTGCATCAGGAGCGCGACCGACAGATCCGCCTCGATCCCGAAGGCCGAGAACATCACGTAGAAGGAAAGGGCGGAGGTGGTCCAGATGGCCAGCGACCAGAGCACAACGCCCGCGATGCGCGCCGGCGAACGGAGCACGGAGAGACCGTGGCGCACCCCTTCGATGATGGCCACGAGTTTGCTCGCGAGCTTCTCGGATGGAACGAGCACGCGAACTACCCGCTCCGCGAACAGCGGAAACGCGACGACCAGCCCAGCGGCGATGAGGCCGAGCACGGCGGCAATACCACCGAAGGTCACGATATTGGCGACTCGTCCGGAGAGATCGCTTTCGGGCAGGCGGGCGGTAAACAGTCCGCCGGCCAGCAACGCGACCACGACGATCGCGTCAAACAGCCGCTCGACGGCGATCGAGGCCAGCACGGACGGAAACCTGGTGTTGGTCAGCTTGGCGGCCGCGAAGGTGCGCACGACCTCCCCCATGCGGAGGGGGAGGACATTGTTCGCCATGAAACCCATCGCGATCGCGTGCCACAGCGGAGTCGCCTCCAGCTTCCGGCCGTCATCGCCGCGGAGCAGGATCTGCCACCGGAAGATGCGCAGGAAGAAGGTGGCGGTCGCGAGCGCGACGCCGAACAGCATCGGCGCGATGCGGGCCGTGCGGACGAATTCGAGGACTTGCGAGAACTGAATGCCGCGAAGCGAGGCATAGAGCAGCGCGGCGGAAATGGCGATCCCGACGAGGACCTGCCAGACCGGCGCGCGCCGTTTCGGCGCAGGGGACGTCAAGTTAGGCTCAGTCAGCGATAGCGAGCTCGACGAGGTCGAGCAGTTCTTCGACCAGCGGCTGGACCGCGCTGGCCGATTCGGGGGTGGACCAGATCGCGCGGATCTCGCGGCGGACGGCATCGGCCCTTTCCAGCGCTGCCCGGCCGTGATACAGGAGTTCATCGATGTCGAGGACTGCGGCCTCGACCACCGCCGGGGTCGTGGCTCCGACCGCTTCCAGCCCGGTACTCGGTTCTGGAGCGGGCGCTGGCCCGACGCCCGCGACGGAGAGTTCCTCGTAAAGGCTGAAACTCGCGGCCAGGTCCCAACTCTCTCGTGCCGCGGCAGGGACTGCCCCCGCAGTCGCGAGGGCCGCCGCCACTATCGGGACGGCGGCCGGCTCCTCCGGGGCGAGCGACTCGATGGGCACCACGGTCGGCGCCAGGACTCCCGGCTCGTCGGGGGCAAGCGACTCGATCGGCACAACGTCCGACTCGTCGTTGGGCGCAACGGCTCCGAGCGCATCCAGTGCGGTGATCAGCTCTTCGAAGACTGATGCGAGCGTGCCGGGCTGGGTCACTTCGGTGAAGCCGCGTAGCCGTGCGCCAGCCTCCCGTAACAACCCGACGAATCGCGCCGGGTCGCGCGTGGCGGCGCCCCGACTGACGGCGGAGCGGGCCGAGACGGCGAAGGAGTCCACCGTGATCTCCAGCACCCCAGGCAGGCCGGTCGCCAGGGTACGCAGGTCGGCGAGGAGGAGGTGCAGGCGCAGATCGCGCTGGGAGGCGGCGGTAGCTTCGGCGATCTCATCGGCCGCCTGACAGAGATGCTCGCCGCGGCTCACGACTGCCGCGGCGCTCATCGAGGCGGCGACGACGCTCCTGGGCGCGGTGCCGCGCTGCACGACGCCGTCCTCGCCCCCGAAGAAGAGGGTCTCGATGGGGACGACCGGAGGCTCCTGCGGCGCCGGGGCGATGAGCAGCGAGGCGAATCGCCGGAATTCCGGCGCTTCCGGTTCGGGGCGCCCATGTTCGGCGATGTCGCGCGCGGAGCGGGCGAGTGCCGCGGCTGCGGCGTCGAGCCGGGCGCCGCCGTCCTTCGCCGGAAGCTCGAGGCGACTCACGCTGGTCACGGTGCGCTCGATGCCGTCCAGCAGATCGGGCAGGGGGGGGTAGTCGGCGAGCGCGGCCAGGCCGCGGAGCGGCTGCATCCGGCGCAGGACCGCCTGGAGGGAGTCAAAGGAGGCGGACCCTCCGCTGAGACTTCGGCCAGCCTGATCCAGCACGCTGCCCAGGGCGGCTGACTCCCTGGCAAGGAACACCCGCACGCCGGTTTCGGTGGCCGCCGGACTCGGCGTCGTCATCGGCCGCTGCGAGCCGCCAGCAGCCTCGTCCAGCCGCAGGGCAAGCCGCTCAGCGCGGGCGGTATCGTCCGGTGTCCACGTCCTGACGCGCTCGACCAGAGTCCGCAGTATATCGACCGCCTCGCGGCAGAGTCCCGCCAGGCCGGTATCCCACGCGCGGCGCCCATCGCGGAAGCTCCGCACGAGGTGCTCGAGGCCATTCGAGGCGCGGGCGATGGCCTGCTGATTGGCCATGAGCGCGCTCCCGCGGAGGGCGCGGGTGTAGCGCACCAGTTCATCGGCGTTCGGCGCGGTGGCGGTCGCGCTTAACGACGCCAGGCGGTCGAGGTACTCGCCCGCCTCCAACGCGAAGAAATCCTCGATGCCGAGCGGCTGGCTCATGACGGCCTGGGGTCCGAGGGTGCGATGCTGGAAGTCTTGGTGCCGATCACGGGCATTCCGACGGTTCGGAACCCGAATCGGAAACCGCTTGATCCTTTAGTGTAGGAGCCGACTGCGCGCAGGTCAAATCGCGGCCGAGGCGGCGGTTACCAGCTTGCGCATTTCGGCGACGGCCGCGGCCATGCCGACCATGACAGCCCGGCTGACAATGCTGTGCCCGATGTTCAACTCCTCGATGCCGGGGACCGCTGCCACCGAATTCACGTTCCGGTACGTGAGCCCGTGACCTGCGTGCACCGCAAGACCCAGGCTCCTGGCATGGCGGGTGGCATCCATCAGTTCGGCGAGTGCCGCCCCGGCATTGGGCCAGGCATGGGCGTAGCGGCCGGTGTGGAGCTCGATCGCGGGAACGCCGAGTTCACGGGAGCGATCGACGCTGTCGCGCGTGGGATCGATGAAGAGACTGACCCGGCATCCGACGGCCGTGAGGCGGGCAATCACATCGTGCAGTCGGCCCACGTTACGGGTGAGGTCGAGCCCCCCTTCCGTGGTGACCTCCTCCCGGCGTTCCGGCACCAGCGTCGCCTGAAAGG
>DAINRP010000029.1:0-3114 GCA_036741755.1 Gemmatimonadales bacterium
CGCGGCCCCGACGGCTGAGCGCCAGAGCGACTCCGCGTCGTGCACCGTGAGCGAAAGCAGCGCGGTCTGCGCCTGGGTTCCGTTGATGAAGCTGATGCCTTCCTTGGGTGCGAACCGGAATGGCGCGAGCCCCGCGCGTTCCAGCGCCAGGGCGGCGGGGCGCAGGCTGCCCGGCGTGTCACCGAGCACATCGCCCTCGCCGATGAGCGCCATCGCGATGTGACTCAGTGGGGCCAGGTCGCCGCTGGCGCCCACACTCCCCTGCTCGGGCACCAGCGGAATGATGCCCGCGTTGAACAGCGCGACCAGCGCCTCGACGAGTCCGGGCCGCACGCCACTGGTCGGACGCAGCAGCACGTTGGCGCGCAGCAGGATCGCCGCCCGCACCACGTCGGCGGGCATCGGCTCGCCCATGCCGGCGGCATGGCTGCGGATCAGGTTGATCTGCAGCTGGTCGAGCTGATCCGGGGCGATCCGGACGTTCGCCAGCTTGCCGAAACCGGTGTTGATGCCGTAGATCGTCTCGCCACGAGCGATGGCCTGGTCGACGAGCGCGCGACTTCGGGCCAGCGCCTCCAGCGCGGCCGGATCGAGCCCAATCCTCGAAGACCGGGACCGGGCCGCAGCCACGACATCGGAGATCGAAAGAGAATTTCCGGTGAGGAGGAGCCTGGGATCTGTCATGTCGGAAACGTACACACGCGGCCGGGACACTGTCATCCCGATGCCCGAAAGACGATCGAGGGAGCCACCCCATGGAATGCAGGGAAGCTCCCTCGTCCGCCCGCGGTGACCTCACGCCCCAATCAGGGCGCCCGCAGCAGTTCGGGATTACCGTGGTCGGTCTGGAACGCCCAGTCGAGGATCAGGAAGTTCTGCCCAACGTGGGTAACCCGCACGGCACCGTACCGGGCAAAGCCATCCCCTCCGTCACTCTCGAAGACGTATCCCCAGCCGGGGAGCGCCTGAATGCCTCCGGTGCCGTAGGTGATGTTCGGCGCGTAATCGATGCTCGTGAGATCCGCGACCGGGGCCGTGCCGTAGACCGCGACGCCGGTGCCCGACCGGACGGGCGTCAGGAAGAGATCGCCGGCGACATCCCGCTCGACAGAGAAATCGTTGAGCAACGATGAACCGCTCTGCACCAGCCCGAGTTCGGCCGGATCCGCCTGGCCGTTGCCGTTGAGGTCCCGCCAGAAGCGGAATCCGCTGCCGGCGTCCTGGCTCTGCCGGGCGTACACCACGACGTTCCGCGCATCGGGGCGCGGCGTATCGCTTCGGAGCGGTGACCAGAGACTCTCGAACCCTTCCAGGCTGAGCGCGGAGACGGCGAAGCAGCGGGGCACCCCGTTGCTGAGTGCCCCCGAGACGAACTCGGGGGCCACCGTGGTTCCTTCCAGCGACCAGGCGGTGCCGCAGATGTTGAGATCCAGATCGTAGGAAGTGCTGTAGACCCGGTAGATACGGAAATGGGCCGGGTCCGTCGTGTACGCATTATCGGACCAGGTCAGCGCAATGGCACCGTTCAGCGTGGTGCTGGTCAACGTCGCCGGCTTCTGAAGCGCCAGCCGCTCATCGACGGTGACGACGTTGCTGCTCGCACTCTCATTGCCGCCGAGATCTTCCGCCGTCACGAAATACTGCAGATGAGGAATCCCCGCGTCGTGAAACGAATTGGACGTGGTGGTGCCGCGGAGCCGGTATGACTCGGAGGTGCTGCCGCGGGAATAGACGTTCCATGACGCCAGATCGGGATCGTTGTCGAAGTCCCAGGTGAGGAGCACTCCGTCAGGGGACCCCGGGGTACCACTGGGCTCGACGGTATAGGCCAGGTTGCTGGGCGGGGGCAACTGGCTACCGCCACCGCCGACGAACTGGGTGTCGCTGCACGCGGCGAGCAGCAGGAGGGGCACGGCCCACAAGGATGTACGCATGAATCGGCTCCAGAGAGTGAACGCGGCACCCCAATGCATGCTCGATGCCAGCGTGGCGGTTCAGCACAAACCCTTGTCGGGCAATGAGTTGAAACTGGGGGTAGCGTGGAGTGTCCTCGGGCGAGGACACTTGAGCAGGACACTGTCCGGAATCGTGGACAGCGTCAGGGGCTCAGCGCTCGATGGACGTCTGGTTATAGTCGAACTTGATGTCCGGCAGATCGGAGAGGTAGACGGAGAAGAAGAAGGCGAAGTTGCCGTTGGGGTTGCGGACGAAGTTGAACCCTGCCCGCCATTCGTGCAGCACCCGTTCGAGGCGCACCACCTGCGACTCGAACTTGTTGTCGGTGATGTTGTACTGCGTGGACCAGGAGACGCTCCAGAACGGGGTCGGCGAGAAGGCAGTACTGAAGCCCAGGCTTTGCTGCGCCTTCTGGGCGATGGTATTGGCGGGTGGATTGCGGAGCGGTCGCTGCCGGGAGAGGCTGTAGTTGAAATTGGCGGTGAAGCGACGGTTGGTGCCAACCCCCAGCGTCTGGTCCTCACCCGCCCCGTAGAACGATGGGGGCCGTCCGAACCGGCTCTGGCTCGCGATATACGACGGAGGCGGGGCCTCCTTGCTCCCGGTCGTATCGCGTTTCCCGCCGAGGCCGAAGAGGCCGAGCACCGACTTCACCGTGCCCCCCGAGATCGCGAAACTCGCCGTCACCGCCTGCAGGAAGGGCGAGAAATGCGACGTATCGGAGCCCACGTCTCCGTTCCAGAGATCGTGTGTCAGGCCCAGGCTGAAGCCGGGCAGCAGGTCGCTCTGGAACTGGTTGGTCATCGACTTGGTGCGCCACCCGGTCTTCCCGGGCTGTTTCGCCTGCTCGAAATCGTACTGGAGCGAACTGGTCTGGATGCCCAGAATCCGGAACCGCCGCGCGTTGTCGACTCCCGAGGCGTCTTCCGTCGTCGTGTCCGAGGTGGAACGCCGGACCGACTTCCCCTCGATGTTCTGCGACAGCCCGATACTCAACAACTGCGTCGGATCGCTCCGGAGCCTGAGGGTCTCTCCGGGGCGGGCGATCGCCTGGGCATAGGCCTGGTCGATGGATGCCGCCGGGCTGTAGCTCCAGCTGATGCTGGGCGAGATGCTGTGCCGGATCCGCTGGATCGGCCCGAACCCGGGAAAGAACCC
>DAINRP010000029.1:3214-10766 GCA_036741755.1 Gemmatimonadales bacterium
CCGATGACCTTGGGGCCCTCGTCCTTGCGGTCGTTGTAGTTGAAGTTGTTCTGCCAGTTGAACCCGCCGAAGCGGATCGGTGTCTGGAGCCCGACGGTGGTCGTCCGGCTGTTTCGCGTGAGACCCAGCGTGTCGATCACGCCGGACGGCAGCACCAAGGCCTGCTTGACCGGAAAGTTGTTCTCGAGATTGTTGGTGACGGACAGCCCCGGCGACCAGGTGACGTCCCGCGCGATGTCGATTGGCTTGGGTGACACCGAGAGCGACGGGAGCTGCATCGATACGCTCCGGTCGGAGAGGTTCTGCCGCCGGTTGCCTCCCAGGGCGACCGTCCCCCAGGCGAAGCGCTTGGAGAAGTTGGCGGCGCTGAGAATCTGCTGGGTCGACTGCAGCGGATCGATCGCGTTGCGCCGCTGAACGAAGCCGCTACTGGTGTAATTGAAACTGACATTCAGCGACGTCGAGAGATCGAAGTTCTGCCGGTGGTCCCACCGGATGTTGGTCGACCGGCGACCGCCGCTCTCCACCGTGCGGCGGTACCCGATCGCCCCGCTGAGAAAGCGGTTGATCCAGCGGTACTCGGCGGCCCCGCCGTACTCGAGGTACCGGTTGGAATACCAGTCGAGCTTGGCGGTGACATCCAGATACGCCGACGGCGCCCAGTAGTAGCCGATGTTGGTGATCTGCCGGCTGTACCCCGGATTCTGCCTGACAATATCGTTGAGGCCGAACCGGGGAATCAGGATCCCCGAACGGCGGCCGGTTCGCGCATCCTGGAAGACGAACGGAAGCCACAGCACCGGCACATCGCGGACGTAGAGGACCGCCGGCCGGGCCACCATGACGGTCTTCGAGATCCACTTCACTTCCTTGGCCGAGAAGTGATAGTGTGGCTCGGGCAGGTCACAGCTGGTGATTTCCCCGTCGGAAGCGTAGAGCCGTGCCGCGCTCGAATCCTGGGCCAGATTGCCGCGGAGGAACCAGTCGGTGGATCCCTGCTTGAAGCTGGTCAGCGCATCGGACACCACCCCGCGACGAATGCAGGTGTTGTAGCGGATCCCGCCGAAGCCGGTCAGGACGGTCTCCTTGTCGAACAGGGCGGGATCGCCGGTCGCACGAAGGAGGCAGTCCGACTCCTGATAGGCGATCGAATCCGCCTCGAGGGTGGTCTCGCCCCGCTTCGTGCTGGCTGCGCCGCGAAGGTGCAGCCGTCGCTCATCCGCAAACACTGTGGCGGAGTCAGAGCGGAACCGGGTGGACTGGTAGCCCTTGCGTCCGAGCAGATCAGTGACGACCGAATCATCGGGAGCGAAGCTCCTCCGTGGCGCGGTTGGCAGTCCGAGCCGTCGCGCCGTGGCGGTGTCGACCGTCTGGGACGGTCGGGGTCGGAGGGAATCGGCCACCGTGGAATCGGGGCGAGTGGTGTCGGTGCTCGTGCTGACGGGCTTCTTGCGGCGCGGTACCGGGGTCGGCTCCTGCGCGCTCACCGCGCCGGCACCGAGCAGGCAGAGAAGAAGCACGGCCGTGCCAATACTGGCCGCCGAGCGGGCGAACCGGCGCCGATGAATGAGCCAGGAACCGGCGAAGCCGATCTCGTACAAGAGCAGGATCGGCACCGTCATCAGCACCATCGACAGGAGGTCGGTGCCGGGGGAGAGAATCGCGCCGGCTGTCGCCGAGAGCACGATCGCGAAGCGGCGGAACTTGTTCAGGCCAGTTGGAGTGACGATCCCCAGCGCGGCGAGCAGCATGATCACCAGGGGGATCTCGAAGGAGAGGCCCATGGCCAGCACGATCTGCATCACGAAGCTGAAATACTTCTCGAAGGTGATCAGGTTCACCAGTCCTTCGGACTGGAAGCTGAACAGGATCGGGAGCGACTGTGGCAACAGCACGAGAAACCCGAAGGCCGCCCCGCCCAGGAACATGAATGTTCCCGCGAGCAGCGCCGGGACGACCAGGCGCTTCTCCTTGTCATAGAGGGCCGGGGCGAGAAAACCCCAGATCTGGAAGATGATGTAGGGAGAGACGAGGACCAGCCCGGCAATCAGCGCCAGCTTGAGCGTGATCATGACCGCTTCGGTCGGACTGGTGACCACCAGCTTGCCGCCAGTGGCGACCAGATACTGGGCGATCGGCGCCTTCAGGAGGTTGACGACCTGAAATCGCTGGACCACCCAGTACCCGATGAGGAAGCCCACGACCAGCGCAATCAGGGTCCGCACCAGTCGCTGGCGCAATTCCTCGAGGTGCTCGAGGAAGGGCATCTCCGCGCTGGGGCCTGTCATCGGACTCCCTCGACCCGCGTTAGCGGCCGAGCGTCTTCAGGCGGTCACGAGCAAGGGCCGCTTCGTCGGAGCGGGGATAGTCGCGCATGACACGCTGGTACGACGCGCGTGCCACTTCGAGATCCTTCCGCCGCTCGGCCAGCAATCCGAGCTTGTAGAGCGAACTCGCGGCTCGCGGCGACTGCGGGAAGCTCTCGACCACCTTGCCGTAGTACTGGGTCGCCGAATCGGGTGCCTCGGCGGCGAAGGTCTCCCCGATGAAATAGGTGGCGTCGGCAGCGCGGGCGTGCGTCGGGTAGAGCCGAAGCAGCTCGCGGAAGCCCATGCGCGCCGTACCCGGGCTGCCGCGCCGCAATTGCTGCAGCGAGGTGGAATAGATCTGCTCTGCCGAAGGCGATCCGGCGGGCGGTCCGGGCGGCTCCTGGGCCGAGGGCACGGGAGAGCCGGTGTCCACCGGTGCCGCGACCGGCGTGTTCAGCTGTTCGCTGCGGGCCTCGAGCTGGGTCTGCAGTTCGGTGAGCCGCTGCTGGCTCTGCCCCGTCAGCGCCTGCACCTGCACCAGCTGCTGCTGGATGCTGATCAGGTCGTTGGCGACATCCCCCTTGAAGGATGCCACTTGGCGGCTGACCTGGCCGAGATTCCGGCCGACGGCATCGAGCGAATCCATGATGCGTCGCTGGACCGCGAGGATTTCACCGAGCTGACGGGCCCGGGCGGAGTCGGCGCGCTGATTGTCGGCTCGGCTCAGCAGCAACTGATCCTCGACCCGGCGCAAGTCGCCCTTGGAGGCACAGCCCCCAAGGGCGACCAGGACGAGCCACGGCGCGAGTGTGTGTATTCTGCGCATCAGGGCATGCGGAGGTTGGTGGCGCCCATGGGCGGCTCGAACTCGGCCCGCCGATTCTGGGCCCAGGAGTCCTCATCGTGCCCCGCGGCCAGCGGCTTCTCCTCGCCATAGGACACGACTGTCAACCGCCCGGCGTCGATGCCCTTGTTGGCGAGGTAGGTCTTGACCGCGGCAGCGCGGCGGTTGCCGAGGGCGAGGTTGTACTCGTCGGAGCCGCGTTCGTCAGCATGTCCGCTGATCGTGACGCGAAGGCTCTGATTGGCCGCCAGGATCGCCGCCTTGCGATCGAGCGTGGCCCTGTCCTCATCGCGAATGTCGGCCTTGTCAAAGTCGAAATGGACCATCGACCCGAGTTCGGCGAGCACCGCAGTCGTGACCCGGGCGGCAGCCGCCGCCGCATCTTCGGGAGTCGGGCCGCTTGGCTTGACCGGTGCGGGAGCGGGGGCGGGAGCCGGCGCGGGGGTGGTCGGCTGCGGAGCTGGCTGAGGCTGAGGCGCCGGCTGCTCGGGCGGCTTCTTGCTGCCGCAGGCCGTGAGGACAACGACGGCCGCGGTAGCCAGGGCGAATCGGAACGGAGAACGCATGGACCCTCCGGGAAATATCAGTTAGTGGCTGGGGCGGGACCCGCGAGACGCCGGGACCACGCGGGGAGACGGACTTGACCAATGAAAGTGAGCTGACGGATCCGGCCGGTGACGATGTCGATCACCCAGAGCTGGCGCCGCCCGCTACGGTCCGAGACAAACGCCATGTGCCGACCGTCCGGCGCCCACGTCGGATCTTCGTTGCGTCCCGAGGAAGTCAGCTGGCGGACCCGCCGGCTCGCGACATCAACAATGAAGACCTGCGGTGAACGACTTACTTCGCGGTGGAAAGCGACGCTGGCGCCGTCCGGAGACCACTCCGGCGCGTTGGAGCTTCCGGTCGCGCCGAAATCGAACGGCGCCAGGAGTTCCTGATCAGTGCCGTCGGCAGCCATGACATAGACCTGTGGCTGACCAGCACGGGTAGAAACGAACGCCAGCCTTCGCCCATCGGGGGCGAAGGTGGGGGAAAGATTATCGGCATACCGCCCCACGGTCAACCGCTGAACACAGCAGTTCTGAGCAACATCCGCGGTAAAAATGTCGGTCCCCGTTTCGTCGGAGCGGGCATAGACGACGAGGCGGCCATCAGGGGAGAACGCCGGCGTGATGTTGAGGCCAGTGCCCGTGCCCGTCACCGTGATCCTCTGGCCCGCCCCGACGCTCTGCACCACCAGACTCCCCACCCCGGCCCCGAAATGGGTGTAGGCGAAGCGGCTGCCATCGGGACTCCAGACCGGAGAAAGGACATCCTCGCCGGATGGCGAGAGCTGGGTGACCCCACTGCCATCGCTGTCGACGCGGTAGAGCCTCCGGTCGACGAGAAAGAGCAGTTGGGACGCGGCATATCCGGGTGTGCCGGTGATCCAGCGCACCAATTCATCCGAGGCCTGATGCACCGCCATGCGGAACGCCACGTCGAACCCTGGCGGAAGGAGGAAGCGCTGCTCCCGGCGCACCGTCCCCTGGACGATATCGTGCAGCCGCACAATGGCGCCCGGACCATCCGGCACCACTTCGACCGCGTACTCGGCGCCGATGGTCCGGAACAGCGCATAGTTCACCGTGCGGCCGCCGACGTTCGCCGCGTAGGCGCCGCTGTCCTGCGGACTCAGCGCAATGACATCGAACCGATCGCTGTAGTCGAGGTCGCGCGCGATGATGGTGCGCGCGGAATCGAGACCACGCCCCGGCAACACCACGATCGCGGGGCGAACCCCGGGCCGGTATTCAATGCCGACGCGGACGCCGTCCGGCGGGCGCAGCGTATCCTGGGCGGCGAGCAGGGACGGCGCCAGCGCGAGTGGTGCAAACAGTAACCAGAAACGGCCTGAAGCCATCATTGAGTCCGGGGCGTGAAGTAGAAGGAGACCGGCAAGACATCCGAAGGATACCCGTCCGGCAGCTGTCCGAAGGCCTTGGAGGTGCCCGCCGCCTCGACGGCGCCCTGGGCCGAGAGATCGAAGGAGAAGCTCCCTGAGGGCCGGATCAGCTTGATCTCGCGAATGCTGCCGTCGCGCATGATCAGGAAGCTCACCTCGGCACGCAGCGCCGAGTTGCCGAGTGGACGCTGCCACCGGCGGTAGACCTCCTGCACGATGTTGCGCAGGTACTCCGGATAGGGGAACTGCAGCCCCGGTGTACTGACGGTCACCGCGTCATTGCCGGTGCTCGGCGTCTCGCCCGGCAACGGTTGGGTCCGGGGCACTGAAGGAGGATTCGGTTCCGTGCGCTGAGGGGGCTTGGGGGTGACCGGTTTCGGTTTGACCGGCGCGGGCTTCGGCGTCCGGGGCGCCGGCTTGGTCGGCGCGGCTTCTTCGGCCGGTGGTCGGGGCGCCGCTTCCGGCGCAGGCTTCACATTGGGAGGCGGCGCGGGGGCGGCGACGAGCTCCACGGCGTAGGCCGGCGGGCCCGTGTCGATGGCCTTCACCGTGGTCCAGAGCAATCCGATTGCGACCGCGTGTACCACAACCGTTCCCGTCAGGCCCGCAGCGACTCCCGATCGCTCGCGGCCGAGACCCCGCCGCGCCGTCACGGACGTTCTTCCTCCTCGGCCACGAGTCCCACGTCGGAAACACCGGACAGTCGGATCGTCGCCAGGACGCGCACGACCTCTCCATAGGGCACCCGGCGATCGGCGCGCAGGTACACCGACTTCGGCTTCCGGCTCTTCACCAGCGCGCCGAAGGTCATCTGGAAGTCCGCATACGAGACCGCCGTCTCATCGATGAAGATGCGGCCTTGCCGATCGACACTCACCACGATGCCCTCCTGAGCAGTGATCGGGCGAGCCTCGGCCTTGGGAAGCTGCACGTCCACCCCGCCCTGCATGATCGGGGCGGCGATCATGAAGATGATGAGGAGCACGAAGGCCACGTCCACCATCGAAGTGACATTGATCTCCGCGTTGAGCGGGAGCTCCCCATGGCCCCGCAGTCCCCCGCCGCGTCCGACGCCCCAGCCCATTCTAGAGCAGCCCTTCGCGCGCCATGGTCCCGATCAACTCGTTCGCGAACCCTTCGAGCTCGCCGGCAAACAGCCCCAAGCGGTTGACGAAGACGTTGTAGGCGATCACCGCCGGGATGGCCGCCGCGAGTCCCGCCACGGTGGTGATGAGGGCCTCGGCAACTCCCGGCGCCACCGCGCTGATATTGCCGGAGCCGCGAGCCGAGATGCCGATGAACGCATCCATGACACCCAGCACGGTGCCCAGCAGCCCGAGCAGGGGCCCCACCGACCCGATCGTGGCGAGCCAGGAGATGAATCGGGCCATGATATCGCGCTCGGCACCCACCTCCTTGCCGAGCACCATCTTCAGTGCCTCGAGCTGGGTCATGGAAAGCGTCCCCGACGCGGGCGCCTGGCCTTCGTCTTTCAGTGCGCCGGGCCGCAGTTCGGTGAAGAAGTTGAGCCCTTCGCGAAACAGCCGGTTGTAGGGCGAGGGGGGAAGCTTCATGACCGCGTGATAGGCGTCTTTCAGCCGGGTGGTCCGCTCCAGCTCGGCGAAGAACCGGTCCGCCTGACCTCGCACGCGGCGAAACTGCCACCACTTGAGCCCGATCACGAACCACGACGTCAGGGAGAAGACGACGGTGATCGCCAGGACGACCTTGGTTTCCGGACTCGACAGGACCACGAGGTCCCAGGACGAGGACGGCAGCGATGTGGCGACCTGCAGCATCGAAAGACTCACCAGATTGGTTCCTCAGACAGGAATCGGGCCCTCACGGGAGCGCCGGCGGGAACGCCAGCGACACCGATGAGGGCCCGGGGGAGACGCAGGAGGCGTGGCCGAAGCGCACGCCGGATCACGAAGGCAGCTTGGCGATCTGCCGGGCCTCGGTGCCCACAGGGATCTTGGGCTGGGTGATCTTGACCACGCGGGCGGTGGACGTCCGTTCACCGACATGCACCACCTGCACGGTCGCCATCACCTCATTCACGACGGTTGCCGCATCCACTCGCGCCCGCGGAGTCTGCCGCAATTCGAAGAGGTCTCCGAGCGCCACGCCGTCCTTGCGGCCACGATCCAGGAACATGACCGCCTGCGGGTCGGTCAGCGCCCGATCGTCCCGGTGACGGATCACCCGCGCCTTGACGCCGTCCGAGATGGGAACGGGACGGACGTTGCCCGGATCGACAAACTTCTCGGCCGGCAGTACGCGCTGGTGGTCACGGACAGCCCCGAACGCGGCGATGACTTCGGCCTGATTCTCAGGGCGACTGACATCGGTGACGCGGAGCAGTCCGGTGGGCACGATGACCTGTCCGAAGTTCTGGGTCTCCTCGCTGAGCCACACGGCGAGGAGCGTGTCGCCGACCTGGTACTTGGC
>DAINRP010000029.1:10866-19554 GCA_036741755.1 Gemmatimonadales bacterium
GGGTCTCCTCGCTGAGCCACACGGCGAGGAGCGTGTCGCCGACCTGGTACTTGGCTCCGGCCGGCGGCACCACCGCCACCGAGCCGTACATCTGCGCCGTGGACCGACTCGAGACTTCCTCGATCTGCAGCGGAGTCACCGTACCGAGAATGGTCCCGAAGGGAAGCTTCTGGCCTTCACTCAGGAAGCCGGAGCTGAAGAACTCGGTGCGGCGGATCGGGCGGTACGCGCGCTGGAGCGCGAGCTCCAGGCTCGGGCCGGTATTGGCCACGCGGCGGTGATCGCCAACCAGGGGCGTCAGATCCACGCTGTCGCGAGCATCCGGCGCCGTCTCGTCGGCGAGGTCGACCACCTGCGGCTCATTCAGGCCCGCCTCGGCCGGCTGCTCGTCAGCGGCTGCTGTCGGCTCGCTATCGGCCGGGACTTGTGCGATTTGCCCCTCCTGGGCCTGCTCCGCGGGAGGCGGCGTATCCGTCGGTGGCACCGCGCTCACATCGGCCCCTCCCGACAGCCGGAGGACTTCGCCCGGGTAGATCCAGTGCGGATCTTCGACCACGGTCGTATTCAGCCGGTAGATCTCCGGCCACAGGAAGGGATCGCCGAGATAGGTCCGGGCGAGATCCCACAGGGTATCGCCGGGACGGACGGTGTGGGACTCCGGCCGGGCATTCTGCGCCGCGAGCCCGACCGGGACGCTGAGCGCCACCAGCACGGCCGCCAAGCGGATCCGAGCACAACAGGTCATCACGCTACCCTCTGATGGTGGGAATCGTGGTAAAGCAATATATGACAGGGGGCTCCGACGCGCCACTCAGAGACTACATGAGATTTGCGATCCTAACCGCATGCCGGGTCAGGTGTTGGGACGAGTGACCGGGCTCACAGGCCTTCGCGCCGCCTTGGGGCACCCCACACCGGCAGAGAACTTCCGGGCCGCGGGAGTGGGGATGCTCCATGGGATCGGTGCACTGCCACCCAGTCCCGGGGGCCACCAACCCCGAGTCGCCGACAGCCGAAAGTTGCCAACGAGCGTAGGCCGGCCGGGGCAGTGCCGACGGCCTCGCTCTCCCAGCCGGGAACAGGACGACTGGCGAGCGAACCGCCTCACACAAGCATCGCGTCGAACGTCAGGCGGATTCCCACGCCTCACACAAGGCATGGCTGGCACACCACCCGCATCCGGCCTCGTATCGCCCGCACAGGCGCTCTTTCCTAGAGCTGGCCGTCGACACCGAGCTGATGGTAGTAATGGACCACGGTGTCCTGATGCTCGAGCAGCCAATCGATCGTCGGCTCCTGCCGCATGGCCTTTCGCAGGGCCTTGGCGGTTGCCTCGCGATGGGTCTGGAACAGAATCGCGTGGTCGAAATCTTCCGCCTCGAGCACCGCCGGATCGAGCCACACCGAAATGATGATCCCGAGGTCATTCACCCGGGACTTGGGGATGTCGCCGCTCCGCACCGCATCGAGCACCCCGTTCGCGATCGCCGCCTGAACGGTCCCCATCAGGATGTTGGTGTAGCGGCTGTCGTTCACGGTCACCTTGCTGACCATCAGCGTGGCGGGCTTCACCTGTACATCGCTGTTGAGAATGGCAAACACCCGGGAGTGACCCTTGACCTGATCTCCAAGCAGCGTCGCGAGCGCCTGACCGACGGGCCCGTCGAGTTCACCGATGATGACTTCCGGTTCTGCCGCGGACCAGCCCGGCTCCGCCTCCACCAGCGCCTCCCCCGTCCGCAACACGATGCGCTCGCCCATGTCCCGTCTGCCTCTCTCGTTGAGATGCCGAAATGAGCCTCAAACCATCAGCCGCCAGCCATCAGCAGACATGCTGGTGACCGGCGGCTGCGGACTGCACGCCGAACGATCAATCAGAACGGCAGGTCATCTTCCTCGCTGTCGAGCGCCTCGGGGAAATCCCCGAATGCCTCTTCCTTGCCTTCCTTCTTGGCCGGCGTGCCGGTGCCGGCCGCAGCGCCAGCATTGGCGCGGGCGGGCGTATAGCCACCCTCTCCGCCACCGCCCTTGCCGGACAGCATGATGATCTCGCTCGCGATGATCTCCGTGGTGTAGCGGGTCTGACCCTCCTTGTCCTGCCAGGAGCGATACTCGATCCGTCCTTCAACGTAGAGCTTGTCGCCCTTCTTGACGAACTTCTCGACCACGTCGGCCAGTCCGGTCCCGGCGCCCTTGCTGTTGTTCCAGGCGACGATGCGGTGCCACTCGGTCTTCTCCTGCTTGTCGCCGCCCTGGCCTGACCACTGCCGGCTGGTCGCCAGGCTGAAGTTGGCGACGCGGCCACCGTTGGCGATGCTGCGGACTTCCGGATCCTGACCGAGGTTGCCGATCAGGATGACTTTGTTCAGGCTGCGACTCACGGGAACCTCCACTGCTGTTGGGAGCAGAACGATTGGCGGACACGCCCCTACGGTAACGATGGGGTGTGCCGGCCGGTTATCCGAAATCTAGCGCCGGCGTACCCGGATCACGCGCCCCCCGGCAGCGCGAGGCGCAGGACGATCGCATCCTCCACCGGATTGCGGTAGTACCGGGTCCTCCGGCCGATCGGCCGAAAGCCCCGATGGGTGTACAGCGACTGGGCGGTCAGGTTGCCCTCCCGCACCTCGAGAAACACCTCCCGGGCTCCCGCCCTGACGAGGCTGTCGAGCGCCGCCGTCAGCAGACGGGCGCCGAGGCCCTGCCCGCGGACCTCCGGCGCGACCGCGAGATTGAGAATCTCTCCCTCACCGGCGACGGCCCGCGCGACCAGGTAGCCGTCGATCTCGCCGAGATGCTCCGCGACGAACCCGTGGCCGAAGGGCGAGGAGAACAGTTCCTCAAACGCCTCCGCGCTCCAGGGATCGCTGAAGCAGCGCCGCTCGAGCGGCACCAGGCGGCGGCCGTCAGCCGTTCGCGCGCGCCGGATCTGCCAGGGGCCGTCCATGGTCCCGCTCCCACTTGGCCTGCGCCTCGGCCGGGCGGCCATACTCGGGCTCCCAGTGCGCCGCGTCCGGCACGGCCTGCACACCGCCCGCCAACCCGACTAGGCCGAGCAGAACACCGGCGTCGGGCCAGGTCGGCTGCCCGCCAAGCACCGGCGCAGCGGGGCCGACGAGCTGGTAGCCGCCCGCAACCCGCAGGGGGATCTGATCGGGGGTCAGGACCGAAGGGGCCAGCACCGTCTCGACGCGGCCCGGGTGCATTCGATAGGCGGCGACGAACAGCTCGCCCCGAAGGGCGTTGCTGGCCGCGAGCACCGTCTGCCCCTCCACCAGGGCGCCGGCCGCCGCGCAGACCAGCAGCGATGGTGCCACCCAGAGCGGCATGGGTCTCACCCGAATGAGGGCCTTCGCCACCGAGGCACCGACCCGGAGTCCCGTGAAGCTCCCTGGCCCATCCGCGAGCACCACCCCCTCGATCTCTGCGAACCCGGCGCCCGTCTCGGCGAGACACCGTTCGAGGGCCGGCAGCAATCCGGACGCATGGCGCCGAGCCCCCGCGATGGTCTCGCGTGCGAGTACGCGACCCGGCAGACCGAGCGCCACCGACGCCTGATCGGTCGCGGTGTCGAGGGCCAGCCACATCAGGCGAGTTCCTCCAAGCCACGCAACTGCTCGTCGGGAAGGTGGAGGAACCGGATCCGATGGGTCGGGTGGGGCAGCCACGCCCCGGCACGCTCCGGCCATTCCACAAGGACAGCGTCACCATCCTCGAGGAGGGTCTCCCAGTCGAGATCGGCCGCTTCCTCCGGCCGCTTGAGCCGGTAGCAGTCGAGATGGAAGACCGGACCCCGGCGGCCCTCGTACCGATGCACGAGCCCGTAGGTCGGGCTCGACCCAGGCGCGTGCACCCCGAGCCCGCGGGCGACCGCCTGCGCGAAGGTGGTCTTCCCTGCCCCGAGTTCCCCTTCAAGTGCAACGATCGATTTCGGAGCCAGCTGCCGCCCGAGTGATTCGCCTTCGGCGATCAATTCCGGCTCGGTCAGGTGACGGATCATGCCCGCCTTCTGACGCGGGGCGGAGCGGCGCCGCCTCGCGAAACGTCAGGCGCGTCCAGCGCACGCAGTTCGTTCACCTGGTCACGGAGCAGGGCGGCCATCTCGAATTCGAGGTTGGCCGCAGCCTCCTTCATCTGCCGTTCCAGCGCCGCGATCGTCTGGGCACGCTTGGCCGGATCGCGGAAGTCGAGTTCTACGAGCCGTTCCTCCCGCTTCTTCTCGACCTTCTCGGTGCGGGCGTCAGCCACGCGGGTCGTGAGTCTGACCTCCTCAAGCGACTTGATGATCGATCGGGGAGTGATCCCATGCTCCAGGTTGTACGCAACCTGAATCGCCCGCCGGCGGTTCATCTCGGCCAGGGCGCGCTCCATGGAGCCGGTCATCCGGTCGGCGTAGAGAATGGCCTTGCCATTGATGTGGCGCGCGGCGCGACCCACCGTCTGGATCAGCGAGCGATCGGAACGGAGAAAGCCCTCCTGGTCGGCATCCAGAATGGCGACCAGTGACACCTCCGGCAGATCGAGACCTTCCCGAAGCAGGTTGATCCCGACGAGTACGTCGAAATCCCCGAGGCGCAGGCCGCGCAGGATCTCCATCCGCTCGATCGCGTCGATGTCCGAATGGAGATACCGCACCCGCACTCCAGTCTGCTGCATGTAGTCGGTGAGATCCTCGGCCATCCGCTTGGTCAGCGTGGTGACGAGGATGCGCTCCCGCTTCCGGGCCCGTTCGCGGATTTCGCCGAGCAGGTCGTCCACCTGCCCCTTCACCGGACGGATCATCACTTCGGGATCGATGAGGCCGGTCGGACGGATGATCTGCTCGACGACATGCCCGTTGGACAGCCGCAATTCCAGGTCGCCCGGCGTCGCCGAGACCGCGAGCAGCTGCGGCGTGAGGGCCATGAACTCGTCGAAGTGCAGTGGGCGATTATCGAGGGCAGACGGCAGCCGGAAGCCGTATTCCACGAGGGTTTGCTTGCGGGCCCGGTCCCCGTTGAACATGCCGCCGATCTGCGGCAGTGTCACATGGGATTCGTCCGCGACGACGAGAAACTCCGCCGGGAAATAGTCGAACAGGCAGGCGGGACGCTCGCCTTCCTGACGTCCGGAGAAATGGCGCGAGTAGTTCTCGATGCCGGCACAGGTCCCGACTTCGAGCATCATCTCGACATCAAAGGTGGTGCGCGATTCCAGCCGCTGCGCCTCCAGCAGCTTGCCCGCCCCGCGGAGCAGCGCCAGCCGCTCCGCCAGTTCGGCGCGGATCAGCTTGACCGCGCGCTCGATCGTGGGACGCTGGGTGACGAAATGCTTGGCCGGGTAGATGGCGCAGCGGTCCAGATTCGCGGTGGCCTTGCCGGTCAGCGGGTCGATCCGGGTGATCCGTTCGACGGTGTCGCCCCAGAACTCCACCCGCACCGCCTGCTCGGCATAGGCGGGGAAGATCTCGACCGTGTCGCCGCGAACCCGGAAGGTGCCCTGCTCGAAGCTGACGTCGTTGCGGCCGTACTGGATGCGGACCAGATCGCCGAGCAGGCTGTCGCGCCCCTTCTGCTCCCCCTTCTCCGCCGTCACGAGGAGCTTCCGGTACTCCACCGGGTCGCCGAGGCCGTAGATGGCGCTGACGGTAGCGACGATCACCACGTCCTCGCGCTCCATCAGGCTCGAGGTGGCACGGAGCCTCAGGCTCTCGATGTCCGCGTTGATCGAGGCGTCCTTTTCGATGTAGACGTCCGTGGTCGGGACGTAGGCTTCGGGCTGGTAGTAGTCGTAGTACGAGACGAAATACTCGACGGCGTTGTTGGGCAGGAACTGGCGCAGCTCACCGTAGAGCTGGGCGGCCAGGGTCTTGTTATGGGAGAGAACGAGGGTCGGCTTGCCGTAGTTGGCGATGACGTGGGCCAGCGTCATCGTCTTGCCAGAACCGGTGACGCCGAGCAGCGTCTGGTACTTCTCTCCCTGGAGAAGCCCCTCGGACAGCTGGGCGATGGCCCGGGGCTGATCGCCGGCGGGGTCGAAGGGCGCGATGACCTGAAACGAGGGGCTCGACATGGCGGCCCCAATATACTGGCTTCGGCCTATGTTCGGGAGCCCAAGGCAAGGATCCTTTTCCACTGATCCGCGGTCACCGGCATGACCGACAGGCGCGAGTTCCGGATCAGCGGGAGTTCGGTGAGGGCGGGATCAGCCTTGATCGTGACAAGCGGAACCGGCACGCCGAGCCTGGCATCAGGGGTCACGTCCACGACGACATGCCTGGGGTCCGTCCCCTTCGGGTCGGGATACGCCGCCACGGCGACCTTCGCGGTGCCGACCACGGCCTTCTCCGCCCCCGAGTGATAGATCAGGACGCGATCACCCGGCTTCATCGCGCGAAGATGAATGAGCGCGAGGTTGTTGCGCACCCCGTCCCAGACCGCGCGCTTTTCGGCGACGAGCCGGTCGAAGGAGTAGGTCGACGGTTCGGTCTTGAGGAGCCAGTGGCTGGTCATGGATCTCAGCTGGAGGGACTCGGGGTCGGTCCCTCGCGACGCTCGACGTCGGTGATGCCTTTCACCTTGCGGATCGCCTTGATGACCTTCGCCAGGTGGGCGCGATTGTCCACTTCGACGACGATGGTGCTGAAGACCGTTCCATCCTTGGTGGCCAGTTCGGCGGCCTTCACGTTGGTCCCGGACTGGCTGATGGACTGCATGACGTCGGCGTAGAGGCCGCGACGATCCTCCCCGCTCAGCGCGAGCCGCACCGCAAAGGCTTCGCCCTTGGACTCCTGCCAGTCGATCTCGACCCGTCGGCCGTCGCCGGTGAGGGTGAGCAGGTTGGGGCAATCGGCGCGGTGGATGGAGATGCCGCGGCCCTGACTCACGTACCCCACGACGGCATCTCCCGGCACCGGCTGACAGCACTGCGCGTAGCGAACCATCAGCCCCGACAGCCCCTGGATGCGGATGCCGGAGCCGAGCCGCAGGCGATCGATGACCCGGCCAATGACGCCCGGCTTCGGATCCTGGAGATCGTCTGCCGCGACATCCGGGTAAAGTGCCTTGATCCCCTGCATGATGCTGACGTCGCCGCGGCCGAGGGCGATCTCGAAGAGCCGGCCATCGGCGAGCCCCAGCGATTCCGCCGCGCGGCGGAGCAGGTCGTTGTCCGGCGAGGCGAGCCGGCGCCGCTTGGTCTCGCGCGACAGGAGCTCGCGGCCGAGTTCCTGGGCTTCCTGGTCTTCCTGATGGCGGATCCAGGCCTTGATCTTGTGACGGGCCCGGGCGGTCTTGACGTGCGCGAGCCAGTCGCGGCTGGGCCGGGGCGCAGGCCCGGTGAACACCTCGACGGTGTCGCCGTTCTTGAGCTCGCGATGCAGCGGCGCGATGCGCCCGTTCACCTTGGCCCCCTGACAGCGCATGCCCACGTCGCTGTGGACCATGAAGGCGAAATCGATCGGCGTGGCCCCCTTGGGCAGCTGCTTCACGTCCCCCTTCGGGGTGAAGACGAAGATCTCGTCCTGGAACAGATCGACCTTCAGGAACTCGAGGAACTCTTCCGCCGTGTGGGTGTCCTGCTGCAGCTCCAGCAGCTGCCGGAACCAGCCGAAATGGGCTTCAATGTCGCCGCCCTTCTTCGCATCGGTCTTGTACAGCCAGTGCGCGGCAATGCCGTACTCGGCGGTGGTGTGCATGTCCTGGGTGCGGATCTGCACCTCGAACAGGTGACCGCCCGGCCCGAAGATCGTCGTGTGCAGCGACTGATAGGCGTTCGACTTGGGCGACGCGATGTAGTCCTTGATGCGCTCCTGCAGGGGCGTCCAGTTGTGATGAATGATCCCGAGCACGTGGTAGCACTCCTGGACCGACTTCACGATGACCCGGACCGCCATGAGGTCGTAGATCTCGTCAAACGGCTTGTTGCGCCGCTTCATCTTCTGGTAGATCGACCAGAGATGCTTGGGACGGCCCGTCACCTCGTACCAGGTGATGCCCGCCGTCTTGAGCTCGTGTTCCAGCGGAACCTGGAGCTTGAGGATCATCTGCTCCCGCTCCGCCTTCTTGGCGACGATCGCCTGGATGAGCGTCTTGTAGTCCTCGGGCTCGAGGTACTTGAAGGCGAGATCCTCGAGTTCGGCCTTGATCCCGGCCATACCGAACCGATGGGCGAGCGGCGCGTAGATCTCCCGGGTCTCGGTCGCGATCCGCTGCTGCTTCTCCGGCGGCATCGGGTCGAGCGTCCGCATGTTGTGCAGCCGGTCGGCCAGCTTGATGATGATGACGCGGGCATCCTTGGCGATCGACAGCAGCAGCTTCCGGTAGTTCTCCACCTGCTGCTCGGCGGTGGACCGGAAGGTCAGACTCGAAATCTTGGTGAGCCCGTCGACGATCCCCGCCACCTCGGCCCCGAACTCGCGGGCGATATCCTCGGTGCGGATGTCGGAGTCCTCGACGACGTCGTGCAGCAGCGCTGCCACGATCGAGGTGGTGTCGAGCAGCTGCTCGACCAGGGTCCTGGCCACCGCAATCGAATGCTGGATGAAATCCTCACCCGACATCCGCTTCTGGCCCCGGTGAGCCGAAGCGCTGAACCGGAGGGCGCGATCGATCTGCTCGAGGTCCAGCCGGTCGGCATGGCGCTCGAGCAGCGTGCGAAACTCCGGGGCGATGTCAGGCAGCGTTCCAGTCACAGTAGTCCCGCGGTCAC
>DAINRP010000030.1:0-9398 GCA_036741755.1 Gemmatimonadales bacterium
TGCTCCAGTTGCTTGCCGGAGCGAATCCGCGCTGGTGGCTGCTCCTCGGCGCCGCACTCGGAGTCGCCGCACTGACCAAGTTCAGCGTCGCCTTTCTCGGCGCGGGGCTTCTCCTGACGATCCTGTTCTCGCCGCTCCGATCCCAGCTGGGTACCCGCTGGCCCTGGCTCGGCGCGGGCGTGGCCGCGTTGCTCGCGCTGCCCAGCGTCACGGGTCAGGTTGCGTGGGGATGGCCGTTCCTGGCACAGGCGCAAGCACTGCGCGTGGAGCAGTTGGGACACGTGAGCCCCGCCGGGTTCCTGGGCGGACAGTTCTTCATGCTCGGGCTCGGTGGCCCGTTCTGGGTGATCGGCCTGCTGGGGCTGCTCCTCGCACCCTCGCTGCGCCGGTTCCGGCCCGCCGGTCTGCTCGCGCTGACCGTGATGCTCCTGCTGCTCCTCGGCGGAGGCAAGGACTACTACTTCGGGCCGATGCACCCCTTGCTGATCGCCGCCGCGTCGGCGCTGCTCGGGGGCTGGTTCCATCGGCCCGGAAAGATCCCGGTCTTTGCGCTTGCCGTGGTGCTGCTCGTCATCGGCGGGGCGGCACTGCTCCCGGTCGGGATTCCGCTGCTCCCCCCAGAGCGGATGGCGCGCTACGCCGCCGCCCTGGGCCTCGCGCATACGACGGCGACCAACCGGGGGGGATCGCTTCCACTGCCGCAGGACTTTGCCGACATGACCGGCTGGCGCGAGCAGGTCGAAGCCGTATCCCGGGTCTTCCATTCGCTGAGCGTGGAGGAGCAACGGGGTGCGGCGATCTATGCCACGAACTACGGTCGAGCCGGCGCACTCGCGGTCTACCATCGCGAGTATGGGCTGCCGTATCCCATCAGCCGCAACGGCGATTTCGGCCTGTGGGGAACCGGCACGTGGAGCGGCGGACTGACGATCGTGGTGGGCGGCTCACCGGTGGAGTTCCTGCCACTGTGGAGCGAGGTGACCGAAGCGGGGCGGTCCATCAATGCCTGGGGGGTGGAGGAGGAACGAAGCGTGCCGATCTTCATCTGCCGGCACCCGCGGCAGGACCTCCCCGCGCTCTTCCTTCGTCTGGGACCGGACTGGACCTAACGCACCTCGCTCATCAGCCCCAGCGTATTCCCCTCGCTGTCCTCCAGAAACACCATCCACAATTCATGGTCCGGCAGCTTCGCGATCAGGTGCGGCTCGCTCTGCATGAGCGCTCCGCTCGCCTTGAGGCGCGCGGCCGCCGCATGGATGTCGCCGACGCGGTAATAGATAATCGACGCCGGATGGTCGAACTTCGGGTCCTCCGGTACGCCGAGCATCAGTCGTACCCCACCGGCATCGAAGAAGGCGAGGGTCGGGACCTCGAAGAGAAAGCGGAGCCCGAGGACATCGCGATAGAACTGCACGGCGCGCGGCAGGTCGTGCACCGTGATGGCGATCTGGCCGATCGCACCGAGGGCGGCAGGGTCGTCAGGATTCATCGCGGGTCTATCCATTCGTGGCCGAGCAGGGTTCAGCCGCGGTTTGAGCGGAAGCCGTTGCGGGCATGGCTCCCGTCGCAGAACGGCGTTTCCCTGGTGCCGCCGCAGCGACAGATGGCAAAGGCGGTCTTCGGCTGCGCGTCTCCGGAGGGAAGCTCGAGCATGACCGCGCCACGGACCAGGGCCGGACCATTATCCAGGACCCGAATGGTCACGCTGGTGGGGGCCACCTGCGGCTCCGGAGCAATGCCCGGCCGGATCGCGTGCAACGCCCCGCTCGGACAGCGCGCGACGACCGCAGCCACCTCGGCGGCGGATGCCGCCTCCGGACGCACCCAGTCCGCACGTGAGGTGTCGAAGACCGCGGGCGCACCGCGCACGCATTCCGCGGCATGGGTACAGATGTTGGGATCGTAGGTCACCGTGACCTCCGGCGACTGGTAGATCTGCAGGCGTTTCGTCACGGAGGATTCCCGATTTCTCTCGCGGCATCGGCCGCGGACACCGCGCGGGGGCGCCGGCCCCAGCGACTCAGTTCTTGATGAAGGTCGTGTCGCGCCAGACGGCCTGTCCGTCAAGCATGGTGAGCAGCACCCGCGCCGTGTGGATCGCGGTCGGCGGGAGGGCAAAGAGGTTGTGGTCGAGGACGACCAGGTCCGCCGCCTTCCCGGCCACCAGTGAACCGGTCTCCCGCTCCAGCCGGGTCGCATAGGCCCCGTTGATGGTGTAGGCCTGGAGCATCCGCGGGAGGTCCACCCGCTCTTCGGCATTCAGCACCGGACCATTCGGCGAATCCGGTACCTGGCGGGTGATCGCGACCTGGATCGCATCGAGCGGATTGAGGCTGGAGACAGTCCAGTCGCTGCCAGCCGCGACGATCGCCCCGCTCGTCATCAGGCTGCCGATGGGATAGATCCATCGGGAACGCGCCGGGCCCAGCGCCGGGATCGTGAGCTCGGTGATGTAATCATCCGGCAGCGCCCAGTAGGGCTGCACGCTGGCGATCACGCCGAGCTCCCGGAAGCGCGGGATATCGGCGGGATCGAACAGCTCCAGGTGCGCGATGATCGGACGGGCGTCACGGGGACCGTTGACCTCGTGCGCATGCGCCAGCGCATCGAGGGTGACTCGAATGGCGCGGTCGCCGATCGCGTGCACGTGAATCTGGAAGCCGTCCCGGTCGAAGGCGGCGATGCGGGCGGCGAGATCATCCGGCTCGTAATTGAGTGGTCCCCGATTGCCCGGCCGGTCGAGATACGGCGCCAGCAGGGCGGCAGTCCGGGCCTCGATTACTCCATCGGCGTAGATCTTGACTGCGCTGACCATGAGCCGGTTCCCGGAGCGGTATTCCTTCCGGATGCCCCGGAGCCGCGCGGCCTCCTGTTCCACCGGGGTCCCGCTCTCGCTGTGGATCGCCGCCGTCACCCGCGCCGTCAGCTCGCCTTTGCGATCCAGCGCGGCGTAGGCTTCGAGGTACTCCGGGCCGGCGTCCGCATCGGTAATCGAGGTGATGCCCAGTCGGTTGGCTTCGGCCAGCGCCCGCCGCACCGCACCGATCCGCTCCTCGGTGGTGTACTCCGGCAGCTTCGAGGCCACGAGATCGATCGCTGACTCCCGCAGGGTGCCGCTGGGTTCGCCGGTCCGGGCATCACGCTCGATACGGCCGTTGACCGGATCCTTCGTGTCGCGGGTGATCCCGGCCAGCGCCAGCGCCTTCGAGTTCACCCACGCAGAATGGCCATCAGCCGCATACAGCAGCGCGGGACGGTCCGGCACGATGTGATCCAGGATCGCTTTCTGCGGATTGCCGCCGCGGAAGACCGGCAGCTGCCAGCCGTTACCCTTGATCCATGGTCGCTCCGGATGCGCCGTTGCATACGCGCGGATGATCCCCTCCGCCTCCTCGACCGTATTGGCATCATACAGGTTGCACTCGCCGAGCTCGAGGCCACCCGAGAGAGGATGGGCGTGGGTGTCGTGGAAACCAGGCAGCACCATGCGACCCGTGAGATCGACCACCCGTGTCTCGCTGCCGATGTAGCGCGTTACGCCGCCGTCATCGCCCACATAGACGATGTGGCCCTCGCGCACCGCGATGGCTTCGGCCCACGGACGCTCCGGCGTGGCCGTCCAGATCGCACCGTGGGTGAGCACCAGTTCGGCGGGCACGACGGGAGCCAGGCGCTCGACAGCGCACGCGGCGAGCAGCGGAAGGACAATGACACTCGTTCGCCGCATGCGGTCTTCCAGAGAAGAGGTTGGTTCCGGCGGAAGGGGGTCCATGTCACGGCCGGCGGAGTGACCAGGCAGGCAACTCACTCACCCAGGAGTACGGGTTGACCCGGAAGCCCTCGACCCGTCGCGACACCGCGGCGACGTTCACCGGCGCGTAGAGGAACAGGGCCGGGGCATCGGCGTTGAGGGTATCGAACGCGGTGCGCCACGCGGCACGGGCCGTGGGCATGTCGGTCGCGACGACGGCCTTTGCGAACAGCCGGTCGAAGGCCGGGCTCTTGTAGCCACCGTAGTTGAGAGCCCCGAGTCCCACCATCGTCCATTGGTCGCCGAGCCCGCGTGGGCTCGGCTCGTCGAGCCAGGCACCCAAGTAGCTCTCGAACTTCCCGGCCCCCAGCCGCTGTTGGAAGACGGGGAAGTCGACGGCCGTCACTGTCACCCTCACACCAGCGAGCCGCCACTCCTCCTGAATTGCCTCAGCAATCCGCTTGCGGGCGGAACTGGTCGCAGGCACGAGGATATCGAAGCCGAGCGGACGGCCGGCCCGCTGCCGCATCCCATCGGCGCCGCGCCGCCATCCGGCGGCATCGAAGGCCCTAGCGGCCGCGGCCGTATCGTACGGCAGCGTAGCGACACTATCGTCCCACACCCACAACAGCTGCGACATCGGCCCGGGTGGCGCCTTGGCACCTGCCCCGAAAACGCCTGTTGCGATGCCTTGGCGATCGATCGCCATTCCAAGCGCCCGTCGCACCGCCCTGTCGGAGAGCGGACCCGTCGTCCCGGGCCTGAGCATGTATCCCAGGAAGCCGTAGGCCGCGGAGGGATAGCGCAAGATGCCGAGGGCGGAGTCCGCCTCCACCCGCGCCACCCGTTCGGGGGCACCGACGGTCTCCATGAGGTCGGCCTCGTGGGAGAGCACCAGGTTGAGGGCGGCGTCGGGATCGCTGGTGAAGCGCCAGACCACCTTCCCGATCCGGGTCCTCTGTCCGTTGGTGGTATCGGCCACGAGCGTCAGCGACTGGCCCCGGATCCAGCTCTGCACCCGGTAAGGACCGCTGCCAACCATGTGGGCCACGGCCGAGTCGGGGCCCCAGTTCTCGTGGACCAGCCAGCGCCAGAGGTGCGCGGGGATCACCCGCACATGCCAGGTCGCGTCGTACATCTGCTCTGGGTACGCGCGGGAAAACTTCACCAGCACGGTGGCGGAGTCTTCGGCGCTGACCGTCAGCCGTCCGGCAAGCGCGGACCGTGCCGGCGGGTCGAGCACCGAGTCGGCGAACGCTTCGAACGAAAAGACCACATCCCCGGCGGTGACCGGTTCTCCATCCTGCCAGCGCGCCGCTTTCCGAAGGTGAAACCGGAGCGTCAGACTGTCGACCCGTTCCCAGCTTTCCGCCAGCGCGGGACGGAAGCCGGCGGTGTCGATGGGCGCTCCTCCGGGTGCCAGGTTGGCGAGATGTTCGTAGACCAGGTCGCTGATATCCCGTCCCACCGTCTCGACGACCAGCGGCGGCAGCACCGATTGCGGCTCTCCCGTCGCCGCGATGACCAGGGTATCACAGCGGGGACAGGGCGCCTCGCGGGCGCAGCCCAGATAGGGGACGATGCAGGCGAGCACCAGCCCTGCGGCGCGCAGCCGCGCCAAAGCCAGCAGCGCTGGTCGAAGCGAGTGCGAAGCCGGCACTCTCACCCGATGTACCGCTCTCCGAGCACCCGGATGTGGTGCGCCTCATGTCCCGCGATGATCCACGCGAGCGCGCGCGCACTGATCTCCTTCCCGCTCGCCGTCCCCCGGCGCAGCAGCGCCTCGGCGGTCAGCCCCTGCACCAGTGCCAGCGTTGCATCGCGAACGGCCGCGAACTCGGCGGCCACGTCCGCGAGGCTCCGGCGCTCGAACTCGCCGGCCGGCACATAGGTGTTCTCGTCGAAGGGCGAGAGCGGCGTCGCATCGGCGCGCGCGATCCGGAGCAGCCGATAGGCGAAGATCCGCTCGGCGTCGCTCAGATGCCCGATGACCTCCCGGAAACTCCACTTCCCCTCGGCGTATCTGAATCCGGCGCGGCTCTCGGGCACGGCGGCGAGGAAGCGGCTGGTCGACTCGCGCTGGGCCTTGAGCACCGGCAGCGCGTCGGTGCCGCTCACCGCATTGACGTAGGTGGCGTAGTAGGGCGCGAACTCACCGGGCTCGGGTCGGCTGATGACCATGGTACCTCGATGCGTGCACAGGTCGGCAGGCTGGGACAACGCAGATAGATGAACGACCGGAATGTATGGGACTCGGAGGCGCATCGCGAGAGACCACCGGACCGTTCATGGGGTGCGGCATTCGCAACGTTTCGTGGCAGTTGGATCGCTATGAACAGTTTCGAGACGGTGTAATCGGCCTCACTCTCGCCAGCTAACTCCAAGACTTACAACGATCTGCATGGATGGCATGGGCGAGGCACCGTGCTTGCCTTTACAGCGCGACGGAAGCAGCAGTGATGCACTCAACCCGTTCAGGAGATGACGATGTCCGCGACCAAGTTCTCTTACACCGCCCTCGCCGCGGCCGCTTTCCTGGCGGCTTGCAGCAGCACCAGCGGCCCCAGCACTGCCGGCCGTTCCGTAGCCTTCCAGCTTGCGACCAAGCCGGCAGGTGCCGCTATCCGCGGTGCCGCGCTCGCAGGCCAGGAGACGATCGCGGTCGGCAACGACACCATCGTGGTGACCGGCGTGCAGCTGGTCCTTCGCAAGATCGAACTTGAGCGGTCCGTGCCGTCGGCAGCCTGCGACAGCCTGGCCCCCTCCAGCGATGACTGCGAGGAGCTCAAGGCCGGCCCCGTGCTGCTCGATATGCCCCTCGGTGCCGGAGCCCAGCGCACCTTCAGCGTGGCCATCGACACTGGCTCGTACGGCAAGATCAAGTTCGAGATCCACAAGCCGACCAGCAGCGACGATGCCGCCTTTCTTGCGGCCAACCCGAGCTTCGATGGCGTCAGCGTGATGATGACCGGCACCTATAACGGCGTCGCGTTCACCTACACCTCCGACCTCGATGTCGAGCAGGAGCACAGCTTCGTGCCGCCGATCACGGTCACCGACGCGGCCGGCGCAAACCTGACCCTGTTCGTCGACCTGAACAGCTGGTTCCTCAATCAGGGCGCGACCGGCCTGATCGATCCCGCCACGGCCAACAAGGGTGGCCAGGCCGAGGGCGAGGTCAAGAGCAACATCGAGGCATCGCTCAACGCCTTCGAGGACGACAACCACGACGGCCACGACGACCACAGCTCGAGCTGAGACACAGTCTCGCGACCGACGTCACCGCAGTAACCCAGGGGTCCCTCCGGCAGTGCCGGAGGGACCCTTCGGCGTTCGGGCTTCCCCGCGGATTGGGGGGGGGCTCCCGGTATCCGAGGGGGCCGACCAGCTGATCCTGATGGCGACGAGGCCGCGTCGATCCGAGACGTGCGGTGCGCAGCCGCCGCGTGCGCCGTATCTTACGGCCCATGAAATCCCCCGCGCGCCGCGGCATCCAGTCTGCGCAGGTTGGCCTGCTCGTCAACACGCTGCTGGCAATCATCAAGCTGTTCGCGGGCGTGCTGGGCAACGCGTACGCTCTGATCGCCGACGCGGTGGAATCCTCCGCCGACATCTTCTCCTCGCTGATCGTCTGGGGCGGGCTGCGCATCGCGTCCAAGCAGGCCGACGACGAATACCCCTTCGGCTACGGGAAAGCGGAACCACTCGCCGCGGCCGTCGTCTCCCTGATGCTCATCGGCGCCGCCGCCGGCATCGCGGTGGAAGCGATCCGGGAAATCCACCAGCCACACCATACCCCTGCGCCATTCACGCTCGCCGTATTGATCGGCGTCATCCTCGTCAAAGAGGTGCTGTTCCGCCGGGTGAGCGCGGTGGGCAAGGAGGTCTCGAGCACGGCGGTCAAGGCCGATGCCTGGCATCATCGCAGTGACGCCATCACCTCTGCCGCCGCGTTCATCGGTATCAGCATCGCGCTGCTCGGCGGGCCAGGATGGGAATCCGCCGACGACTGGGCAGCGCTGGTCGCCTCGGGAGTCATCGTCATCAACGCCATCCTGCTCATCCGACCCGCCATCGACGACCTCATGGACCGCAGCCCCGGCGTCCACCTCATCGAGCGGATCAGCGCCGCCGCCACCGCGACCCCCAACGTGCGCTACATCGAAAAGCTCAAGGTGCGAAAGGTCGGATTCGGCTACTACGTGGACCTCCACGTCCAGGCCGAACCGATGATGACCCTCCGCGAAGCCCACAATCTGAGTGGCCGGGTGAAGTCGGCGATCCGCAGCGCCGTCCCCGAGGTATCGGGTGTGCTGATTCACATGGAGCCACATGAGGTGTAACATTCCGTTGCAGCTTGATCATTTCGATGGAGCCAAAATGCTTCAGTAGTTATCGCAAGTTGTTTATCAGCAGTATGTTATGACTCCGGTAGCGCGGGCACTTCGATTGCTCATGGATAGGGCAGAGCAATTGAAATCTCGACCCTCCCGGAGGATGAAAATGATCTCGAAGACCGTGCGCCGGCTGGCACTGACCTCACTCGCCGGCATCCTGGCTGCCTGCAGTGGAACTGGCACGGCGCCGAGCGCCAAGACCCAGGTGACGTTTAGTCTGTCGAGCAAGGCGCTCGGTGCGTCACCCTCGCACGTGGCGTTCGTCTCCGACACCATCAGCGGTGGCGGCGCGACCGTGGTGCTGGACTCGGTGCAGCTGGTGCTCCGCGACCTCCGCTTCAAGCGGGTCGAGGATGGTTCCTGCCCCGACGACAGCGGCTCCTCTTCCGTGCACGTGAACGGCGGCGGAGACGACAGCACCGGGAGCGAAGGCTCCGGGCACGAGGGCGATGACAACGGTGCCGACGGTCAGCATGACGCCTGCGAGTCGTTCAACGCCGGTCCGTTCCTGCTCGATGTGCCGCTTGGCGGTGGCGTGGACCGCGCCTTTGCGGTCCTGGTCGACACCGGCACCTACGACCAGCTGCGCATCAAGATCCACAAGCCGCGGAGCGACAGCGGTGACGTAAAGGATGCCGCGTTCCTCGCTGCGCACCCCGAGTTCGACAAGGTGAGCATCCGCGCGGTCGGCAGCTACAACGGGACGCCCTTTGTCTTCACGACCGACCTCAACGTGGAGCAGCGTATCCGGCTGATCCCGCCGATCACCGTGGCGGACGCAGCAACGAACGTGGACGTTACGATCAAGGTGGACGTCTCCAACTGGTTCACGGACGGCGCCGGCGGCCTGGTGGATCCGGCGACGGGCATCAAGGGCGGCTCGAACGACAACCTCGTCCGCAACAACATCGAGGCCTCGTTCCACGCCTTCCGCGATGGCAACCACGACGGGCACGACGACGACGGCAGCGACGACGACTAGCGGTAGCGGCAGGGCCGATGCGGATGGGCGGCTCTCCCGGCCGCCCATACGCATATGGCCCAAGGAGCGGAGACCTGAGCGAAACGACCTGGAAGATCGCCATGGTGCGACTCTCGGACAGCTTCCGGACCACGATCGCCGAACTGGCGGGTGATCTCCGCGCCAGCATCCACGACTGGAAGCCCGGTGACGGTGAAGCCCCGGCCGGTGGCGCGACCTGCGCCCTGCTGCTCGCAGGGGGGGCGGAAGGCCAGGCGCTGGATCTGCT
>DAINRP010000030.1:9498-18058 GCA_036741755.1 Gemmatimonadales bacterium
CGCCGGGTCGCCCAGCACCGCGACGTTACGGTGCTCATCGGTGGCGAGACCGGCACCGGCAAGGAGTTGCTCGCGCGGGCACTCCACTACGACAGCCCCCGGGCGGCGGCGCCGTTCGTCGAGATCAACTGTGCCGCAATTCCGGCGAACCTGCTCGAGAGCGAGCTGTTCGGCCACGAGAAGGGCTCCTTCACCGGGGCGACCGGCGCCAAGCCGGGCCTGATGGAACTGGCCCACGGCGGCACGATCTTCCTCGACGAGATCGGAGGCCTGCCGCTCGATTTGCAGCCGAAGCTGTTGCGGGCCCTGGAGAGCCGCGAGATCCGCCGGGTGGGCGGGCAAACGACACGCAAGGTGGATGTCCGGGTGATTGGCGCCACGCATATCGAACTCGGTGCGGCCGTCAGCCGAGGCGAGTTTCGAGAAGACCTCTACTATCGGCTGAACGTGGTGACGCTGGTGCTGCCACCGCTCCGCGATCGGGGCGAAGACATCGAGATCCTGGCCGAGACATTTGCGCAGCGCCTGTCGGCCCAGTATGGACTGCCGAATCCCGCGCTTTCCCCTGAGGTGCGGGCGGCGATCAGGGCGCACAGCTGGCCCGGCAATGTCCGCGAACTGCGGAACGCGATCGAGCGGGCGCTGGTGCTGAGCGCACCAGGAACGATTGAGCTGGCGGAGTTGCCGACCGGTCGGCTCACCGCCGAGCCTCCCCGCGACGGGACGCTGCCGTTCCCGGCGACGCTGAAGGCGATAACCCTGTCGGCGTGCCAGGCGATGCTCGAACTGGTGAACGGCAACAAGAGTGAGGCGGCACGGCGGCTCGGCATCTCCCGGCCCCGGCTGCAGCGGATCCTCGACGGACAGGGCGATGACGAGTAGGGGTGGGAAGTGGACGTCCCCGGTCACCCGTGCGAACGGGTATCGAGGACGGGACACATAAGGGCGCCCCGCAGGGGTGCACCAACACAAGGAACTGACCATGAACCGCACGCATCGCTTCGCCCTGCTCACCGCCATCGGGTTCGCCGCGGGAGCCGTCGCCTGCTCGGACTCCTCCGGACCGACGAAGCCCGTGGTCGTCCCACCCAATGCGGTCACGATAGTCACGCTCCCTGCGTTGACCGCACCGCCGCTGTGCCAGGATAGCGTCGGCTTCTGGGCCCGTACCGACCAGGACCGCGAGGTCACGATCTCGTTCAACGACGGGAGCTGTGCACCGGGCGAGAAGTTCATGAAGTTCGAAGTCAAGCAGGGCTCGCTCTCGAAGCGGCCGGACGGTTCCTCGTTCGGCGCGGTGGACTCGATCTTCATTTGGATCAAGCCGGCCCCGGACAGCGTGCTGTTCAACTTCGAGCCGAGCGGGTTGCGGTTCAGCACCTCGCGCCCTGCGAAGATGGAGATCGAGTATGG
Source organism: Gemmatimonadales bacterium (assembly GCA_036741755.1). Lineage (GTDB taxonomy): Bacteria > Gemmatimonadota > Gemmatimonadetes > Gemmatimonadales > GWC2-71-9 > JADJOM01. The sequence continues at coordinate 10,912 of DAINRP010000030.1, forward strand.
AGAGGCGCAGATCTCCGACACGACCATCGAGCACCGCCTGCACCTCTGGATGCAGGAACAGCCTGGGGACAGCCTGACGCAGATCGGGTCGATTCATTCGGAGGAATTTGACGAGTTCCAGGCCGACATTCTCGGCTTCAGCCGTTACGCGATCGCCTACTGAAGAAGCGCAGTACGGGCGACCCCTGAGGTCGCCCGCAGACCGAAGCCAGACACCAAGCGAAGCTCATGACCGAGCAGACCGACTACTCCGACGACCCCGCCCGCGAGCTGCGACAGCTCGTGGACGCGGGGCGCTTCCGCGAGGCCCTCGACGCGCATCAGCGCGTCGAGCCGGCCCGGCGGCGGCCGGAGGCGGAACTGCTCGCGGCCACGGCGGCGACCCGCCTGGGGGATTTCGGCGCCAGCGTCACCCTCGCCGAGTCAGCGCTGGAACACTTCCGCGCCCGCGCCGATTCCGATGGCCGCATGCGGGCCGTCAACCTGCTCGGCGCGGTGGCATTTGAACAGGGGAGACTCGAGGACGCCGAACGCTGTTTCGGGGAGGCCCTGGAGCTGGCGCGCGTCGTGGACGACACCCGCATGGCGGCGAATGCCTCCAACAACCTGGCGTCCGTCGCGCACCTGCGGAACCGACCCGATCTCGCGCTCAGCCTGTACCGGACAGCGCTGATGGCCTACCAGCGGCTCGGAGATCGCCGGGGAACGGCGCAGACCTATCACAATCTCGGCCTCACCTTCCGGCAGCAGCGCGACTGGATGGACGCCGAAGCCTCCGCGCTGCAGGCGGTCCGTCATGCGGAGGAGGTCGGCGAGGGCAGCCTGATGGCGCTTGCGGTGATGGGTCGGGCAGAAATTCACCTCGATCGCGGCGAGTTCGATCTTGCCCGGCAGGAACTCACCCGGGCGGAGCGGCTCTGCCGCGAGGCGCACGACGAGGTCGGCCTCGCCGAGGTCGCGCGCCTGCGTGCCCTGCTGGCACTCAAGGAAGGGAAGTACGCCGTCGCGGTCGACCTCGCGCTCGCCGGCCGAGAGGTCGCCTGCAAGTACGGCATCCTGCAGCTGCAGGCCGAGTGCGCCAGCGCCGCAGCCGTCGCACTGCAGCGGCTGGGCCGGGATGAAGAGGCCGGCATCCACCGCGAGGAAGCGACCCGGCTCTTCGAGCGGCTGGGTGCGGAAATGTTGAAAGTCGAGATGGAGAATCTGCTGAACCAATAGTGCTCAGTGCTTAGTGCCTAGTGCTTAGTACCGACCACTACGCACTAAGCACTACGCACTACGCACTAAGCACTAGCCACCAGTCTCTCATTCCTTCCACACAAACATCATCAGATACCCGACCGTCGCCAGGCTCATCGAGGCGACGGTGAAGGATTTGTGAGGCGTCCACCCGCCCCGTTTCCCGGCCGCGATCCGGGCATCGATCGTGCTCAGACTCGGCGCCTTCGCGACCCCGTAGATCATCGCGGCGTCGGAAGCCAGCATCAGCACCGCATGCACCCACCGCCGGGTCTTGCCCTGCTTCACCTTGCCCGCCTCCGCCAGGTTCAGCACACCGGTCACGGTGTTGACCGTGAACACACCCGCGAGCAGGTACGCCGACGGGCGGTGGACCTTGTCCGCCCAGAGCGGGGCGGCACTTCCCTTCTCCAGCTCCTGCTGCCCGGAGAAGTAGGAAATCGCGAAGAGCGGCAAGGTGGCGTACCCGGCATACCGGTGGATGTCGAGCCGGGTGTAGTAACCGTCGGAGAGGGTGATGGCCTTCTGTCGGCGGACGGAGTCAGGGACAACAACGATTCCGAGTTCCGGGTTCCGAGCTCCCAGTACCTGAAACTCGGAACTCGGAACCCGGAACTCGCTCTGGTCCAGGGTCCGCACGTTCTGGATCGTGGGCGCAAGACTGACCAGCGCCTGCGCCAGCAGCAAAGCGGGAAGGCCCATCGCGACTCCATGTGGGGATGTTTGGTTCCCTCTCACAGTAGCCTGATGGGCCTTCGTTGTCAGGTGACCGGAGTCACCCTCGCTGCGTGGCTGCTACACCCCAAGGCGGGCTTCGTCCCAGAGCGCCTGCTGCTTGTCGCTCTCGTACAGCTTGTCGAGGTTGACGACCACGTTCTTGCCGTCCTTCCGGATCGCGAACCGGTCCATGTTCCGGGTGGCCCGGCCACTCATGAAGGTGCCATCCGGCTGATACTTGGACTTGTGCTTCGGACACTGGAAACGCTGGTCGCTGTCCAGCCACTTGAGTGCGGTATTCTGGTGCGGACACGAAAGGGCGAAGGCGTAGACCGCGGCCTTCCAGCGCACCAGGATGACCTCGTTGGCGCGGTCGATGGTCGCGCCATCGGCGGCGGGGAGCGGATACGTCACCTCGTCCCCGAGCGCACGGAGCGCCCGGCCGAGGCTCATCGGCAGCGCCGCCGCCTCACGCGGCGTGGCGGCGAGCGCCGCCATCACGGCGCCAAGGGCGAGGGTGGCTTCCTTCAGAAACTGGCGCCGGCCGGGGAGGCCGCAGCCGTCGGTACAATCAGTCACGAGAGACCCTTCTCAACTGACGTTCGGGAGAATTGATCCGGCCAGCACCACCGCGAACCAGAGCACCAGGCTGACGAGCGAGGCGGTCCGGAGACGCTTCCAGCCCCGGGCATCGGAGGGATCGCCTGACTCGAGCCGGCGTTCGGCCTGCAGCATCACCCACCCGTTGAACAGCAGCAGCCCGACCAGCCCCATCTTGATCCAGAAGGCCGGCGTGGCGATCAGCGACTCGAGATCAGCCGCGAACATGAGGAGACCGCTGACCCCGGTCACCGCGAGGGCCGCGACGACGATCGGGTGAATCGTCGCGAGTTCCTTCAGATGCCGCGGGTGCTCGCTCGCCGGCGCGGCGGCGGCCTTGAGGGTCGCGCGATCCGCCGCGAGCGCAAATCCCCCGGCGGTCATCATCCCGCCGAAGTGCCCGAAGTTGACCGCCGACTGTGCGACCATGCTGCCGTTGTAGAAATCGGCCCAGGGGGCGACAACCGAAGCCAGTTGGTGTACGAGCGACATGTCAGTCCTTCCAGAGAAGCATCATGACGTAACTGCCCAGCGCCAATCCCATCGATCCTATGGCGACATTCCGGTGGGTCCGGGCACCTGACGTATGACCACCGCCGGTGTACTCGTCGTCGGGTGCGGTCGCGCCGACCACCACGAAACCGGCATCGGCGGCAAGCATCGCAATGCCGTGCACCCACCGCCTGGTCCGCCCCTTCGACTCCTTGCGTTCCGTCCAGAGGTTGTAGACCCCGGTCACCGTGTTGACGGCGAACAGCCCCGCGACGCCCGCGGCCAGCGGGCCGTGGGCATCCCTGGCCAACCCGTCTGAGCCCGGGTGGTTCCAGAGGTAGCTCCCGCTAAGGTACTGCCCCACGAAGAGCGGTAATGTGAGATAGCTCGCAAGCCGGTGGACTTTCAGGCTGGTGTAATACAGATCACCATACTGCACCGCCTTGGGCCGCCGGCGGACCGAATCGTCAGCGACGGTCGCGGAGTCCCCCAGGACCACGGGCCCGACCGAGGCCAGTGCGGAGGTGTTCTGCAGCGTCGGGGCATAACTCGCCGGCGCGGTGTCGGTCGCGAGGCTCGCGATGACGGTATCCTGAGGCGGCACCAACAGAGCGAGGGCAAGCAGGGCGGCGTTCATGGGGTTCCTGTCCGGTTGGCGGATGGTGCCAGCGGAAGTGTATCGCGGCTGAGTGAATCGCCGATGAACCGCCGATGAATCGCAACGGCCATCCCTTGCCGGCACCAACTGCAATCATCAGGCCTCCGACGTCTTCTCAGAACCCGTCCAACGGCAACGGGTTACGCCTTTCATGGGCGCTTAATGTGCAACGCGCCGAGCCATAGTGGCTCGGCGCGTTGCACGTGACGCAGTCCGTTGGTCCAACGGGGGCGGTCAGGGGCCCTCGATGACCACCGCGGTACCGTAGCAGAGCACTTCCGTCACCCCCGGCATCAGTTCGCCCGCGTCATAGCGGACGCCGATGACGGCATTAGCACCCAGCTCTTCGGCGTGGACCAGCAGGATGTTGAACGCCTCTTCCCGCGCCGCCTCACACAGCCGGGTGAACATCGTGATGTTCCCGCCGAAGATCGTCTGGAGTTTCGCGCCAACGAGTCCGACGACCGAACGGGAACGGACGGTGATCCCGCGGACGACACCGAGGGTCTGCGACACCCTGTACCCGTCGAACTGAAACGCCGTCGTGGTGAAGCGAGGTTCGATCGCCATGTCTGTTCCTTTACTCCTCTTCCTTGTCGTCCTTCTTGTGCTCTGCCGCGACCTTCGCCGTCACGTCCGGCGGCGCCTCGGCATAGCCGTGCGGTTCCTGGTGGAACGTTCCCCGGCCGTGGGTGATCGAGTGCAGCGTGGTCGCGTACTTGTACATCTCCGCCTCAGGCACGATCGCCTTGATGCGGGTGAGCCGGCCGTCCTGATCGGTGCCGAGAATCTGGCCCCGGCGGGCGGAGAGATCACCCATCACGTCGCCCATGATGTCCCCCGGCGCCCAGACGGTGACATCCAGCAGGGGCTCCAGCAGCACCGGACGCGCCTTCGGGGCGACGTTCCTGAAGCCGAGTATGCCCGCCATCTTGAATGACATCTCGTTGGAGTCCACGTCGTGGTAGGAGCCGTCGAAGCACTCCGCCTGGAAATCCACCAGCGGATAGCCCGCGATCACGCCCCGTACCGCCGCTTCCTGGATCCCGCGGTCCACTGCCGGAATGTACTTGTTGGGAATGACGCCGCCCACGATGTTGTCGACGAACTCGTAGCCCGCGCCGCGCGGGCGGGGAGCAAGCCGGATCCAGCAGTCGCCGTACTGGCCGCGGCCGCCGCTCTGCTTCTTGTGCTTCCCCTGTCCCTCCGCCTTCCCCTTCAGCGTCTCGCGATAGGCCACCTTGGGACGCACCAGCTCGGCGTGCACCCCGAATTTCTTCTCCAGACGGCCCAGGACGATTTCAAAGTGGCGCTCACCCATGCCGTGGATGAGCGTCTGACCGAGTTCGGAGCTGTATTCGAAATTGAATGTCGGATCTTCCTCGTGCAGCCGGTGCAGCCCGGCCGCGAGCTTGTCTTCCTCGCCCCGGTTCTTCACCACCACGCCCGCCGTGGCGACCGCCTCAGGGTAGGGAATCGGTTCGAGGTGAACGGCGTGTTCCTTCCGGCAGAACGTGTCGTTGGTGTGAGTGTTCCGCAGCTTGGCGACGGAGCCAATGTCCCCGGCGCTCAGCTCGAGCACCTCGATGCGCTCCTTCCCCTGCTGCAGAGAGAGGTGGTTGAGCTTCTCGGCGACGCCATGCTCGTGGTTCCAGATCTCCTCGCCGGTCTTCACGGTGCCGCGATATAGGCGGAAGAGCGTCACGTCGCCGACGTGCGGCTCGGAGACTGTCTTGAACACGTGGCCGAGCAGCGGCGTGCCGTTCCCGTCACCCTCGCCGAGGGGGACCGGCGCCTCGACCGGTGACGGCAGCAGATCGACGATCTCCGTCAGGAGCTGACGCATTCCGTAGGTCAGCGTCGCGCTGCCCACGAGCATGGGGACGATCTCCCCCGCCAGCACACCCTTCCTGAGGCCGGCGACGATTTCCGTCCGCGACAGCTCCTCTCCACCGAGGTACTTCTCGAGGAGGGCGTCATCGGTCGCGGCGATCGCTTCCACCAGCTGCTCATGGTACTTGGCGTAGGTCTCCTTCACGTCGTCCGGGAGCGGGACGGTGTCGTACTCGCCGGTCTTGGTGCCCTTGCGGTAGGTGAGCGCCTCATCGGTCAGCAGGTTGACGATGCCGTGGAAATCGGTCCCGTTGCCGATGGGGATCTCGACCGGCACCACCTTGGGCGAGAGGTGAGTCTTCACATCGTCGAAGACCCGATCGAAGTTGGCGCGCTCGCGGTCCATCTGCCCCACGAACAGCAGCCTGGGCAGGTGCAGCCGGTCGCAGATCTCCCAGACCTTCTCGGTGCCGACCTCGACGCCGCCGGTCGCGTTCAGCACGACCACGGCCGCGTCGGCGGAGTGGAGCGCGGCGGTGGCTTCACCGAGGAAATCGAGGAATCCGGGAGCGTCGAGGAGGTTGATCTTGGTATCGGCCCACTCGGCAAAGGCCAGCCCGAGGGAGATGGAGTGCTTCCGTTCGACTTCGTCTGCGGAGTAATCGGTGAGAGTGGTGCCTTCCAGGATGCTGCCATGCCGCTTGGAGGAGCCTGCGACGTAGGCGAGCGCGTCAACGAGGGTTGTCTTGCCAGCCGCACCGTGGCCCACGACTGCCACGTTGCGGATGGCGCTGGAGCCATAGACCCGCATAGGGCCAACCTCCTTGTATGGGTTGGGTTATGATGCAGGCCGGGTCCGGACGTGTCAAATGTCTGGGAGTGAGAAGAGCATGAATATCGGTTCAGACCTTGACCCCGAGTGTCCAAAAGGGGATTTTGCAGGGTGATCAGGGCTGTCTCGCCACCACCGGACACCCACCGAACGGCCGTGAGTTTCCCTACGGCACCCCAACCCCCACAGGTCATTCATCCCGGGAGGGCGATTGCGCCGCCTCCGTATCGGCATTCTGGATCTTGTCACGAAGAGCCCCAACCCCTCCCTGTACGGGCGGGTCATGAATCCGAACCTGGCCAGCATCATGCCCCAGGCCATCGGGGTGTGGTGCCAGCAGGCGGGCCATGATGTGCGCTTCGTCTGCTACACCGGCATGGAGGACCTCCTCGAGGAGCTGCCCAGCGACCTCGATCTGCTGTTCATCGGGGCCTTCACCCAGTCCGCTCAGCTCTCGTACGCCCTGAGCGCGCTCTTCCGGAGCCGGGGCGCGGTCACGGTCCTCGGCGGGCCGCACGCCCGCTGCTATCCGGAAGACGCGGTCAAGTACTTCGATTACGTCGTCGGGTTCACCGACAAGAAGATCGTGGACGAGATCCTGGCCGACTGCTCCCAGCACCGCCCCATCGGGCAGTTCCTGAGCGCGGCCAACCAGCCCAACGAGATCCCGTCCCTGCAGGAGCGCTGGACCTTCATCCAGCCGACCCTCGCCAAGGCCCCGACCATCAAGATCGTTCCGATGCTCGGCAGCCTCGGCTGCCCCTACACCTGCAGCT
>DAINRP010000031.1:0-17691 GCA_036741755.1 Gemmatimonadales bacterium
CCGCGCGATGTCGGAGGCAGCGGCGGCCCAGGCCGGGCTGGAACTCTCGCGCGCGACCGACGCGGTGGAATTGGCGCTCGCGAGGCTGGAGATCGCCGGCCGGTCGGTCGCTCAGTCGAGGGAGGCGCATCGGATCGTGGGCCGGAAGTACGAAGGCGGTCTCGCGACGGTCACGGAGCTGTTCGATGCGGCGGCGGTCGAGACCGCATCCGAGCTGGGCGAAGTGGCGGCGCGGTACGCGGTGATTGTTGCGCTGGCGGAGAAGCGCAGGGCGGAGGGACGTGATCTGGGCCCGCTGGTGGACCTGACGAGTGAATGACAGACCGGCAGCGGGATACTGGCAAGGAGATTCAGATGCGTACGACGGTTCTGGGAATGCTTATCCTCGGTCTGGCGACGGCCTGCGGGCGGGACGCCACCAAATCGACCGGTGGCACGGCGGCCGAACAGGCGGTCGGCGCGACGCTGACGGTGCGGGACACCACGATCACGGGGACCTTCGAGGCCGCGGGCGTCGCCGAGCCATTCCAGCGGGCCACACTGAGCACCAAGTTGATGGGCAGCGTGACCCAGGTGCTGGTGCGTGAAGGCGACCGGGTCGCGAAGGGCCAGGTGCTTGCACGGATCGACGCGCGAGATGTCGAGGCCAAGCGCGCGCAGGTCGATGCCGGTATCGCCGCCGCCGAGGCGATGTACCAGGACGCCCAGACGCAGGCCGCGCGCTTCCGGGCGCTGTACGCCGACAGCGCGGCGACCCGCTATCAGCTGGAGCAGGTGGAGACCGGCCTGGCCCGGGCGGAGGCGGGCCTCCGCACCGCGCGCGCTTCCCGGGACGAACTCAATGCGATTGGCGACTACGCCGAGATCAGGGCTCCCTTCAGCGGCGTGGTGACGCAGCGGTTCGTGGATGCAGGCGCCTTTGCCGCACCCGGCGCACCGATTGTCGAAGTGCAGGACGCCGCGCGCCTCCGGGTGAGCGTGACGGTGCCGCCCCGGGTCGCGTCGGGGCTCAAGACGGGCCAGTCGCTCGACGCGGCGATCGAAGGCCATCCAGCGCGCGCCATCATCGAGGGTGCGGTGCCGGCTCCTGCGGGCGCGGTCTATACCGTGAACGCCCTCGTCGAGAACCCGAAGGAGGCGTTCATGTCCGGCAGCGCGGCGACGCTCCTGATTCCCGATGGCACCCGAAGCGCGATTCTCATCCCCGCGACGGCGCTAGTACAGGAGGGGGATCTCACCGGTGTGCGGGTGACTGTCGGAGGCATCACGGCCCTCCGCTGGGTGAAGATCGGCGGGCCGTGCAATGCCCCGGCCGGCGCCGCGGCCTGTGTCGAGGTTCTGTCGGGACTCACCGCCGGTGACGAGATCGTCGTCGGGAGCCACTGATCATGGGCTTCGCCGGAACGCTGGCGCGCCGCTTCCTCCACTCGAAGCTGACGCCGCTGCTGATCATCGCATCGCTGGCCATGGGGCTGATCGGCATTTTCGCCACGCCGCGGGAAGAGGAGCCGCAGATCTCGGTGCCGATGATCGACGTGATCGCGGCGATGCCGGGGGCGACGCCCGCCGAAGTCGAGAATCTCATCACCCGGCCGATCGAACAGCGGATGTGGGAGATCCCGGCGGTCGAGCATGTCTACTCGATGGCCGGGGAGGGGTACACCCTGGTCACGGTCCGCTTCAAGGTCGGCGAGGACCAGGAGCGCAGCGTCACCCGGGTGCATGCCAAGCTCTTCTCGGCGATGGACCGGATGCCGCCGGGAGCGCTGCCACCGATCGTCAAGCCGCACTCGATCGACGACGTCCCAATCCTTACTCTGACGCTGTCTTCGAAACGCTACGGCTCAAACGAACTGCGCCAGCTCGCCACCCAGCTTGAGGACGAAATCCGCACCGTCCCCGATGTCGCCGAGACGTCGGTGATCGGCGGACAGCCGAAGCAGATCCGGGTGGATCTGGACGCGGCGCGGCTGGCCGCCGCCGGGGTGACACCCGGCGAAGTGGCGATGGCGCTCAAGGGCGCGAACGCGAGGCTCGAGGCGGGAGAGTTCGCGAGCGGCGGCTCGATGTACCGGGTACAGGTCGGGGCCGCGCTCAAGAGCGCGGCGGAGGTGGCTGGCGTGGTGGTGAGTTCGCAGCGGGGCACGCCGGTCTATCTGCGCAATGTGGCGCAGGTGCGCGAGGAGTACGGCGAACGCACCGACTACGTGGCTCACGCGACGAGCGGCTCCGGCTCGTCGAGTGCGGTGACGATTGCGATCGCCAAGCGGAAGGGCGCCAACGCGACCGATGTGGCGCGGCAGGTGCTCGAACGGGTCGACGAGGCGCGGAGTCGGCTGCTGCCCGGTGACGTGGTGGTCACCGAGACCCGGAACTACGGCGAGACAGCCCGCGAGAAGGCGAGCGAACTGATTCTCCATCTCGCTATCGCGACACTCTCCGTGACGCTGCTGATCTGGATCTTCCTCGGCTGGCGTGAGGCGGTCGTGGTGCTGGTCGCGGTGCCGGTGACCCTCGCGCTCACCCTGTTCAGCTATTACGCCCTTGGGTACACCCTCAACCGGATCACGCTCTTCGCGCTGATCTTCTCGATCGGCATCCTGGTGGACGACGCGATCGTGGTGGTGGAGAACATCTACCGCCATATCGCGATGGGCGGGAAGGACCCCGCCGAGGCGGCGATCGAAGGGGTGGATGAGGTCGGGAACCCGACGATCCTCGCGACCTTCACCGTGATCGCGGCGATCCTGCCAATGGCGTTCGTGCGCGGGCTGATGGGGCCGTACATGCGGCCGATCCCGGTCGGCGCCAGCGTGGCGATGCTCGCGAGTCTCGCGGTGGCGTTCATCGTGACGCCGTATCTGGCCTACCGGCTGCTCAAGGGCCACGTGCACGCGGCTTTGCCTACGTCTCCAGGCGATGCGGTCGATTCGCCAGCGGCCAGCGACTCAATCGCCTCCCCGGGTCGTGGCCAAGCCCCGCCAACCCCACGCCCCGGGGAGGCTTCCTCGTCGCCTCAGAACGAGACTGGCGGATTCTACGGCCGGCTCATGTCCGGCCTGATGGATCACTCACGGCGCCGAGTGCTCTTCTATGTTGGCGTCGTGCTGCTGCTCATCCTCTCGATGGGGCTGGTGGCGTTCCGCGTTGTGCAAGTCAAGATGCTGCCCTTCGACAACAAGTCGGAGTTCCAGGTGATCCTCGACCAGCCCGAGGGAACCACGCTGGAGAGCAGCGCCGCGCTGGGCGCCGAGGTGGCGGCGTACCTGCGTACGGTGCCGGAGGTGCGGAGCACGCAGGTCTACGCGGGGACCGCGGCGCCATTCAACTTCAACGGTCTGGTGCGGCACTACTTCATGCGGAGTGGCGCTAACGTCGCGGATGTGCAGGTGAACCTTGTGTCGAAGGGCGAGCGCTCCCGGCAGAGCCACGCGATCGCCGTCGCGGTACGGCCGGCGATTGATTCGATCGCCGCGCGTTATCACGCGAGCGCCAAGATCGCCGAAATTCCGCCGGGGCCTCCGGTGCTGTCCACCCTGGTGGCGGAGGTCTACGCCGGCAGCGATAGCGTGCGGCTGGAGACGGCCTCGCGGGTGAAGCAGGTGTTCGAACACACCCCGGGCGTGGTGGATGTCGACTGGACGGTCGAAGCGCCGGAACATCGGCTCAGCTTCCGGGTGGACCGCGCCCGCGCGTCGGCCGCGGGGGCGAGCGTCGAGCAGATCGTCCAGACGGTCTATCTGGCGCAGTCGGGCACATCGGTAGGGCTCACCTCGTCGGCGACGGCACGCGAGGGCGTCGCGATCGTGCCGCGGCTGCCGCTCACCGGCCGCTCGAGCGCGGAGGCGCTCCTCGCCCTGCCGATTCCCACGATGATGGGACCGCAGCCGCTGGGCCGGTTCGTCACGGTGGATTCGACGCTTCGGGATCCCGCCCGCTACCGGCGTGACCTGCGGCCGCTGATCTACGTGACCGGCGATGTCGCCGGGACGATCGAGAGTCCGGTCTACGCGATCCTCGCGATGAATCAGGCGCTCGACACGATCCGGGTCCGGGGCTCCGAGATCCACCGCTACAACGCGGTGCAGCCGGACCGGCTGGACCAGACCGCGATCAAGTGGGACGGCGAGTGGCAGATCACGATCGAGGTGTTCCGCGATCTGGGCCTCGCCTTCGCGGCGGTGCTGCTGCTGATCTATGTGCTGGTGGTGTGGTGGTTCGAGTCGTTCACCATTCCCCTGGTGATCATGGCGCCGATTCCGCTTACGCTGGTGGGCATCCTGCCGGGCCACGCGCTGACGGGGGCGTTCTTCACCGCAACGAGCATGATCGGCATGATCGCGCTGGCCGGGATCATCGTGCGGAACTCGATCCTCCTGGTGGACTTCATCCAACTCGCGGAGGAGCGCGGTGTCGCGCTCCGGGCAGCGGTCATCGAGGCGGGCACGGTGCGGTTCCGGCCGATCGCGCTGACGGCGGCGGCGGTGGTGGTGGGCGGGCTGGTGATGGTGCTCGACCCGATCTTCCAGGGGCTCGCGGTCGCGCTGATGAGCGGGGCGATCGTCGCCACGCTGCTCACGATGGTGGTGGTACCGATCCTGTACTGGGAGCTCATGCGGCGGAAGAGCGGGGGGAGGGGCATGTCATGAAGCTGCTGCTGATCGTCTATACCGGCCCGCACCATCAGTCGGTGGGGGAGTTGCTTGATCGAAATCGGATCGCCAGCTATACCTGGTATGCACCGGCGCATGGGGCGGGGAAGAGCGGAAGGCACGAGGGAAACCGGGCCTTTCCCGGGGAAGAGACGGTGTATTTCACGATGGTACCGGACGAGGTGGCCCGGGAGGTGCTGCCGGCGCTTGCCGCATGGCAGCGCGAGGCGCCGCAGGGGGAACGGCTGCATGCCGCGGTGATGCCGGTAGAGAACTTCATCTAGGGGATTGATGCCATGTGCAACGATGCGATCATCCGGCGCTTCGCCGGAACCTTCATCCTGCTGTCGCTGGCGCTGGGGTGGTGGGTGAGTCCCTACTGGTTCCTGTTCACCGCCTTTGTCGGCGTGAATCTGATCCAGTCCACAATCACCGGGTTCTGCCCGCTGGAGCGGATCCTGGGGCACTTTGGCCTCTTCGGCTGCAAGCCCAAGGGGGCCAGGCCGTAGGAAGTCAGTGCGAGGTTCGACCGGGCCGCTACGGCTGGGCAAGGGGCCCGGCGCAGCCGCCCTCACAAGGACTAGCCGTGGGGGCGGCCCCAACGGAGGGTGTGATCCAGGTCACGACTTAACAATTCGTTAGGTCCCACCATCTACCGGGTGGAAGCTGGCCGCAGGGAACACCCCAACTCAAGGAGCACCCGGTATGTCGAATCCCCCGATCAGGCTCGGCGTCGCACTGCTCGCCGCGCTGAGCCTTGGACTCGGCGCCTGTTCCGACAGCAGCGCCCCCTCCAGTAATCTGAACGCCCTCTCCATCGGTGAAGCCCAGAGTCTGGGCGCCGATGTGGCGCAGGACATGGATGACCTCGCCGAGTTTTCCAGCTTCGATGCCACGACCGGTGTCGAGTTCGCCGTGTCGTCTTCCGGTGCCCGCATCAACACCCCGCCGCCCAGCTGCGCTACGATTACGCCGCTGCCTCCGGTCAACAGCGATGGCGATCTAGTTCCCGATTCGGTCCGCTTCGCCTACAATGATTGCGTCTTCACCCGCGGCAACGGGGTGATCATCGATTCGCTGAGCGGCACGATCGACTTTCTGGATCCGCTCCCGCTGGTGAGCAGTGTCGGCGTCAAGCACGTCTTCACCGATTTCCGCCGCAGCCGCACCAACACGGCATTCCCCGCTCGGAGCTTCAGCGCCGTCCACAACGGCATCCGCCAGTGGGGCGCCAGCCCCGATACCCTCGGCCATGCGGTCACCAACTTCGTCACGGTGCGGACCTTCGCCGGCGGCCGCTCGCACATCCATTCCAAGGACTGGGTGAGCAAGTTCACCGCGACGACCCCGGGCACGATCGCCTTCGGCCAGCCGCTCCCCGCGGGCACATGGACCCTCGACGGCACCGGCAGCTGGACCAACGGCAATCGAACCTGGACCGAGTCCATCACCACCACGACTCCACTGCTCTACGATCCGACCTGCGCCGTCGCGCCGCGTTTCACCGCCGGTCGCCTCGACCTGGTGATGACCCGGAACACCGAGGTCACCAACGTGCAGATCGACTTCACCGGCTGCGGGCAGGTGGTGATCACGCGGACGGTGGGGGGGACGGTGTGAGGGTGAAGGGCGATTGGGCGATTAGGCGGTTGGTGCCGGACGTCTTGTTGAATGGAGCCTTCTGCAGGGCGAGGGATCTCCCGGGATATGTACCCCGAGAGATCCCTCGTCGTATTGTCACGGCGCCCGGCAGCTGCCCACCGAGGACTATGTCTCCTCGCTCGCCTCCGCGGTTCGCTCCAGCGTCCTCCCGTTCTTCTCGATCCAGCGACAGAGCCCCGCCAGCGGTTCGTTGAGACTCTCACCGAGGGCAGTGAGCGCGTATTCCACCTTGGGGGGGATGACGGGGTAGACGGTCCGCTCGACCAGTCCATGCCGCTCGAGGGCGCGCAGACACTGCGTCAGCATCTTCTGCGACACCCCGCCGATCTCGCGCTGCAGTTCACCGAACCGCTTGGTGCCACGGGCGAGGGAGTGCACGACGGGGATGGTCCACTTGTCGGCGAGGAGGGCAAGGAGCTGGGTGCTGCCGTGGAATTTGGTGAAGGCGTCGGGCGTTCGCGTGGCTGTGCTCATGGTTACCCACAGGTGTGTATGGCACTCATCTGTATGTACTTGCTGGCCGTCCTGTGAATGGTCTAGTCTGGATGCGCAGTTGTCCAGACCGATCATCCGACCCTGAGGGAGCAGATATGAGTGCCACAGTGAACAACTCCACATCCCGACCGAAGCGCATACTGATGGTGGTGGCGAGTCCTTCAGTTTCGACTACGCTGGGCTGGCCCGTCGGGTTCTGGGCCTCGGAATTCACCCACCCGTGGCTCGCCTTTACCGAGGCGGGGTATACCATTGATCTGGCCAGCCCGAAGGGGGGCAAGGTCGTGCTCGACTCGCTGAGCGATCCGCGGGACGGCAGCGGCTACTCGGCGCACGATCTGGTGAGTATGGGCTTCCTCAGTACGCCCGCGCTTGCTGCGATGCTCGAGACCACCAAGCGGGTCGCCGATTGCCGCGCGGCCGATTACGATGCGATCGTGGTCTCCGGGGGGCAGTCCCCGATGTTCACCTTCCCGACGGAGCCCGCGCTGCACAAGCTGCTGGCTGACTTTCACGCCGCGGAGAAGGTGACGGCGGCGCTCTGCCACGGCGTGGCGGCGCTGCTCTACGTGAAAGCGCCGGACGGTACTCCGCTCATCAGAGGGCGCACGCTCACCGGCTTCGCGAACAGCGAGGAAGACATCGCCGACACGATGGTCGGCAAGAAGGTGATGCCGTTCCGGATCGAGGACGAGGCCCGGAAGCTCGGCGCCAACTTCATCACCGCGCCGGCCTGGCGCGAGTTCGCCTTCCGCGACGCCCGACTGGTGACAGGGCAGCAGCAATACTCCGGCGCCGCGGTCGCGCGCCTGGTGATCGAAGCGCTGGGGCAGTAGCGTGACGGGACGGGAGCAGCCGCTTCGGCCGCCCCGATGATTCATGAGGGGGATTGAGTGAAGATCGCGATTATCGGGGCCGGATCGGTTGGCGGGAGCCTGGCCCGCGGGTGGGCAAAGAAGGGACATACCATCGTGTTTGGGGCGAGGGACCCGAAGAGCCCCAAGATCACCGCCGCGCTGTCGGAGGTTGCGGGTGCTCGTGCGGCGACGATCGCCGAGGCGGTGGCGGGGGCCGAGGTCGTGGTGCTCGCCACTCCGTGGGAGGGGACGACCGCACTGGTGGCCGCCCTCGACCTTGGGAAGCGGGTGGTGATCGACGCGACCAACCCGATCGGACCCAACCTCTCCGGGCTCACCGTTGGCGGGAACACCTCTGGCGGAGAGGAGGTGGCCAAGGTGGCCAAGTCGGGCCGAGTGGTGAAGTGCTTCAATACCACCGGGGCAAACAACTACCTGAATCCCAACTATCCCGGCGGCGCCGCGACGATGCTGTATTGCGGCGACGACGCCGAGGCGAAGGGGGTCGTCCGGCGCTTGGGCGAGGAGCTGGGCTTCGCGATGGTGGATGCCGGGCCGCTTGCCAGGGCCCGGTTGCTCGAGCCGGTCGCGCTGCTGTGGGTTTCGCTGGCCTATCCTCAGGGGATGGGGCGGGAGATCGCCTGGAGGCTGGAGCGGCGGTAGGGGGCGGCCCAGGCGCAGGGCTGAGACGGGGCGGGCAATCACCAGGGTCGCCCACAGGAGGGGTCGGGGAGAGGGGTGGGTCGGGGGCGGGCCAACGGCCCGCCCCCCTACTATATTCACGCCCGTCCAAGGCAGTCCCCCGTGACCCCTGATTGGGAGTGTGCATGCGATTCCTGGCCAAGTCGGCCCTCTTCGCCGTATCCGCCGTGGCGCTGGGCTGCGGCCAGCAGGCTGGCGGCATCGGTGGCACCAAGGTGTCCACCTCCGACGATAGTGTGAGCTACATCCTCGGCTACAAGATGGGCGAAAACCTCAAGCAGCAGTCGGTGCCGGTGAAGCCCGACCTCATCTTCCGCGGTCTCAAGGAAGGCATGGCCGGCAGCGCCGCCATGTACAGCGATTCGGTGATGCAGTCCACCATGATGGCCTTCCAGGTCCGCATGATGGGCATCCAGCGGCAGAAGGATTCGGCGGCCGGGCTGGAGAACAAGAAGGACGGCGAGAAGTTCCTCGCCGACAACAAAGGCAAGGACGGCGTGAAGACCACTCCCAGCGGGCTGCAGTACAAGGTCGTGAAGGAAGGCACCGGTCCGCGGCCGAGCAAGACGAGCCAGGTGACGGTGCACTACAAGGGCATGCTGCTCGACGGCAAGGAGTTCGACAGCTCCTACAAGCGCGGCGAGCCGGCGACCTTTCCGCTCAACCAGGTGATCCCGGGCTGGACTGAGGGCGTGGCGATGATGAACACCGGCTCGAAGTATGAGTTCTGGATCCCGAGCGATCTGGCCTACGGTCCGCAGGGTTCGCCTCCGACCATTCCGCCGAACGCGACGCTGCATTTCGAGGTGGAGCTGATCAGCTTCAAGTAGACGAGTGCCTAGTGCCTAGTGCCTAGTGCCTAGTGCGATCGGGGAAGACGGGGCATCTTCTTCTCACTGCGCACTAAGCACTAGGCACTTTTACACTGATCGCTTTGCGGGACGGAAGCTGGAGCTACTCGACCCGCACCCGCTCGATACGGCGGCTTTTGCTCGGCGCGTTGAAGACGACGAGCTCCACGATGCCGTGATGACCGGCGCTGCGGATGGCCGTCTGCAGCGCTGCCGGAGTGGTGACCTTGTTGCCCTCGATGGAGACGATCACGTCGGGCCCGCCATTGTCGGGCGAGGCGAT
Organism: Gemmatimonadales bacterium; assembly: GCA_036741755.1. Taxonomy (GTDB): domain Bacteria; phylum Gemmatimonadota; class Gemmatimonadetes; order Gemmatimonadales; family GWC2-71-9; genus JADJOM01. The sequence goes on from DAINRP010000031.1 coordinate 9,503, forward strand.
CTGATCGGCACAGGGACCCGAGGGATCCACGCCGGTGACGACGAGACCGCGCACCCCCTCTTCCTCGCTCTTTTCGACGGTGATGCCCAGGCTTGCGATGTCGGTGCGATCGCTTTGGTCGTCCTGCCCCGCGGCTGGCTCACGCTCCGCCACCGGCACCGCCGAGGCGGGTGCTTCCTGTAGCCGGACCTTCAACGTCCGGTGCACGCCGCCCTTCCGCGCCACTTCCACCGCGACCTCCGAGCCCGGCTTCCGAAAGGCGATCGACTGCTGCACCTGACCAACGTAGTCGACCGGCCTGCCGTCGAGCGCGATAATGACGTCGCCCTGCTCGAGGCCGGCCCTCCGTGCAGGTGAGTCTGCATCACCCACGTCCTCGACCACCACGCCGCGCACTTCCTTGAGCCCCACATAGGCCGCATCGGTCTCGGAGGCGTTCTTCACGCGGACGCCGAGGGCCGAACGGTGCACGTGGCCGCCGTTGGCGAGCTGCTCCATCACCTGATGCACCAGGTTCACCGGGATGGCGAAGCCGTACCCGGTGTAGAAGCCGGTCTCGCTGGCGATGGCGCTGTTGATGCCGATGACCTCACCCTTCACGTTGACCAGCGGGCCGCCGGAGTTTCCGGGGTTGATGGCGGCGTCGGTCTGGATGAAATCCTGGATGCTGCGTTCATTCTGGTTGGGTAGCTGGAGCGTGCGCCCCTTGGCGCTGATGATGCCCGAGGTCACCGTGAACGAGAGGTTCTCGCCCAGCGGGTTGCCCACGGCCAGCACCCACTCGCCGACGCGGGTGTCGTCGCTGTTGCCCAGGACGGCGGGGGTGAGGCCGGAGGCATCTATGTGAATCAGCGCGACGTCGGTGGTCGGGTCGGTGCCCAGAACCTTCGCGGTGAACTGGCGATGGTCGAGCAGGCGGACGGTGACGCGGTCCGCGTCCTCCACGACGTGCGCATTGGTGAGAATGTCTCCGTCCGCGGAGACGATGAACCCGGAGCCCGAGGCGCGGGAGACCTCTGGCTTGTCAGGCGAGCCCGGCATGCCGCGGAAAAAGGGCGCAAACTCCTTCGGGATCTCGGGGCGCGGCTGCCGGGAGCCCTGATGGGTGCTTTCGATGTAGACCACGCTCGGTTTGACCCGGTCGGCGATCGCGGCGAAGCCGTCACTGAGTGCGCTGAGGGACGCAGTGCTGGCGGTGGCCGCCGGCGCCGAGACGCCGAGTGGCTGCGCCAGGGAGTGCCGGGGAAGATTGAACACGCCGGCGACCAGCAGGCCGGCGGCGAAGGAGTCGCCCACGAGCGCGGTGACTGCGCGGGGCCAGGCGGGACGAGTCATCAATGCCTCCGATGCGGGGGCGCCATCGGGTCAAAGTGTCGTGACGGGGTCAGTTTGACCGACACAATGTCCTGCTGGCGCGCAACACCGGTGCGATCTCGCGGAGTTACGGGATGCGCGAGCACCGGCGGGAGGCATCAAGGCATCAGGTGTGCCAGCCCCGGGGGGGGGCTGAGTTCCGAGTTCCGTGTACTTAGTGCGAAGTGCGTATTGGGGGTCGGGTGATGAGATACTGCGCGATCATCTGCTCGAGATTACCCAGCGCGGCATCGTAGTGGGGTACCACGCGGAGAAACTCGAATCCGCTCTTCTCCAGCACCCGGCGCGAAGCGGTGTTGTGCTCGAGGGCATGGGCGCGGACCTGGTCCAGCTGGAGGTTCTGGAAGGCGAAATCGAGCACCAGCTGCACACCGCGGCTCGCGTAGCCCCGGCCCCAGTAGGGGGTCCCGACCCAGTAGCCGAGTTCGGGGGGCTCATCGCCGCCAATGCCTTCGATGCCACAGACGCCGACGAGTTCGTCGCGGTCGATGATCGCGAAGGTCCAGGAGGTGCCCCGCTGCCTCGCGGCGATCTGCGCCGCGATGAACTCGCGCGCACCCTGCTCGGGGTAGGGATGCGGAATCCGGGTCGTTGCCGCGATGCGGGCGTCGGAGGCGAGCCGCTGGATCGCCTCCGCATGTTCCGGGGCGAGGAGGTGGACGGTGGCGGTGCTATCGGGCACGGCGCTCCGCGGCGAAATCGAGAGCGGCGACCGGCTGGTCGCCCCTGCATGAGCTACGGAATGGTCACCTTTGTAATCCGCCCCGCCGGCCCCACCATCCACCCCGCCTGACGAGTGGCGAAGGCCGCGCTCCAGTAGCTCAGGGTATCCAGCGCCACCCAGCTCCTGCCATCGTCTCTGGAGAGGCTCGCGCCCCCGGGGCCCACGGCGGCGACGGTGGTGCCGGCGCCCGGCACGTAGACCGCGCCGAAAACGGCGCCGGTGAAAGTGGGGCGGCCCCCGAGCGTCCAGGTGCGGCCGCCGTCATGGGTGACGATCACGTTGTCGGTGACGCTCTTGGCGCTGCCGATGTCCCCGCCAGCAGCGAGTCCGTCCAGGCTGCTGCGGAAGGTGATCGTGGTGTGCCCGGTGGTGTTGGTCCCCTGTACCATCGGCGTGTCGAACTTCTGCCAGGTGCCGCCGCGGTCGGGAGTGTAATACACGTGTGAAGCGGTTCCGGCGCCGGTCGCGACCCAGGCCTTCCGCCCCTCGGCCGCAACGACGCAGGTGCCGCTCGCGGCGAAGGCGCCCTCGCCCGGGGTGGCGCCGTCGAGATAGTGCGGGCGCCAGCTCTGGCCGCTGTCGGCGGTGACGAGATAGGGGAAGCGCCCGCCCACGTTGTCGCTCCAGGCGATGCCACTCTTCCGGTCCCAGAACGCGAAGCAGTCGAAGAAGGCGGTGTTGTCGCGGTTGATGAACTGCAGCTGCCAGTTCTGGCCGCCATCGCCGGTGCGGTAGATCCGCGAAGCCGGGCCGTTGCCGGAGCTGAGCAGGAAGGCGGTCCTGGCATCGAAGCCCTGCACGTCCCGGAACTCGAGGCTGTCGGCGCCGGCGACGACCCCGGTTCGCCAGCTCCTGCCGCCGTTCACCGTGAGGGCGAAGGTGCCCCCGGTCCCGCTCGCCCAGACGACGTTCTCATTCACGACGCTGACCGCCTGCAGGCGCTGCGTCGTGCCGGAGACCTGATCCTGCAGCACGATGCCGCCGGGACCAGTCCGGGCCGGCGGAAGTTCCGCGGGGGGCGGCTCCTTCACCTTTGGGGGACTGTACGGAGCACAGGCGGCGAACAGGGCGGCGAAGGCCGCGAGGGGGGAGAATCGCATGCCGTAATCTAGTTCAGCGCTTCAGTGCGGCGAGTGCGGCGGTCTCCCGCACGAAAAGATCCCGCACCTGGTGCGCGAGTTCCCCGCGGAGCGCAGCGGCCTCGGCGGCGGGCAGCGGGAACTTCTTCCTCGCCTCGGCGGCGAGCCGATCGAGCCGTTCCCAGCAGGCGCGGATCTCCTTGACCGGGCCACCCGTGCGGCCGAGCTCCGCCTTCCGGTCGAGGAGCTCACGGGCCTCGCGGCAGGCGGGATATTTGTCAGGCAGTGCGAGCGTCGCCGCTGCGTCCCACCGGTGGGCCAGATCGGCGTAGCGGTCCGCCGCTTCCCCGAGGCCGGCTTCGCGGAGCCCCTCGGCGAAGATGGCGCGGCAGAGACCGCCGCCGGTGAAGTAGTTCGATATGTAGGTGTAGAAGGAGGTGAGCGCCGTCCACATCCGCCCGCCGGGCGGGAACATCTGGGCCCAGCTTTCCTTGTTGGTGCCGGCCATCCGGTCGGCGAGTTCCTCGAAGGCATCGAGCCGGAAGTTGGCCATCTTCGCCCTGGTCAGTGTGCTCACGCAGGTGGCGAGGGCCTCGTCGATGAGCGCCTGGGGCGTCGGCGGCCTGCCGGTGCTCTTCGCTCGCTCGAGCCAGAGCAGCCGGTTGCGCTGCTTCACGATCCGCTGCCTCGCGATGCCGAGATCGCGGAGTGGGATGGCGATCGGGTCCGGTGCGAGGTCGCCGATCAGCGCGGTGTCGCCGGTGAGGGAGTACACGGTGATGACGTGGTAGCCGCCGCCGGAGAGGCGCGCGGGAGCGGCCCGGTGTGGCAGGTGGGCGAGGTCCACCCAGGCGATGACGGGGTGGCCTTCGTCGAGCGCGGCGCGGAGCTGTTCCTCGCCGACCCTGGTGGAGGTGGACTCCTTTACCACGGTGCGGAATCCCAGCCGCTTGGCGGCGGCCGTAAGATAGAGCTGATCGTCGGCCCAGAGGTGACGGCCGGCGAGAAAGAGGCTGGCCTGATCTTCCTTCTCATACAGGAAGGCGAAGACCCCGGCGCCGATGCCACCGGCGAGGAGGAAGAGCAGTGGCTCGGAGTGCTCGAGACCGGCCTGCCGGAGCAGCACGCGGAGCGCGGTGGTGGCGGGGATGCGGCCCGGGAGATGGTCGGTCATGGGGGGAGAGGATATGGCGGGAGCGAATGAAGCGCTAGGATGAAGGCATGGTATCAGCGCGCACGCGTTGGGGCGCCCTGCTCTGGGCGTCGTCGATTCAGTTCTTCATCGTGCAGGTGGTGGTGGCGCACGGGTGGAATGCGCCATACAGCCTCACGGCCCGCTACATCAGCGACCTGGGGAACACCGCCTGCGCGGCGTACCCGGTCGGATCCTCGATCTACATATGCTCCCCCTGGCATGCAGGGATGAATGCGTCGTTCCTGCTGCTCGGCCTGACCATGGCGGCCGGGGCGGAGCTGGTCGCGGCAGCGTTTCGCACCGGGTGGGCGCGGGCGGCGGGGCTGTTCCTGATATCGGTCGCGGGGTTCGGGGTGTTTCTTGTCGGACTCTTCCCGGAGAACGAGAACATCGCGGTGCACACCGCGGGGGCGGCGCTCAACTTCATCAGCGGAAACCTGGGGATGATCGTTCTGGGGGGCGCAGGGAGCGGGAGCCGCCGGTTCGACCGGGTGTCACAGGCGATGGGGATCCTCGGGCTGGTGGGGACGGTGCTGTTCGTGGAGGGGCGGTATCTGGGCCTGGGACAGGGAGGGATGGAGCGAGTGGCGGCATATCCACTCACGGTGTGGTTGAGCTGGGCGGGGGTGCATTTCTGGCGAATCGGACTGCGGGACCGAGAGAACAGCCGCGCGAGTCGCGGCTGAAGCCGCGGCTCCGCCACTGTCCCTGAAACGACGTGGGCTTCGCCGTGAATCCCACCCCACGCTCCGGGTGAGCCGAGGGCTTGCGGAGGGTGACCTGGGGCGGAGATTGCCAGCCAGTTCAGGGAAACGTTACCGGTACCTTGGAGGGTCAGGTGGGTGTACACGAGTTTCTCGCCGGCCTCAAGCCGCAGGCGGCCGAGTTCCACTGGGAGGCCTGCTGCTTCTGCGGGCGGGAGATCAGGAACACCGCGAGCGAGCCATGCCGAGTGTGGCTGGAGCGCCCTGGCGAGGGGCGCGAGCGGACGATGCTCGAGTACTTCTGTCACGAGCGGTGTTTCACCGCCCGGCTCGCCAATCCGCAGATGAGGATCATCGTGTCGGAGCCGGAGCTTGAGGACGGTGTCATCGTCAACGCCAACCAGCTCGCGGCGGACGATGTCGCCCAGCAGCGGGTACGCTGTCCCGGATGCGACGACAAGGTGTTCCAGTCATGGCCCGAAGGATGGGACGGGCATGCGGCGCACAAGTGCGCGGGGCTGACCGCGGCGAGTGAGGCGGAACGGAAGGTGGAGTTCAAGCGGAGATTCACGCACCTGTTTCGGTAGTGACTGGGGTTCCCCGCGGCCCTCCGGCGGCAAGGACCTGATGGCGTTCCGGGACGCTTCCGGTGCGGGCCTTCGGAAACACGTAGACACACTGGAACATCGGGCTGCGGGTTGCGTAGTGTTGTCGCGCGCGGCAGCATACGATTGTTGCCGCGCAGTTCCCATTCGGAGGCAGACCCATGGCAGGCCAAGGCTCCAGCGGCAACGTAATCGCCGCGCTCGCCAGCTTCTTCATACCCGGTCTCGGCCAGCTGTTGCAGGGACGGCTCATCAAGGCCGCCATCATGTTCGTGCTGGCGGCGATCCTCTGGTGGTTCCTGCTGGGCTGGATCATTCACCTCTGGTCGATCCTCGACGCCGCGATGTGGAAGCCGAGTTCAGGCTGAGGGGCTTCGACCAGGAAGCCCGGTAGGCCAAGCGGGGTCAAGGCATGCCTTGGCCCCGCTTGGCCTACAACGATTGCACGGTCGTGGGCTATCTTCTCGCATGAACGTCATTGCCGCTCTGGGCCGTCCCGCCGATGGTGCCGCCGGCTCGCCGCTGTGGGCGCAGCCGGATCCGGCACTCGCCGCCGCCGGTATCGAGGGTGAATTCGTGGTCGCGAGGGTTCGGGTGCTCGCGATGGCCCTGTTGCTGATGGCGCCCACCTGGAACATCGTCCACTCTCCCACTGAACCGATTCACATCACCGGATTCGCGGTGACGCTGGCCGCGGCCCTCGCTTCGGGGGCGATCTGGGCGTGGCTCCGTCAGGGGCTGTGGCGCCCGTGGATCGGTCTGGCGTCGAGCGCCTTCGACGTATCGATGGTGAGCCTGGCGCTGGTCAGTTTTCTCATCGTGGGCTCGCCGATGATCGCGCTGAACTCGAAGGTGACCTTCGAGATGTACTTCCTGGCGGTGCTGGCCACGAGTCTCCGCTATGACGCGCGGATCTGCATCGCCGTGGGGGTCCTCGCCCTGTGCCAGTATGCCGGTCTCTGGCTGTACGCCGCGACCCACTACACCCTCGGCGATCCTCGATACATCGCCGACGCCGGCCCCTATTCACCGGTCGACCTCTCCACCCGGCTGATCCTGATCGGCGCCGCGACCCTCCTCGCGGTCACCATCGTCCGCCGCGCGCAGCGGCTGCTGTACCTCGCCGCCCGTGACGGTCTCACCGGGCTCTTCAACCGGGGGCACTTTGACCGGGCGCTCGGCGCCGCGATGGACGCTTCGGCGCGAGCCGGCCAGCCGCTGGCGCTCGCCCTCCTCGACATCGACCACTTCAAGCATATCAACGATGTCCACGGCCACGCGCAGGGCGACCGGGTGCTGTGCGAGGTGGCCGGGCGCCTCGGAGACGCCATGCGGCGGACCGACCTCGTGGCCCGGTATGGCGGGGAGGAGTTCGTGGTCCTGCTGCCCGGCACGGACCGGGAGGCGGCGCTGGGACGGATCGAGCTGCTCCGGCAGGCGATCGCGGAACAGCCGATCGACCTGGGCGAGGGACGGATCCTCACGGTGAACTTCAGCGCGGGCATCGCGGGAACGCCGGCGGATGGCGAGGCGACGACCCCCAAGGCCCTCGTCAACTGCGCCGATGCGCGACTCTTCGCTGCCAAGCGCGCCGGCCGGGGGCGGTGCTTCGGGTCGGACGGAGCCGACGCGCTCGCCAGTCAGGTTCAGCGCAGAATGTAGGGAATCGGCGCGTACCACCCGCCCATGCCGTTCTCGATGTTGAACTTGTACGAGCCATCCGGCTGCCGTTCGGCGTTCCAGGGCAGCGTCCCGTTCACATCCCGCGTCACCCGCCCGTTCGACTTCATCACCTGACGATAGGTCGACTGGCCCGAGACCCGCTCGACGGTGCCGGTGCCACTCGAGAGGGTGTAAGTGAACTCGACTTCGTCGAGCACGTGGATGCCGCGGTTGTAGGAACTCATGTGGAACCGTAGCTGCTGGTTCACGGTCGCCCGGCCCGTGGCGTCGATCTCCAGATTCACTGGAGTCGATTCGAACGTCGCGGTGAAGTCGTTGCGATCGTAGCCGGCGATCTTGTCCGCCTCGATCCGCTCGTCGAGCCCGCCGCTCACCGAGACGACGGTGCCGGGCTGGGGACGATGACGTGGTTGAGCAGACTGCTGGCCCAGCCGAGGTTGATGGCGACGTTGTAGATGTGGACGCAGCAGTCTTCCCGTGGCGGGTCCTGCTGAGCAGAGAGGATCGTGAGGGGGAACGTCAGAGAGAGGCTGATGACGGTGAGATGCTTCATGCCTCGCATGGCTGCCTCCTTGTGGCTGTGGCAGCGAGGCGGAATCGTGGAGTTCCGCTGTGGAAGAGCATAGCGGAGTGGTGGGTAAGTCGTCGTGAAGGTGGAGTGAATCCGCCTGACTTGCGGCCATGCGGGGCCGACGGCAGGTTAGGGGCATCGAACCAGGGGCCAATTGCGCCCGTGCCTCTCCCCTTTATCGCCCCGATGCTTGATGACGCGGCCGCGCATCTGCCTTTCCGTGATGCTCCTCGCCCTGGCGGTGGCCTTGGCGC
>DAINRP010000032.1:0-7961 GCA_036741755.1 Gemmatimonadales bacterium
CCCCGCCAGCGAGAGATTGCCGCTTCCCATGATCCACAAGTCGATGGAGTAGAGGGCGGTCGTCACCAGGATGCCGGCCAGGATCACGTCAATGCGCCACCGGGTGTGGATCAGTCCCGTGACGGTCCCCGCGAGGGTCCCCGCAATTCCGCCCCCGATCGTGGCGAACAGCGGGTGGACTCCGGCGACGAGCAGCGCACCGGTGACGGCGCCGCCGGTGGTAAAGGCGCCATCGGTGGTCAGGTCCAGGCTGCGCAAGATACGGAAGGAGAACAGCACCCCGAGGCTGAGCAGCGCGAGCTGCAGCCCGACGGTGAGCGCGCCAAGGAGCAGGTTCACGGCAGCATCTCCGTGCTGTCGATCCGGGCCATCCAGCACACGCCTCGCAGGAGGCCGGTCTGGCCGGTGCCCTCGGTGCCCCGGTCGTCGTGCACCAGGTGGAGGACGTCGCGCAGTGGCGACTCCTGGAAGAGTCGATCCAGCAGCGCGGAGAGCAGGACCGTCCGCTGCGGCACCGGGCTGTACGGGAAGATGGCCGCGTGGAAATGGCCGGTCAGGGCCCCCGTCGCATCCATCGGTCGCAGGTACGGCGCCAGCAGCGGGTCCGGCCGGCGCGCGGCGATGCCCACGATGAGCGCGGTGGTCCCGTGGTGAGCCTGCTCGGGGGTGAAGGAGATCCGTTCCCTTAGATGAGCGGCGTCCGTCAGCCCCGCCTCCTGCGCCGATAGCAGCGCGGGTGAACGGCGCAGGCTCGCCCCCACCACACCCCGCATCTCTGCCACGACGGCAAGCGCGACCGCATCCGCGCCGAGCATCTCGACCCCGACTTCCGCGAGTTCGGCCATGGGGATCTCGTCGGCGTCGGGCTGGGTGGAGAATCGGATGAGATCCGAGTACATCCCCCGCCAGGTGATGCCCTGGAGCAGCACCGCTTTCGGCGGGTTCTTGGCGTAGGTCATCATGAAGTCGGGGACGCGATTGCCCTCGGTGGGCAGATACGCCGCGATCCCTTCGGCCGCCAGCAGCTCCCCGAATCGGGGTGCGCCGTCCTCGTAGCGATCCCCCAGGGCCCCGATACCGAGACCAAATGTCTGCTTGGGAAAGGAGACGACCCGGTGCGCCGCCGCGTCGACTGGCTGCCCCAGTGTCGAACCGCCGGGACCCACCAGACCACACTTCACGCCGTCGTCGCTGTAGTGGGAGATCTCATAGCTGCCGAACCGGGCGTCGACCGCCGGCAGGCCCCAGCGGCTGAAGCGGCCGGAGGGGTTGGCGGCGCGGGGAAGGCCGCTCTGCGCGATGATCGTGGAGCCGAGTCCGGCGGCCTCAAGCACGGCGCGAGCCCGCGGTGATGGGGCCACCACATGCAGGGTTCCGCGGAGCGCACTGAGGTCCTCGGTGAACCGCGCGAGGACGCGGATTCCCGCCGAGCTCAGGTATTCGACGTCCGCCATCTCCAGTTCGATGGAGCGGGCCCCCTCGCGGAGTGCGTCCTCGAGGGTATCGGAAAGATTGCGGGCCGCCTCGCCATCGAGGCGGCCCGCAAGGCGCACTACGGAGAACAGCCCGTCGTGCCCCGCGCTTACGCGCATTACTTCTTGGTGCTGTCGCCAACCACCTGGTTGGCCTCGGAGGTCACACCGACCGGGACGGTAACGCCGGTGTTGGGATTCACCGAGATCTTGGTGCGGACGACGCGGAAGAACGGTATGCCCGCCGGGCTCTCACCCTTGAGGATCCGCCCGACCATCTTGCCCGCCTCGGCGCCACCCTCCTGGAAGTCCGGATAGATGGCCGCGATCGCGCCCTTCATCACTTCGAACGGGGACGACGAGAAGACCGGGATCTTCTTGTCCTTGGCAACCTTCATGATGCTCTCGAAGGCGGTGTGCGCCACGTTGCCGTAGATCTCGATGGCGTCGACCTTCTGGCCGAGAAGCGCCCGGGTCGCCTGCTCCGCGTCCGCCACCGCGCTGACGCCCTGGGTCTGTGTCTTCAGGCCGGCCCGCTTGGCCGACTCCGTCATCTTGTCCTTGAGTGTCACCGACAGCTCCTCTTCGGGGCTGAACAGGATGCCGATGGTCTTCGCCTTCGGCAGGATGCGCCTGATCAGATCCACGCGCCGCTCCTGCTCCGGGTCGCCGAAGCCCGGGGCATACACACCGGTGAAGTTGGCGAGGTGGTTCGAGTCGGTAGTGCCCGCGCCGGCCGCGAACGGGTCGGACAGCAGATGGAAGACGACGGGGATGTCCTTCACCCGCTGCACCGCGGCCTGGAGGGTGGGATCCTGCAGGGCGATGATGACCGCGACCTTCTGGTCGCGGGCCTGGTCGATGAGCGTCGGCAGCGTGGCGAGGTCGCCCTGCGCGGAGGTGATCCGCAGTTCGTAGTCCTGGCCTTCCTCCATCCCCATCTCGGACAAGCCGAACTTGATCGCGTCCTCACTCCACTCGTGACCCATCCAGTCGGCGGCGCGGATCATCGCCACGACCGGCTTCGCCTTGGCGGCGGGTTCGCCGGCGGGCTTCTTCTCGCCGCATCCGGCGATCGCGGCGATCACCGCCATGGAGCCGAGCGCACGCGCCCAGGAACTTGCGAGGGGGATCCAACGGTGACCGTCCATGCTGTCCATCCTTCACACTGAGGGTTCCCGAATTCGGATGTCCGCCAAGCCCCGGAACCGGGGGGACCGGCGATACCGCACACGCGCGCGACGGGGGTCAATATACGAACGCCCGCCCCCGGGGGAAGAGCGGGGCGGGCGGGCCACAACAGCGGATGGTGATCTGGCTAGTCGGGCTTGCCCAGGGCCTCGCGGATTTCTCCCGCGGCGAGGATGGCGATGTCGACGTCGCGGGAGAGCGCCCTGGCCTGCTGCGTGGCCATGGTGAGATCACCCAGCGCTGCTGCAGCGTCCGCTGAACGGAGCCGCAGCAGGTCGAATCGCACGTTCTGCATGGCCAGAATGCAGCTCTCCAGCTGGCTGGCGATGTGGTCTCGGCGCCCGCGCAGGTCGGCGATGGTCTTCTTCTGCCGCTCGAGGAGGGCCAGCCGCCGAGCCCGCTCGTCGTCGTCGGGTTCCTTCGCGAGGGCCTGAATCCGCTGATCAATCCGGTCCACGCCCTGCAGATCCATGTTGGTGTCCATGGAGTGCAGCGTCTTGGCGTATTCGGCGGCCCGCTGGTAGAGCCCGTCCACCGTGCCCTGCACGTCGTCCGGGAGCATCTGCCGCTCCGCCGCCGACATGCGGTCGAGCAGCTTGAGGATGGCGAGCCGGTCGGCGTGCGCCTGGGTCATCAGCGCCATCTGCTGTCCGTACTCATCCATTTTCGGCGCCGGCAACTGCCGCGCGACCTTGCCACCCTTCCCCGCCGGAGCCGAAATGGCGTCGGGGGCCGGCGGACGGCTGAGCACGTCGCGCCAGGTGTATCCCGCCTGCCAGAGTTTCGCGTAGTTGTTCACCAGCCCGAATCCCATCCCGGCCATTGGGAACAGAAACCAGGGCGAACTGATGCCGGTGGCGAGGTTGATCATGAACAGACCACCGGTGACTGCGGCCCACTTGGCGAACTGGGCCCGGGTCTTCTGGACGATCAGTGGCTCGCCGGTGTCAGGCACCGGCAGCGGTGTGTCGTCGAGCTTGCTGCCGATCCGCCGCCCCGCGCGATCCATGCGATTGCTCGCCCGGTCCATGTGACGATCGAGGCGGTCGCGCCAGTCTTCGCCGCTGGAGGGGCGGCGGGGCAGCGGCGGGAGCGGGGAGCGGGGCGGCGGTCCACCGAGGGCGCCGGCGTCGCCGGTGAGCCGGCGGGGTGCGTCGCCCGAGGGCCGGATCGCCGTGCCGCGCTTGGTCTGGCCGGTCGGACGGTACCCCGTCACGGTGCGGCTCTCGAGGGCGCGCCGCAGCGCGTCTGCCGAGGGCCACCGGTTCTCGGGGTCCTTCTCAAGGCAGCGCATCACCGCGAGTGCCAGATCCTCAGGGCAGTCGGGGCGCTTGAGTTCGACCGCGGGCGGCATTTCGGTGATCTGCTTCATCAGGATGCCCGCCACGGTCGGCGCGGTGAACGGCAGTTCGCCGGTGAGCATCTGATAGGTGACGATCCCGAGGCTGTAGAGATCGCTCCGCCCGTCGATTTCCTTTTCACCCGCCGCCTGCTCCGGACTCATGTACTGCGGAGTCCCGATGGCGACCCCGGCACTGGTGAGCGTGGCCCCCGAGCCGCCCGACATCGCCTTCGCGATTCCGAAATCGGTGACCATCACCCGGCCCCGGGTGCCGTCGAGCAGGATGTTGTCAGGCTTGATGTCGCGATGAATCACGGAGAAGGCATGGGCGGCGCTCAGTGCATCGGCCGTCTCCTTCATGATCCGGCGCGCTTCCTCGACTGGCAGCTTGCCGCGGCGCTTGAGCCGCCCGCCGACCGACTCCCCGTCGACGTAGCCCATCACGAAGTAGACCAGCCCGTTGCCTTCTCCGACTGTGAAGATCGGTACGATGTTCGGGTGGGAGAGCCGGGCCGCCGTCTCCGCCTCACGAGTGAAGCGGGCACGGATCTCCGCCTGGAAGGCGAGCTCGGGCGGGAGAACCTTGATCGCGACCCGCCGCTTCAGCCGCTCGTCGCGCGCGCGGTAGACCACTCCCATACCCCCGCGACCGATTTCACCCTCGATCGTGAAGGCACTTCCAAGAGCTTCGCTGAGGCGTGGCGCGAGGGACGAGTTCGATTCCGTCATCGGTTATCCAAAGAAGCAACATAGATTTAGCAGCACAGGACGGGGGGGACAAGATGGTCGTTCTGGCCCCGCCCCGCGGGCCGACACAGTGGCAGAATCGAGCGAGTGGGTGTACGAAGTGGCAGGCCGGAACGTTTCGTCGGGTGACGTTGGCGATCCGGTCGCCATCTGAGCTTCCACCCAATGATGACCGCGCCCGCACGGGATCCCGCCTGGCCCGAGCGGGGGGGATCCGTTTGGCCGTTTCCGCCCTGGCGATGCCCAGCCACCCCGCCGATCCTTCGTGGCACATGGGGTGCACCCTGAGGGTGGGTTCGCCCGAAGTTCTGCCAATACGCCAGAAAGTCTGGAGTCAGCATACATGTCTGAACGCACAGAGCGTCTGGTTCTCCCCGTCCTCCCCCTGCGAGAGGTCGTGCTCTTCCCCGGGACCACCGCCCCAATCGGTGCCGGGCGCCCCGGGACGCTGCGCGCGATCGAGGCGGCACTCGCCACGCCGGAGCGGCTCATCTTCGCGGTCTCCCAGCGGCAAAATGTGGAGCAGGTGAGCGCGGACGGGTTGTTCACCATCGGGACCATCGCCCGCATCGGGCAGATGCAGCGCGGGCTTGCCGGCATGCAGCTGCTGCTGCATGGAGAGCGGCGCGGCATCGCCATGCATGTCGGCGAAAAGAACGGCTATCTGGAAACCATCGTGCTCGAGGCGGAGGAGCTGGAGCCGATCAATCCCGACGACGCCGCCTTCGTTGGCCTCTACAAGGAAGCGCGCGCCCGCGCGGCCGAACTGGGCCAGAAGACCGGCTTGCCTGAAGAGGTGGTGCAGCAGGTGCTCGCTGGGGTGCACGACCCCGGCAAGTTCGCCGATCTCGTCGCCGGCTATCTCGACATCAGCCCGCCGGATCGCCAGGCGCTGCTGGAGACGCTGTCGGTCGAGGAGCGGCTGCGCCGGGTGCTGGTACACGTCCAGCGGCAGATCTCGGTCCTCGAAGCCCAGGAGGACATCAAGTCACAGGTCCAGGAAGAACTCGGCGAGCGCCAGCGCGAGATGTTCCTGCGCGAGCAACTCAAGCAGATCCGCCGCGAGCTGGGCGAGGATGAGAGCGGTGGCGAACTCGAGGAGCTGCGCGAGAAGCTCGATGCGCTTGCGCTGACCCCCGAGGCCCGCAAGGAAGTGGACCGCGAGTTCTCGCGGCTGGAGCGAATCGGCCGCGAGTCGATGGAGGCGCAGGTCATCCGCACCTTCCTCGATACCGTCGCGGAGCTTCCCTGGAACGCCCGCAGCTCGGAGTCGCTGGATCTGCCGACCGCGCAGGCGATTCTGGACCAGGATCACTACGCCCTGGGCGACGTCAAGGACCGCGTGCTGGAGTTCCTGGCCGTCCGTCAGCTCAAGGCGGAGGCCGAAAAGGCGGAGGCCGCCCGGGCGGAGTCGGTCGTGCAGGAGGCGCCCACCGAACCGGTGGACCCGTCAGCGACGACGGCGGAGCGCGAGATCGCGCCCGCCGCCTCGCTCCGTGGCAACGAGGATGAGAAGGCTGCAAAGGGTCCGATCCTGCTCTTCGTGGGCCCGCCCGGCGTCGGCAAGACCTCGGTGGCCAAGAGCATCGCCCGCGCGATGGGGCGCAAGTACGTGCGCATCTCGCTCGGTGGCGCCCGCGACGAGGCCGATATCCGGGGCCACCGCCGCACCTACGTCGGCGCCATGCCCGGACGCATCCTGCAGGGGATGAAGCAGGCCGGCACCCGCAACCCGGTATTCCTCCTTGATGAGGTGGACAAGCTCGGCGTCTCCTTCCAGGGAGATCCGGCGAGCGCCCTGCTCGAGGTCCTCGATCCGGCGCAGAACGACAGCTTCGTCGATCACTACCTCGGGGTCCCGTTCGACCTGAGCGAAGTGCTGTTCATCTGCACGGCGAACTTCATCCAGAACATTCCGGCGCCGCTGCTGGATCGCATGGAGGTCGTGGATTTCACCGGGTATACCGAGCGCGAGAAGCTCATGATCGCGCGCAACTATCTGGTGCCGCGGCAGCTCAAGGAGCATGGGCTCGACCTGTCGCAGATCGAGCTGCCGGATGAGGCGGTCAGCGAGGTCATCACCGGCTACACCCGCGAGGCGGGTGTCCGGCAGCTGGAGCGGGAGATCGGCAAGCTCTGCCGCAAGGTGGCGCGCAAGATCGCCGCGAAGGATGTCGAGCGCCTCACCATCAACCGCGCGATGGTGGACGACCTGCTCGGCCGGCCGAAGGTGCACCCGGAGCACGCCGCCCGGGAGGATCGGATCGGTGTGACCACCGGCATGTACTACACCCCCGTCGGTGGCGACATCATGTTCGTAGAGGCCTCCGTCATGCGTGGCAAGGGCGAACTGGTCCTCACCGGTCAGCTGGGCGACGTCATGAAGGAGTCCGCGCGCGCGGCGCTGACCTACGCCCGCTCGCACGCCGCCGGGCTCGGGATCAAGGAGGAAGTGCTGGCCGAACGGGACCTGCACATTCACGTCCCCGCCGGTGCGATCCCGAAGGACGGCCCCTCCGCCGGCGTCACGATGGCAACAGCCCTCGTGTCGGTGCTCTCCGGCCGGCCGGTCCGCAATGACATCGCGATGACCGGTGAGATCACGCTGCGTGGAGACGTGCTGCCGATCGGCGGCGTGAAGGAAAAGGTGCTCGGCGCGGTGCGGGCCGGAATCACCAAGATCGTCCTGCCGAAGAAGAACGAGGCCGATCTCGAGGACCTCCCGGAAGAGGTCCGCAAAACGCTCGAGATCTACCCGGTGGAAAGCCTCGGCCAGGTGCTCGCGCTGGCGCTGCGCGGCGCGTCCTTCCGTGAGGGCCGTCTTCTCTTCGGCGACCAGACGCCTGGCGATGTGGCACCGCTGCAGGCGTATCACCACTGATCGAGCGTTGCAGGGCTGGTAACGAACGAGGCGTGCGGGGGACTCCCTGCACGCCTCGATTCGTTTCTGCCGGTGACGCCTACCTCGTCTTGAGATAGGCCCAGACCGCGGCAATCTCCTCGTCGGTCATCAGCTTTGTCAGGCGCCACGGCATGAACGGGTTGATGACGGTACCGTCCGGTCGCAGCCCCTCCCGGAGCGCCTTCCGGAAGTCGGCCTCGGTCCATTTGCCCGGATCACCCGACGGGGTCAGGTCCTGTGACGGCGGGGTCCCCGGTGGCCCCTCCTTCAATCCGCCCTTGAGATCAGGGCCGTGACAGATGGTGCA
>DAINRP010000032.1:8061-14819 GCA_036741755.1 Gemmatimonadales bacterium
GGCATGAACACCAGCGGGCGCCCGTCCGGAGCGACACCGTGACGGATGGCGCGCACCAGGTCGGCATCACTGAAGTTGCCGACGCCGCCTTTACCTCGGGTGAGGTTGATCGCGGTGAAGGTGCCGACCGGCCCCATTCCCATCCGCTGGCCGTCGAGGTTGTCGCCGTGACAGTTCACGCACTTGCCGATCGCGGTGGCGAGGTGCCGCCCCCGGACGATGGCCGCCGAGTCGGTCGGGACGGTCACAGCCTCGGGGGTGACGGCGTAGCGCTTCGCGAGTTGTCGATTGCTCAACGTCCAGACTGTCGTCACCACGATGGCCAGCATCGCAAGCACCGTCACGAGTCCCCGGAACAGCCATCGGCTGACATTCCCTGCCATGCTTCCTCCTGGTTTGCGGATTTGCGACCGGGCGACAGCGTACCCGGCACGGACGTGAGAAGGCTCTACCAGCTTGCCCCGCGGACGATGAGCTCCGCGGCGCGGTCCCGCCAGAGGGACGCCTCCCCCCACCGGCTGGTCACGGGACGCGCGGCGAAGTAGCCGAGGGTCAGGAGCAGCGCCAGCCGGGCCTGGGATTCCGCGTCGAGATCGTCGCGGAAGAACCCCGTCGCCTGGCCATCCCGCAGCAGATCGGCGATCGGACGGATGGCCCGGTCGGCCCACGCCCCGCCCTCCGTGGCCGAGACCAGCACCGCCGTATGGTCGGCGTGCTGCAGCAGGAAATCGAACTGACCCCGCACCAGCCGCCGGAGCCGCTCGACGGCCGTGAGGCCCACAAGCGGGAGCTTCCCCAGCTGGCTCGCGACCGCATCCGCCGCATGCGCGAGCACCGCCGCATACAGGCCCGATTTCGTCTTGTAGTAGTAGTGGATGAGCTGCTTGTTGACGCCGGCCCGCTCGGCGATTCGCTGCGTCCTCGCGCCGGCCTTTCCATGCTCGGCGAATTCCTGCAGCGCCGCGTCCAGCAGCCGATCGGGCGCCGGGGGCGAACGGTGTGTCATGCGGCGATCGACTGGCTACGTCGCCTTCAACGGCAGCTCTCGCGTGAACTCCACCCGGTCACGGCCGCCCGCCTTGGCGCGGTAGAGGGCCCCGTCGGCCAGCTGGGCGACCTCGTTGGCCGCGGTCGAATCCTCGGGATAGACGGAGACACCGATACAGACCCGCACCGGAATGGTCTCGCCCGCACCGACCACTGCCGGCTGCTCGGCCAGCGCGGTGCGGAGCTTGGTGGCGAGAATCGCGGCGCCGGCGCGATCGGTGCGTCGCAGGATCATGCCGAACTCCTCGCCGCCATACCGCCCGATCAGATCACTCGCGCGCGCCGTGGTCTGAAACACCCGCGCCACGTGCAGCAGCACCTGGTCGCCGGCGATATGACCGTAGCGGTCATTGACCCGTTTAAAGTGGTCGACGTCGATCATCAGGAAGGCGAACGTCTCGCCATGGCGGCGGGCGTACTCCACGGCATGCTCGAGTTCCGCCATCAATGTCGCGTGATTGAGCAGCCCGGTCAGGCCGTCGCGGTGAACCATCTCGCGAAGCCGGCGGCCGCGCTCGGCCCGGTTGATCACCAGATGGGTGAGCAGTTCCCGGTCCACCGGCTCGGTCAGGAAGTGATCGGCGCCGGCGGAGAGCGCCTCGATCTGATCGGCCACCGTGTCATGGTGAGTCAGGAAGACGATCGGGGTGAGCCCGAACCGCGAATCCTGCCGCACCAGCCGCGCAAGCGAGAGCCCGTTGATGCCCGGCAGTCTGGTGTCGGTCAGAATCAGGTCCGGCACTTCGCGGATCATCGCTTCCCGCGCCGCGATCCCGTCCAGACAGTGGGTGACCTTCGCGTTGGCCTGTTCCAGCCACTGGATGAGCGTCTCCGCCTGCGAGAGGTCGTTCTCGACGAGGAGCACCCGCGGTGGCGGGCTGCCGATGCGAGCCAGGGTCTTCGCGAAGGTGGGCAGATCGACCGGCACCCGCTCCACGGGGATGATCGTGTCGATGCCGGACGCGAGCGCGCGCACCCGGTCGAGGCTCTCGGACCGGCTCACCAGCACGATCGATCGCGGACGCACCGGACCGGCGCCAGCCCACGCGGTCGCCGCCGAGAAGGCGTCGGGGCCGGTCGGATCCTCGATGACCACGACCAGGTCCGGCCGCTCGCTCAGCTTGAGTTCCCGCGGTTCGCCTGCCCCGCTTTCGGTGCGCACCAGAAAGCCGGTGTTCTCCAGCGCAGTGCCCACCTCGTTCCGCAGTGATCCCTCAAGGCCGATGAGGAGCGCCCGCCAGCCGAATTCGGTGACCGCCGGGCCGCGCGCCGGGAGACCCAGGTCGCGTGCGGCACTGTCGAAGGCGGCCGCCAGCCGGTCGACAAGTTCCTCCAGCCGGACCGCCGCGACCTCTCCCGAGGGCGACACCTCGTGCTTGAGCCACTGTTCGCCGCCGCGGGCGATCTCGCTGATTTCGGGAAATCCGTACGACCCGCCCGAGCCGGCGAGGCGGTGGAAGCGCCGAGCCAGTGAGAGGACTGCGTCGCTCTCGCCGGCGCGGAAGGCGGCCACGTCCTTCCGCAATTCCGCCAGACGGCCCGGGGCGTCGAAGAGGTATTCGCGGCGGAGCTCGGCGAGGGCGTCATTCAGGGCATCCGTCATGGCAGCGTTCGCAACCGGTCGAAGGTAACACGCGCCGCCGCGACGAACGCGGGCGCGCTGCTCCAGTGGCCCTGCACCGCGGCCCCGTCGCGCGCGGCGATGAGGGCGCTCCGCTGGTCCACCACGGCCACCAGCGGAAGGCCCGGCCAGGCATGTCCGCCGGGAATGGCCTCTACCAGGGCAAACGGCAGCTGAATTTGTGCCTGCGCACAGAGAATGACGTCGAGTCCGCCGCTGACGGTTCGCCGCAGTGCCGGCGCGAGGATGGGATAGGCCTCCGCCGGGGCGATCAGCCGTACCGACTCGCGGGCCCGACCTATCTCGTGGGTGAGCAGCTGAAGCAGCCCCTTCGGACTGGAGATCTCGATGATGCTCGGCGTTGCCGGAGCACCAAAACCCTCGAGCGCCTGGGTGAGTGATTCAAGCGCCTCTCCCTGCCCGTTGGCGATGCGGGCCAGCACCGTCGCGGGCGGCTCGGCGCGAAACACCTTGGGCTGGAGATCCTCCGCCCGGGCCGCTCCCTTCGCGACCAGGCCCTCGAGCGCGCTATAGGCGTTCGCCCGTGCGAGCCCGGCATTCCTCGCGATCGCGTAACCGGTCCCTGGACCGCCCGAGAGCAATACCTCGTAGACGCGACTCTCCGTCGGGGTGAATCCGAACGGGGTGAGGTCGATGGAGGACATGGTAGTAGTATGGGATACCTTGCGCAGGCCCGCAATGGGGGAAAGTCTTGGGCCAGCAGGGCTTGGCACCCATCAGCCGAAAACGAAACGACCACCCACGCAGCGGCGTGGAAGGTCGTGAGGTCCTCCGACCTGGAGACCGCTAGACGTATTCGAGAGTCCAGCCCATGGCCTTTGCGACCAGCGCCAGCCGGAAAGTCACGTCCACCTGCTTCCACTCCGGTGCCTTGGATTCGGCATCCAGTGGAAACAGGTGGTAGGTGATCTTGTTGGTGGCCTTCGGCAGCGAGCGGAGGTTCTTGGGATTCCAGACCCCGTTCTCGTCGCAATCCTTGAGGAGCCGGCTCAGCACCTTCGAGGCCGTGGGTGATGCCGCCACGCCGCCGATGCGCGCCAGCAGCTCCAGGAAGTGCAGGGCGAGCGGGATGTCCTTCGGCAATCCCTTGCTGTCAGCCTCCACCGGGTCACCGAGCAGCAGGTGGGTCGGTTTGACCTTCTTCTTGCCGACGGCCAGGGCGAAGGCCTTCTTCGGCTGGGGCTCGGAGAGGTAGTGCGTCAGCCGTTCCTTGAAGCCGGCACGCTCCCGCTGCAGGTTCGGCATCGCCGCGATCATGGCGAGCGAATACCAGGTCGGCGGGTGGGCGTCGGGATGCAGCACGGAGGAGGCGCCGGCCCGGACGAAGGGCTTCTCCGCGATTGGGCTGCGGAGGAATTCCGAGATCTCGGACGCGATCTTGTGCGCCGCGCCACGGACCCGTGGATCCTCGATATGTCCCGCCTCGGCCAGAGCGGAGGTCGCCCCCTCGCGCGTCAGATTGCGCGCCCACAGGGTGTAGGCCTCGTCTCCCTTGGCCGCCTTCTGGTACTCGAAGAGCAGCGCGGGGTCCTCGTCGCGGGAGAGCAGCCGGAAGAGCAGCCGGTCGGCCAGCTTGTAGGGGCGCGCCGCATGGCCCAACCCGAGCTGCAGCAGGCGCCGGTACTGCGGAATGGTGCCGACATCCTTGATGCCCTGTGCGGCGGCCGGTGCCAGGCCGAGGAGATTGCCGCCCCAGACACCAGTGTCTTTCTGCTTCTTGACTACCGCGTGGATCGCCTTGGATCCGTCGAGGGCCGCCCGAGCGTGATCGATGGTCTCCTGCGCGATCGTGGCGGCGGGTGCCAACTCGGCGAAGGTCCGATAGCGGATGATCTCACCACCATGGGCGAGCAGCCAGCCGATCGGGATTCGGTGCGTATTCGGGAGATCCAGAAGCGCCCCCGTTTCTGGGAGATGACGGGATTGGAAAATCGGGCGCAATAATAGTGGCGACGGGCCGCTTACGCTACTTGGCCTCAAGCAGTATAGCGTAAGCAATTGCATCACAACACTTTATATCGCAGGCCAATTTGTCGCCCGCCGCCGAGGGAGCCGGGGGCGGTGGGATGGCTGCGGGTTACCGGCCATTATCTCCGTCGAGCCTCGCCTGCCTGGCGGAATTCGGATGTGGCGCTCCAGACCGGCTGGGCCGGGGCATTCGCCACCGCGACGGCGGTGCGTACGATCACCCGGATCTGCTGCAGCGCGCCGTCCATGACGAACCAGGGGAGCAGTTCATCCTGCGGCTGGTGATAACGCTTTTCGTTGTACTCCTCCTGCTGCTGATCACCCCACCCCTCCGGGCGATTGACGAAATCATGCCCGCTCTCCAGTGAGAGTGCGGGGACACCAACCTGCGCAAATGGGAAATGATCCGAGCGGAAGAAGGAGCCGCGGATCAGCGAGGAGGAATCGATAGTCACCCGGAGTCCTTCCGCGGCCGCCGCGGTGGTGAAGAGGCCGCCGAGGGACGATTGGTCCACACCGAGTGCGGCGATATCCCGGGTTCGGCCGTAGAGATTCATCACGTCCATGTTGAGGACGGCTGCGAGGTGCTTCAGCGGCAGCGTCGGCTTCGCGGCATAGGCCTGGGACCCGAGGAGCCCACTCTCTTCCGCGCCGACGGCCATGAACATGATCGACCGCTGGGTCTCCGTCCCGCTCTTCACGAACGCCTCGGCCGCCGCGAGGACCGCAGCCGTCCCGGAGGCGTTGTCTTCGGCCCCGTTGTAGATGGAATCTCCATTGACCGGGGCACGCACGCCGAGATGATCGTAGTGGCCGCTGAGGAGCACCGCCTCCCTGGCGAGCCGCCCACGGCCGGGTAGTCTCGCCACTACGTTGGAAGTGGCGGAGCGGCGAAGAACGCTGTGGACCCCTGCCTCGATGCCGAAGGGGAGCGGAACGGCCCGGAATCCCTGTTTCCCCGCCTGCGTCATCAGGGCGCTGAGATCGAGGCTGCCGCCAGAGAAGAGTCGTCCCGCGACTTCGTCACGCATCCATCCCGCCACCACCAGCGAGCCGGCCGGCCGTTCGAGCCGCACCTGTTCGCCGGTCCACGAGCCGGTGACGGTGGTCCACGGGTAGGTGGCGCTTTCGGTGGTGTGAATGAGTACCAGCCCGGCCGCGCCCTGCCGCTGGGCCTCTTCGATCTTGTAGGTCCAGCGGCCGTAATAGGTGAGAATCCGCCCCCGGAAGATCGCGGGGTCGTGCAGGCCCGGATCGTTCACGAGACAGAACACGATCTTTCCCTTTACATCCACGCCGGCGTAGTCGTTCCATCCCCATTCCGGGGCCACGATGCCGTAGCCGACGAACACCGCCGGACCGGCCACATTGACCTGCTCGTCGTTGCGCATCGACCAGAGGACGTAATCATCGCGGTATCGAAGCGTTGCCGGGTTGGCGCCGGTGACCTTGAGCGCTGGATCTGGCGTGAGCGCGACGATCGGTACCCGATGGAAGTAGCTGTTGCTGTCCCCGGCGGGTTCGAGGCCAAGGCGACGGAACTGGGCCGCGACATACTTCGCCGCCAGCTCGCCACCGCGGGTAGCAGGAGCCCGGCCTTCGAGGAGGTCATCGGACAGATACTCGAGGTGCGCCCGGTAGGCATCGGCGCTCAGCGCTCGCGTGACCCGAGTTGCTGGGGTCGGGACTTGAGCTGAGAGTCTCGAGTTCCGGGTTCCGAGTGCGCAGGTCGCAAGCAGGAGGGTCAGGCAAGCGACGCGGGCGATTGCGGTCTTGGGCATGGTTTGCCAGGCGTAGTGGTGGACCAGCACGAGGTACACCTGCTTTAGAACTCGGAACTCGGAACTCGGAACTCGGAACTCGGAACTCGGAACCCGGAACCCGGAACCCGGAACCCGGAACTTACAACTTATAACTACCTCTCCCCGCACACCGGATGCCTGAGAAACGCGTCCATCTCCGCTGCGACGGTGTCCGGCAGGGTCTGGTGCGGGCGGTGCAGCGTGACTAGCGGCACGAAGCGCCGGCAGGGGAGTTCACCGGCGATCTGCCGCCCGATGCTCAGCGGAATCGTCGGGTCCTGCTCGCCCCAGATCAAGAG
>DAINRP010000032.1:14919-17498 GCA_036741755.1 Gemmatimonadales bacterium
TGATGCCCGCACCGGCCGGGTCGATCAGCACGGCCGCGACGACCCGGTCGGGGTGGTCAAGCGCCAGCCCGGCGGCGATCTGGCCGCCCATCGAGTGGCCGACGACCACGACCGGCCCTTTGGTGTGCCGGGACAGGAACTCCCCGAGCCAGCGGGAGTAGGTGGGATAGTCGTAGGCGACATCCGGCTTGTCACTGAGACCGAACCCCGGCAGGTCGAGCGCGATGACGCGATAGTGTCGGGTGAAGCGATCCAGCAGGAGCCGCCAGGCGAGCAGCGATTCCCCGTAGCCGTGCAGCAGTACCAGCGTGGTGTCGCCGTGGCCGGCTTCGAGCACGCGCAGTCTGAGGCTGTCGTTCTCCACCCACGTCGCGTGATGGACGGGCCGGGCACGGTGGGGCTGGCCCAGGCCGACCCAGAGAAGCACGGCGGCACCGAGGGCGACCAGCAACCGTCGGAGCGCGGTCCTATGCACCGCAGCGCACCACGTGGATCGGGCCGGGCTGCCCGTTGGGATAGCTCTCGCTGGTCAGGATCATCCGCCGGGCATCGAGCCATTCGATGCCTTCACCCTGCGGCTCGAGACCGGCGACGTTGCAGCTGGTTGGCGTGCCCAGCCGGCCCATCCCGGTCACCGGGAAAAGGTAGATCTCGGTGTAGGTGCGGATCGCGATCGTGCGGCCGTCGGGGGAGCGCGCCGCATCGGTCACCCAGCGTCCCAGCCTCTTGTCCGGCTCGATCGGCAGCGACTGCAGCAGCGCGGCATCGACGGGCACCCCTCGGCCGAACCCGCTGCCCGCCACCCGAAAGAGCTTCACGCCCCCGCTCCGACCCTTGGTGACGAGATAGATCGTGCCCGCGTCATCGAGCCACATCGCCTCGGTGTCGTGCGGCCCGTCGGGGTAGCGGAGAATCAGGGAGTCGAGGTCGATGGGCGCGGGGTCCGGCGCGCCCCGGAAGCGCTCGAACCGTACCGGCTCCCGCACCCGGTAGATCGTGACGGTGGGCTGGCGCTCCGCGTTGTCGCCGGTGTCGCCGATGTAGATGCAGGAGCCGGCCGGGCAGGCTCCAATGCTGATCGCCTCCCAGTCCCGGTCCCGAACTCCCGGCACCCGCCAGCGGCCCAGCGGTCGGCCGCTCGAGTCGATGGCGAAAATGATCGGGTCGTTCCCTGAATCGTTGATCGTGTAGAGTACCCGCGGCATGGTGCGGCTGCGGATGACGCCGGAGCTCTCGGTGAGGTCGGGATCCTGCATGGTGCCGGTCTTCACTGCCACGACCGGTCGGGGCGTCAGCTGCTGGGCGACGAGGGAAGTGGGGAGGAGCAGGACCACCAGTCCGGCAGCAAACTGACGCATGGCGAATGGTAGCCGGGGATGCCACGGACTGTCATCCGGCAGGAGCGGCGCGGGCAGAGTGACCCCGCGGGGCCGCGGCCGCCGCTCTCCGCCATGGCCGGGCGTCAGCGCCGGGCGTGCCTTGGTTCGGCGAAGCTGCGCGGGGGAGGCGGCAGGACTGCCATCTGCACCGGATGGGGGGTGCCCTTCTCGAAGATCCGCGGATCGTAGTCGGAGCGGGGATTCCACAGGACCCACGAGTGAATGCCGACGTCATTCGCGGCGCGGATCTGTTCCCGCACCAGATTCGGGGTGTATCTCGGCTGGCCCAGGGTGAAGGCCTGCAGGTATGGCCGGATCTCCGCCGTGGTCGTGCCCATCTGTCGTGCGCGCTCCACCCCGTCGGCGAGTGCGCGCCTGACGATCGTGTAGGGCTCGCTGTTGGGGTGCGACACGCCGTACATCGCGTGGTAGTAATGGCTGGGATACACCATCGGCAGCACGACGTCGGCGGTGCTGATCAGATCCTCCCAGACCTGCCCGATGCCCAGATCAACCCGGACGTTGGTCGTCATGCCGAAGACGTCGATGGTGAAGGGGACGCCCAGCGGCTTCACCCGGTCGCGGAGGAGCCGGAGATTCCGGCTGACGCCATCGCGGACGTTCTCGCCCTTCCGTCGGGCGGGGAAGATGGCGTGGGCCATCCGGGCCTTCGGCTCATCGGGAAAGCGGACGTAGTCGAACTGCACTTCGTTGAAGCCGAGGTTGACGGCTTCGGCCGCCAGCTGGGAGGCGTAGACCCAGATCGAGTCGTTGAAGGCATCGACCCAGGCGAAGTTGAGCCGGTCCCGCCACAGCCCGCCGTTGACGTCCTGCACCGACCAGTTGGGCTTCCTGGCCGCGAGCAGCGGGTCCTTGGCCACGACGATCCTGGCGATGGCGTGAATGCCGTGTTCGTGAAGTGCCCGCAGTCGCGCCTGGGTGTCGCGCGCGCGGATCTGCGCGTTGGCTCCGATCGCCATCGCGGTGGGGACGGCGGAGCGATACGTCAGGAAGCCCGTGTCGTCCTTGATGTCGATCACGAAGCTGTTGACCTCAGTACTGTCGGCAAGCCGCACCAGATTCCAGAATCGGGCCCCGCCGAAGGCCCAGGCATTCACATAGACGGCGCGGACGGCGGGCGGCGAGTGGCGGATCGGTGGCGCAGGCTCTCCAGGGCGGCGGCCTGCGCGAGCGCGTTCG
>DAINRP010000033.1:0-6929 GCA_036741755.1 Gemmatimonadales bacterium
GTGCTCCCCGGCCGCGACAGGCGCGGTAGGCAGCGGGAGGGCCCGGGCGCGACGCCCGTGGACCCAGTGGTGCGCAATCAAGGAGTCTTGGCCCGGGAGAGCTCGGCCGGAAAGGACGGGACGCACAGGGAGAAGACATCTCTCGCCGCAAGGGTCCGACCGGACTTCTCGGGTATGTCAATTCCGGCATTTCTGACAGGAGGTCAACGCGAACGTGCGATTTCGGTTAGCCAAGGTGCGGACACGGGATTAAATGGATGCGGAACGCTGGATGAGGATCTCCTCACTTCCCCCATGCCTCGTGCTCGCCGCCGCGCCGGAGGCCCGAGCGTTGGCAGGTCGGCTCTAGTACGGCGGGATTTCCGAGTCTGGTTTGAGGGATTCCGGGGATGCCGTGACAGGCGGGAGGGCTGATTGCTGGCCGGACAGGGAACGGGGGTGAAACTCGGTTTCGAGCTTCACCCCCGTTCGACCGCCTGACGCAGCGTGAGCGCCGCGGTGCTAGGCCTGTTTGCCCTGCTCAGTGTACTTGGCCTCATAGCGGGATCCACACTTGGCGAGAAGCGTGGTGGCCCTGAAGACACCATCGCGCCCCAGTCGGCCTTCGACGACCACCTCGATGTCCTTCTGGTCGGTGAAGGTGTCTGGCGCGAGCCCACGGTAGCTGACCGCGTAGGTCTGCACTCCATCACTGACCTTGAAGTCGATCGTCTGGCTGGCGGCATCCCGGGTCACCGATCCAGGAACCACCTTGGCCTCCATCTTGAGACCGGTGTCGTAGAGGCTCGGATCCCGTTCGACGCGCTGCGCCAGTTCGGAGGGCTTCATGGAATACTGCCCGAACTGCTTGACGCCCTGAGCCATGAGCAGGCTCACGGCGCCGATGATGATCCCCGCCCCGATGATGAACTTGTGTCCCGCCTTCATAATGTCTGATTCTCCGGGCTGAACGTATGCCCTCAATATACCAGTTCAGGCGACTTCGCGCGCCTCGGCGGCTGCCTTGGCGCTCAGGTCCACCCGGCCGATCTGCACCCCGATCTTCTCCAGGAAGGCGTTCGGGGGAGTTCCCCCCGCGAAGACCCAGACGAAGTCATTGGGGATCTGGCGCTTCCCCCCCTGCACCTTGAGGATGACCGCCTCTTCACGAATCTCGAGCGGCTCCGAATTGAAGATCACTGTGAGCTTCCCGCTCCGCATGCATTCCCGGATCCGCTGGTTGTTGCGTTCCTTGAGCCGGCTGAAGACATCCTTCCGGTAGGAAAGGGTGACCTTGTTGCCCTTCTGGTACGCCAACCCCATCGCAGCCTCGACCGCACTGTCTCCACCGCCCACCACGAGGATGTGATTGTCCTTGTAGTGGTCGGCCTCGATCAGGCTGTACATCACCTTGTCGAGGTCTTCCCCGGGGACGCCGAGCTTCCGCGGAGTGCCCCGCCGCCCGATGGCCAGCACCACGGTCAGCGCGCGGTAGCGGCCCTTGGTGGTCTCGATGGTGAACGCCCCATCCGGCTCTCGCTGGATGTGCTCGACCCGTTCTTGCGTGTGGACCTTCAATCCTGCCTTCGAGGCGATCTTCTTCCAGAAGGCGAGCAGTTCTTCTTTCCCGATCTCCAGTTTGTTGAACTTCCCCGACATCGGAAACTCGACCGGACTCGTCATGACGAGCTTCTGCCGGGGGTACTTCGACACCGTCCCGCCGAAGTCCTCCGACTCGAGGGTCACGTAGGAGAGGCCCTTCTCCACCGCCCGGAGCGAGGCCGAGAGACCGGCCGGCCCGGCGCCGACCACGCAGACATCCACGACATCCCCGATCCGGCGCCGGCGCAACGGCGGCACCAGGGCGGCGATGTGGTCGATGCAATCGCGTCCCTGATTCACAGCGTTCTTGATCAGCGCGAGCCCGCCGAGTTCACCCACGATGAAGAGGTTCGGCAGACTGGTCTCGAACTGGGGCGAGAGCGCGGGCATGTCGGCCATCATGCTGGGAGGCGCCATCACGATCTCGATCGCGCCGACCGGGCAGGCGTCGGCACAGAGACCGTGCCCGATACACTTGTTCCCGTGGACCAGCGCAGCCTTCCCGCCGATCACAGCGAGCACGTCCCCTTCCGGGCAGGCGGTCACGCAGGCGCCACAGCCGATGCACCAAGTCACGTCGATAAGCGGGTGCTGTGCCCGGGGACCGTCCGAACTCAGTCCGGCCATCTCCGTCGACTTCCTGGCGGCCCTTTCCCGGCGCTTCAAACCACGGACCTGAGCGGTGAGGGCAAGCGCGAGGAGCATAGCAAATCCCAAATAGATAAGCATTCGATCGTTCACCGGCGTTCATGAAGTGCAACATTTCGATGCGGCTGGAATACCGTGTTCCGGCAGATGAATGGAGTGAGGTGTCTCACATCTGACTTCCATGCGGTTCCCCGCACCGGTTTAGCGCTGCGCAACCCTCAACGGACCTTGCGGTTCGGTCATATGGATCTCGCACGGTTTGTGCCGTAACAGAGCGTGACAGCGTTCATCAAAACCAGACAATCCAAGCACCATCGAGCATGCGATGACCCGGTCCAACCTGGCCAGCATCAGAACGCACGCGTCCCCTCCGGCCACCCATTCATTGAAGGTGGAGCCGCCGAGCGGTCCGAAGACCCCTGCCGCCAAACCCAAGGCGCGGCGGGACGAATCGCTGACGCCGGTCTTCATCGCCGTGGCCGTGCTGCTGCTCGGCACGGTCGCCGGCGAGAGCTACTACTTCGCCCCCGCGGCTGATCAGGTCCGCAGCCCGCTGCATGCCTGGCTCCGCCCCTCAGGCTATGTGGGACAGAGCGCCGGCATCCTGTCGCTCCTGATTTTCATCTTTCTCTGGCTCTATCCGTTCCGCAAGAAGTTCCGGTGGCTCGCCTGGACCGGCGCGATGTCCAAGTGGATGGATGTGCACGTGGCGGTCGCCCTCGTCCTGCCCTTCCTCGCCGCGATCCATGCCGCCTGGCGCTTTGACGGTGTTATCGGCCTCGGCTACTGGTCAATGATCATCGTGGCCCTCAGCGGCATCGCGGGCCGCTACCTCTATGTCCACATCCCCCGAAGCGCCAGCGG
This sequence comes from Gemmatimonadales bacterium, assembly GCA_036741755.1. Taxonomy (GTDB): domain Bacteria; phylum Gemmatimonadota; class Gemmatimonadetes; order Gemmatimonadales; family GWC2-71-9; genus JADJOM01. Next base: position 3,094 of record DAINRP010000033.1, read on the forward strand.
ACTCGAACTCTCGGCGGAGGAGATCGCCGCCGAGCGGAGAGAATTGATGGGCGCGGTCGCGGCGACTTCCGGGCTCCCGGTTGCCCAGGTCGAGTCGGTGCTCCGTTCCGACCCGACTCCGAACGACGGCGCGGGATTCATGAAAACCATCAAGCTGATGATCCAGGACGACCTCGCGCGCCGGCGCGCCGCCCGGGCACTCCGGCGGATCTGCGCGAGCCGCCCCGGCGGCCAGAAGCTCGACCGGCGCGCCCTGCGCGAGGTCGTGCGTCTCGCAAGCCGCGAGATGGCGCTGACCCAGCAGGCACGGATGCTCGAAGCCACCCGAAACATCTTCCGATTCTGGCATGTGGCCCACCGCCCCTTTGCGCTCACCGCCCTGGTCGCGGTGCTGGTGCACGTTGGGGTCGTGGTCGCGATGGGTGCCACCTGGTTCTGGTAATGGAATTCCGAACACTTGGATTGGTGATCATGCTGGCACTCGGGTTGGGCGCAATCTCGAACAGTCGGCTCGAGGGACAGGTATCCCCCGGGCCGCTGGCGCGTGCGCATCGTGACCTCGAGGGCACGCTCAAATGCACCAAGTGCCATGGCGGCGGCAAGGACGGCATGACGGCCCGCTGCGGGAGCTGTCACAAGGATATCGCCTGGCTGGTCGACCAGGGACGCGGATATCACGCAAGCAAGGAGGCCAAGGGGACGCCCTGCGCGTCCTGCCACCCGGACCACGCTGGCGAGGCCTTCAGCATGGTGAAGTGGCCGGATGGGAGTGCGGAGCGATTCGATCACCGGCGCGCCGGATGGCCCCTCACCAGGACCCATGCCGAGACGAAGTGCGCCGAATGTCACCAGTCGAAGTACCAGGTCTCCGCTGCCGCGCGGCAGTCGGCACGGAAGACCGGCCAGGGCTACACCGGGCTTGAAACGACCTGCACCAGCTGCCATGAAGACGTCCATCGCACTGCGCTCGGCCAGGACTGCGTGAAGTGCCATGACACCGGCAAATGGACGGTGACACCGGGATTCAATCACGACAGCACGGCCTACCCGCTCACCAGCAAGCACACCGAGGTGAAGTGCGAGAAGTGCCACCTGACCGTGGGGCTCTCAGCAAAGAGTGATGCCCAGGGACACCCGATACCGGTCTACAAGCCGGTCCCCCATCAGACCTGTGCGGACTGCCACGAGGACGTGCACAAGGGGCAGTTCGGGTCCAACTGCGCGAGTTGTCACTCGACCCGTGGCTTCCAGCAGATCGACCGGTCGAGCTTCAACCACGACCGTACCAAGTACCCGCTGAAGGGCGAACACGCGACGGTGCGATGCTCGGCCTGTCACGGCGAGTTCTCCACGCCCGCCACCAAGAAGCCGGCATTCGCGACTTGTACGGCCTGCCACAAGGATGCGCACAACGGCACGGCCACGCTGGCCGGCAAGGTGGTCGGCTGCGAGGAGTGCCACACGGTCAACGGCTTCGTCCCATCCACCTACACCACCGAGAAGCACAGCAAGGCCAAGTACCCACTCGAGGGGAAGCATGGCGCCGTGAAGTGCGCCTCCTGTCATCGGCGGGAGACGAGCACGGCCGCTGCACCGAAATGGGGCAGCTCCAAGGTCGTGATGCGACCGGCGGCCTCTACATGTCTCGATTGTCATGCCGATGATCATGGTGGACAGCTGCGTGCTCGTGCTGACCGCGGCAACTGTGCCGCCTGTCACGGCGTCGGCGGGTGGAAGCCGAGCACCTTCGACCGATCCGCACACGCCAAACTGAACCTGGGACTCGAAGGCCGGCACGGCGACATCGCGTGTCGGGCCTGCCACGGGAGCGATCGCAAGGGCCTGCCCCCGATCACCGCGACGGCGAGCCTGGGCAAGGCCGGGTTCCTGTTCAAGGTGACCCAGGTCGAGTGCGCGGCCTGCCACATCGATCCGCACAAGGGGCGGTTTGCCAGCGGCGGGGCGCGGGCGAAGGATCGGGGCTGCCTGGGCTGCCACGACACCAGGGCATTCCGGCCATCGACGGCCACGATCGCAACGCACAAGGACTTCGGGCTACCCCTCGACGGGGCCCATGGTGCGACGCCCTGCGTCGCCTGTCATGCGGACATGAAGCAGGCAGCAGGCGGCCCCAGACGTTCCTCGCTGGTCGCCGGCGGCGCCAGCTTCGCGGAGCTGCGGTTCGCAACCAAGACGACCTGCGCCGAGTGTCATGAGAACCCGCATGGCGACCAGTTCTCGAGCCGGAAGGACGGAGGCCGCTGCGAGGCCTGCCACACGGCGGAAGCCTTTCAGCCGGCGGGCCGTTTCGACCACAATCGGGACGCGGCCTTCTCGCTCAAGGGTGGACACGAGAAGGTCGCGTGCAACCGGTGTCATGTGAACGATGTGTCAGGCGGACACCCGGAACGGCTGCTTTTCCGGCCGTTGTCGGGCAAGTGTGAAAGCTGCCACGGCGGCAAGGAGACCCGATGAAGCGCTTGATCCTGTTTGGCCTCACTCTGCTACTGGCCGCGCCGCTGGCGGCGCAGGAGCGCACCCGCTCACCGCACGGTGAGCTGAAGCTCGACTGCATCGCCTGCCACCGGTCCGAAGGGTGGACCCAGGTCACGATCAGCCGGTCGTTCAACCACAACAAGTTCGGCTTTCCGCTGATCGGCGCCCACACGACGGCGGCCTGCCGTGCCTGCCATCAGTCGCTGGACTTCAAGGGCACCCCGACCACCTGTGCTTCCTGCCACGAGGATGCGCATCGCGGGGAGCTCGGCGCCGATTGCGTGCGCTGCCACACGACCCGCAGCTTCATCGACCGCGGCCGGATGGCCCGCGCGCATCAGCTGACCCGCTTCGCGCTGGAAGGCGCCCACCTGGCGACGGACTGCACCGCCTGCCATGCCCCGACCGAACAGGGCCACCTGCAGTTCGTCGCCCGCTCGGCCGACTGCGTGAGCTGCCACCGGCAGAACTACCTGACCGCCAAGGCGCCGGACCACCTGCAGAACAACTTCCCGCAGGACTGCACCCAGTGTCACAGCGTCACCCTCTGGACGACCGCGCGTTTCAATCACGACGCCTCCGGCTTCCCGCTCACGGGGACGCACGCACACACCGCCTGCGACCAGTGTCACAAGAACTCGAACTTCCAGACGCCCCTCAGCAACCAGTGCGTGGGGTGCCATCTGGACAAGTACAACGCGACCGCCTCGCCGCCTCACGCGTCGAGCCAGTTCGGCACCGATTGCGTGCTCTGCCACAACACCACGGACTGGACCGCGGCGTTCGATCACTCCAAGAGCCAGTTCCCGCTGACCGGCGGGCACCAGGCCCTCAACTGCGTGCAGTGCCACGCGGATGGTGTCTACAGCGGCAAGCCGACGGACTGCTTCAGCTGCCACCAGAAGGACTACGACGGCACCAACGGCGCCCCGGTGCCTGACCCCGTGCATACGATGCCGAGCTTCGTCACGACCTGCACCAACTGCCACAACACCGTGGCGTGGTCGCCATCGACGTTCAAGCACAGCAACACCACGTTCAAACTCACCGGGACGCACATCACGACCCCGTGCGTCAAGTGTCACGTCAACGGCTTGTACAAGGGGACGCAGGGGACGCTCACGACCTGCCAGGTGTGCCACCTCACCGACTACACCAACGCGGTGAACCCGAGCCATACCCAGTACAGCTGGCCGCAGACCTGTATCACCTGCCACTCCGGGGCGAGCAACACCGTAGCATGGGACGCCGGCGTGACGCTGCCGACCCAGTACCACTCCATGTTCAGCGCCAGGCACCAGGGCGCGAACAACGTGTGCAGCCAGTGCCACATCACCACG
>DAINRP010000033.1:7029-17427 GCA_036741755.1 Gemmatimonadales bacterium
GTCGCGGCCCAGGATACCAGCACGGTGCGAAGCGCCAGTGTGACGTACCTCTCGGGCGCCTCGATCTACGTGAGCGCGGGCCGAACCGATGGGCTGGTCGAGGGCCAGGAACTCTCGGTCATCCGGCACGACTCCACCGCCGCGACGCTCAAGGTCGTCTTCCTCTCTTCGCGCCAGTCCTCGTGCGAGGTGGTTCGGGGGACAACCGACATCGCCGTCGGCGACCTGGTGCGCTTCACCCCCTCGGCGTCCAGCAGTGCCAGCAAGCAGGTCGTGGCCGTCAGGACATCCTCGCGCCCGCACCGATTGAGCGGCCCCGGGCTCCATGGCCGCGTGGGAGGCCGGTACCTGCTCTCCCAGACAGCCCCGAGCAGCGGCGGGTTCAATTCGCCCTCCCTCGACCTCCGTCTCGATGGCAACGGGCTGGGCGGCTCGCCGCTCGGGCTGGCGGTGGACCTGCGCACCAGGCGCACCGCAGCCACGCGGTCCGACGGCTCCAGCAGCGTCGATGGCCATACCCGGGTGTACCAGGCCGCGTTGCTCTGGAACGCACCCGGAGCCCGATTCCGCATGTCCGCGGGACGCCAGTACCTCACAGCGGTCACCTGGGTCAGCATGTTTGACGGTGCGCTGGTCGAGGTCGGCGGGTCGCACCTGACCTTCGGCGCCTTCGGCGGCGTGGAGCCGGACAAGGTCAATCTCGGGTTTTCAAAGGATATCCAGGACTTTGGTGGGTACGTCCAGCTGCATAACAAGGCGGGCCGCGGGGTACCGTGGTCCTTCACCACCGGCGCCGTCGGCTCCTATGCGGCCGGCAAGTCCAACCGGGAATTCGCCTTCGCGCAGGCCAGCGTGAGCAGCCGGGTGCTGTCGCTGTACGCCCTGCAGGAAATCGACTACTACCGGCCCTGGAAGGTGTCCCTTGGAGAGAAATCCATCTCTCCCACCAGCACCTACCTCAACGGTGCCATCCGGCCGGCGGGCTGGCTGTCGTTCAACGGCGGCTACGACAATCGCCGGAGCGTGCGGCTCTACCGCGATGCCACCAACCCCGCGATCGCGTTCGACGACGCCTATCGGCAGGGTGTCTGGGGCGGTCTGTCGCTGATCGGGCACCGGGCCCGGGTGTCCGGCGATGTGCGTTTCTCCGACGGCGCCGGCGCGGGCAAGGCGACGTCGTACACCGGCTCGTTCGGCCTGGACCGGTTCACCCCGCTGCATCTGAGTCTGACCAGCCGCGCCACCTGGTATCAAAGCCGCACCAGCGCCGACAGCCTGGGCGCCTCGCTCAAGAACAACGGCCAGATCTACACGCTTCGACTCGGCGGGGATCCCTGGCAGGCCATTCACGTGGACCTTGAAGGCGGCCTGCGCAAGGACAACAACCCGCGCAACAGTCCGCCCAGCAGCAGCATCACCTGGTACGGGCTCGACCTCGACATCAGTCTGGCGCGATCCTGGTTCCTCTCGCTCTCTGGTCAGCGGGAGAAGAGCCCCGGGTTCACCACGAACCTGTTCTACAGCAGCCTGACCTGGCGCTTCTAATTCCCCTGCCAGCCACATAGCCACGGGGCGACCGGTATCGGTCGCCCCGTTGGCATTCCTCCCCGCCTCAGCCCGCCGGGCGCAGAATCCGTGGATCCGGTGTCATCAGGCCGGGTGCCTCGCCCAGGCGAGCGCCGCATGCACCGCGCGGCGCCAGCCGCGCCACCCCGCCGCACGGCGTTCCGCATCGAGGACCGGCTCGAAGCGAGTGAACACCCGGCCGGCCAGGAAGGCGTCGATCGAGGGCCACACGCCCAGGGCGATGCCTGCCAGTGCGCCGGCACCCAGCGCCGTGGTCTCCACGTTGTCGGGGCGTTCCACGGGGACGCCGAGCACATCCGCCTGGAACTGCATCAACCAGTCGTTCGCGGTCGCGCCGCCGTCGACCCGAAGCGCAGAGACGTCGAGGTGGGAGGCCGCCGCCATCGCGCCAAGCAGGTCGGCGCTTGCGTAGGCCATCGCCTCGAGCGCGGCGCGCACCAGATGGGCGCGGGTGGTCCCGCGGGTAAGACCCACGATCGTGCCTCGAGCCTCCGCCTCCCAGTGAGGCGACCCCAGCCCGACGAAGGCGGGCACGAAGTACACGCCGCCGGTGTCGGGCACCGAACGCGCCAGCCCCTCGGTCTCGTGCGCCCGCACGATCAGCCCGAGCCCGTCGCGCAGCCACTGAATCGCGGCGCCCGCGATGAACACACTCCCTTCGAGCGCGTAGGCCGGCTCGCCACGCGGCCCGCAGGCGACGGTCAACAGGAGACCCTCGCCCGGGTGGGGGCGCTGCTGACCGGTATAGGTGAGGAGGAACGCACCGGTCCCGTAGGTGTTCTTCGCGAGTCCCTCCCGGACACACCCCTGCCCGAACAGCGCGGCCTGCTGGTCGCCGGCGATGCCGGCGATCCGGAGTGGCGCGCCGAAGAACCCGGCCTCGGTTTCACCCACGAGCCCGGCGGAGGGGACGATGTCCGGCAGCACGCCGCGCGGCACGCCGAACAGGGCGAGCAGGGCAGGATCCCAGTCGCGCGCAGCGAGCCCGTAGAGCAGCGTGCGCGAGGCGTTGGTGTGATCGGTGACGTGGACTCGGCCGCCGGTGAGCCGCGCGATCAGCCAGGAGTCGATGGTCCCGGCGGCGATTTCGCCCCGTTCGGCACGGCGGCGGCGCTCGGGATCCTGCAGCAGAAGTTCCAGCTTGGTGGCGGAGAAGTAGGGATCGAGGAGGAGGCCGGTGCGTTCCCGGATCATGGTCTCATGCCCGGCTGCCTTGAGCTCACGGCAGCGTTCGGCGGTGCGCCGGTCCTGCCAGACGATCGCCGGAGCCAGTGGCCGAAGCGTCGCTCGGTCCCAGACCACGATCGTCTCCCGCTGATTGGTGATCCCGAGCCCGACGGGCATCTCCCCCGCGCCGGCGATCGCCTCACGGGCCGCCTCGAGGGTGACCCGAAGGATCTCCTCGGGATCGTGTTCCACCCAACCTGGCCGCGGAAAGTGCTGGGTGAATTCGCGATAGCCGCGGCCGAGAATGCGCCCATCCTGGTGGATGACGAGCGCGGTGCTACCGGTGGTGCCCTGATCGAGGGCGAGAATCGATGGCATCGGCAGAAGGTGCGGGTTTGGTGGCGGGCGGCACGTCGGCCTGTGCCACCGATTCAGTCCGCGAGTCGTCCCAGCTGGTCCCGCGAAAGCAGCCCGGCGTCGGTGATGTAGCCACGGATGAGCGCTGCCGGAGTGACATCAAAAGCCGGATTCCAGATTGCCGCACGCTGGGCAGCCGGGCCCACGCGGCGGACCTCGTCGGAGGTGCGCTCCTCGATGGGAATCGCGGGGCCGTCCGGGGTCATGGGGTCGTAGGTAGACCTCGGCGCCGCCACGTAGAATGGCACTCCATGCTCGCGCGCCGCGAGGGCCACGCTGTAGGTGCCGATCTTGTTCGCCACGTCGCCGTTCCGGGCGATCCGGTCCGCGCCGACGATCACGCAGGTCACGTCGCCCAGCCGGAGCCGGCTCGCGGCCATGTTGTCGGCGATCACCGTCGTCGGAATCCCGGCGTTGGTCAGCTCCCAGGCGGTCAGGCGGCTCCCCTGCAGCAGAGGCCGGGTCTCGTCGGCGATGACGCGCACGTGGCGGCCTAACGCGTGAGCGTGATAGACCGGGGCGAGTGCGGTGCCAATCCCGCCGGTCGCGAGTGCGCCGGCGTTGCAATGCGTCAGGACCAGCGCGCCGTCCGGAACGAGGGGGAGCCCCGCGGCGCCGATGCGCTCACACATCGCCTGGTCCTCCTCCCAGATCGCGTTGGCCTCCGCCAGCAGCGCGGCATGCAGGCCCTCTCCACCCGTGCGGCGGGCTGCAGTCCGCATCCGGGCGAGCGCCCAGGCGAGGTTCACGGCGGTGGGCCTGGTGGCCTCGAGGACGTCGCAGGCGGTCAGCACAGTCTCCAGCGCCGCAGCGGGCGGGAAGCCTGCCGAGAGGCTCCTCGCCGCCAGCGTAGCCCCCATCGCAGCGGCGACGCCGATGAGCGGCGCTCCCCGCACTCTGAGGACGCGGATCGCCTCGGCGACCTCCTCCACCGAGTAGACCTCGCGATAGCGCTCTTCAGTCGGGAGCAGCGTCTGATCGAGAAAGCGCACGCCATGCTCTGGCGCCCAGCCGATATGGGTGACGGGCATGGGAAGAAGATACCTGCCCCCGCCAGCCCGCGAGAGTCAGCGCCCCCAGCGAGTCCGATCCCGCAGGGTTCCAGCAGCCCGCATCTCTGCTAGTTTTCCGCCACGCATCGCTGCCCGCAATCTCCCGCTCTCCTTACGGATCCTTGCATGGCCTACGCCACCCTGCTCTATGATCTCCGTGACGGGATCGCCACCATCACGGTCAACCGTCCCGACAAGCTGAATGCCCTCAACGACAGCGTCATTACCGAACTCGGCGTGGCCATCGACGCCGCGCGGGACGACGCGGCAGTGCGGGCCGTCATCCTGACTGGGGCCGGCCCCAAGGCCTTCGTGGCTGGGGCCGATATCAGTGAGCTCTCCAGCCAGGGTCCCTTCGAGGGGAAGGCGCGGTCCCTCAAGGGCCAGGCGGTGTTCCGGCGATTCGAGGCCCTCAGGAAGCCGGTAGTTGCGGCGGTCAACGGTTTCTGCCTCGGGGGCGGCTGCGAACTGGCCATGGCGTGCCACCTCAGGATCGCGAGTGAGACGGCGAAGTTCGGCCAGCCGGAGGTGAAACTCGGCATCGGCCCGGGGTATGGTGGCACGGTCCGCCTCCCCCGGCTGATCGGACGGGGCCGGGCGATCCAGCTGCTGCTGACCGGGGAAATGATCGATGCCCAGGAGGCGTGGAGAATCGGCCTCGTGAACCGGGTGGTCGCGGCAGACAAGCTGCTGGCCGAGTGCGAGGCGTTCCTCCGGACAGTCCTCGCGCAGGGGCCGCTGGCGGTGCAGTGCGTCCTCGAGGCGGTGGACGCCGGGTACGAAATGACCTCCCAGGATGCGCTCCTGCTGGAGGCCAACCACTTCGGCCTGCTCTCCTCCACGGCCGACATGCGGGAGGGGATGTCGGCCTTTCTCGAGAAGCGGAGAGCCGACTTCGGGGGCCGATAGTCGCGCCTGCAAATCCCCCCCCGGCCCGGCTAAATTTGGCCATGCTCAGAGGCCGGTTTCGACCCCGTTTCCCCTGGAAAATCGCTGGGGTCTGTGCCCTGCCTGCGCTCCTGGCGGTTGGTTGTGGAACCCGGGATCGGCTGATCTTCCCGGGGACCGGGCCGAGTGGGGCTGGACCTCATACCGTCATCGACCGCCCGATCGGGGATGTCACCGTCTCGGGTGACTCCGCCATTTATTTCGTGACCGGATACAGTGTCGATCCCGATGGCCTCGACTCCGTGTATTTCGAGACCGTCGGGGGGCTGTCGAGCTTTCAGCCGGAGGTGGTCGGCCGGGACTCTCTCAGATTCGGCCTCCCGCTGACGACCGGCGGCCTGGCGGGCGACACGATTCTGCTCCGGGTCTTCGCCACCGACCAGCTGGGCAACCGAGGCGACACGGCCATCCGGCGCATCACGGTCCAGTAGTGCGGGCGGCTCGGCTGACGGTCCGCGGCTTTCGCAATCTCGCGGATGCAGTGTTCGACATCCCGGACTCGGGGCTGGTCCTGCTCGGGGCGAATGGTCAGGGCAAGACGAGTCTGCTGGAAGCGATCGCCTATCCGGTCCTCTTCCGGTCGTTCCGGACGTCGCTGGACGCGGAGGTCGTGCGGTTCGGCGACCCGGGATTCCACGTGGGGCTCGACTTCACCCGGGACGGCCGGAGCCGAACGGTGGCGGCGACCTTCCGTCAGGCCGGCCGCCGCAAGCGCCTCGAACTGGACGGGGCGCCGCTGGAACGGCTGGTCGAAGGGGCGGGAATCTGGCTCGCGGTGGTCTTCGCTCCCGAGGATGTGCGGCTGGCTTCGGGCCCCGCCGCGGCGCGGAGGCTCTTCCTTGACCGGACGCTGGCGCTGTCGGATCACGAGTACATGCGCGCCCTGGCCCGCTACCGGGCGGCTCTGGCCCAGCGAAACTCGGCGCTCAGGCAGGGACGGCCCGAAGTCGCGGTGGCCTTTGATGCGCCGCTGGCCCTGGCGGGCGCCCTGGTCGTAAGCCGGCGGGTGGCATGGGCGGCGGCGCACGCGGAGCGGTTCACCCAGACGGTGGTGGCACTTGGAGAGCGGGGCGGTGAGGCGGCCCTAGGCTATCACGGCACGGCTGAGCTCGCCGATCCGGCCGCGTGGCCCGAACGACTGGCGCAGGCCGCGCCGCGGGACGCGGCGCGGCGGATGACGACGGTCGGCCCGCACCGGGACGACCTCTCGCTGCGACTCGGGGAGCATCCGCTCCGCGAGTACGGGTCGACGGGTCAGCATCGGGGCGCGGCGATCGCCCTCAAGCTGCTGGAGCTGGAGACGATCGAGGCCGCGACGGGATCATGCCCCGCCCTGCTGCTGGATGATGTCTTCGCCGAACTCGATGGCCGGCGACAGGAGCAGCTGGCGCATCGGCTCTTCGATGGCCGGTCGGCCCAGGTGTTCATCAGCTCGCCGAGGCGGGAGGAGCTGCCTCCGAGCCTCGCGCTGCCGGTTTGGGGCGTGGAAGCCGGACGAGTTGCAGTGCCATGATCCGGACACCCTATGGCGGGCCAGGAGCACCAGGCTGACATGCGAGAACGGAATGGCGACTCCCGGCCGACCCCGCTAGCCGACGTGCTGCAATCGTACCTGAAGCGGGCGGGGCTGGTGCGGCGGATGGGACAGGCGGGGGTCATCGAGGAGTGGGCCCAGCTGGTGGGGCCCCAGATCGCCTCGGTGACGGAACCGGAGTCGGTGACGCCGGAGGGCGTGCTGCGGGTGAAGGTGGCGACGGCCGCCTGGGCGTCGGAACTGCAGCTCATGACCCCGCAGATTCTGGCGCGGCTCAACACCGGGCGGACGGGCCGGATCACCGCCGTCCGCTGGCTGGCGGGTGGGCTCGAAGGCGGTCAGGGCGGATCCGGCCGGACCCGCCAGCGGTAACAGGAATCGCGCGCACGGCCGTGCGCGCCCATGACGGTCCCCAACAGGAAGCGCAATGGCGAAGGAATCGGCGGGCAACGGCGACGAGCGGCAGTATGACGCGGGCTCCATCCAGGTCCTCAAGGGCCTCGAGGCGGTCCGCAAGCGGCCGGGCATGTACATCGGCTCGACCAGCGAGAACGGCCTGCACCACCTCGTCTACGAGGTGGTCGACAACTCGATCGACGAGGCCCTGGCGGGGTACTGTGACGCCATCAACGTCACCATTCACAAGGACAACTCGATCTCGGTCGAGGACAACGGGCGCGGCATCCCGGTCGACATCCACCCGGTGGAGAAGATGCCGGGCGTCGAGCTGGCCCTGACGGTCCTGCACGCCGGCGGCAAGTTCGATAAGTCGAACTACAAGGTCTCCGGCGGCCTGCACGGCGTGGGCGTCTCGGTGGTGAACGCCCTGTCGGAGCGGCTCGAGGTGATCGTCAAGCGGGACGGCTTCAAGTGGCGCATGGCGTTCGTGCGGGGCCAGACCGTCAAGCAGCTGGAAAAGCTCGACAAGACCAAAGACACGGGGACCCTCGTCCGCTTTAAACCGGACCCGGAGATCTTCACCGTCCTCGAGTACAGCTGGAGCACCCTCTCGGACCGGCTGCGGCAGCTCGCCTATCTGAACAAGGGCGTGAACATCACGCTGAAGGACGACCGTCCGGACGAACCGAAGACCGAGACCTTCTTCGCCAAGGGAGGGCTCATCCAGTTCGTGGAGTGGCTCAACCGGAACAAGAAGCCGCTGCATCCCAAGCCGATCGCGTTCACGGTCACCAAGGACGACGTCGAGGTGGATCTCGCCATCCAGTACGAGGAAGGCTACAACGAGAACATCTTCACCTTCGTCAACAACATCAACACCCATGAGGGCGGCACCCACCTTACGGGGTTCCGGGCGGCGCTCACCCGCGCGATCAACGAATTCGCCAAGCAGCAGGGATCGCTCAAGAAGGAGGACTTCTCGCTCACCGGCGAGGACATCCGCGAGGGGCTCACCTGCGTGCTCCACTGCAAGGTCCGCGAGCCCCAGTTCGAGGGGCAGACCAAGACCAAGCTGGGCAACTCCGAGGTCGAGGGCATCGTCAAGCAGGTGGTCTACGAGCAGATCCGCACCTTCCTCGACGAGAAGCCGGCGGTGGGCCGCGCGGTGATCGAGAAGGCGGTCAGCGCGGCGCGGGCCCGCGAAGCCGCCCGCAAGGCGCGCGACCTCGTCCGCAAGAAGTCGGGCCTCGAGGGCGCCGTGCTTCCCGGCAAGCTCGCCGACTGCTCCCTCGACGATCCCGCCCTCTGCGAGATCTACCTCGTCGAGGGTGACTCGGCCGGCGGCAGCGCCAAGCAGGGCCGCGACCGCCAGTTCCAGGCGATCCTCCCGCTCCGCGGCAAGATCCTGAACGTGGAGAAGGCGCGCATCGACAAGATCCTCTCCAACGAGGAGATCCGGGCCATCATCACGGCGATCGGCGCGGGGGTGAAGGACGACTTCACGCTCGATGACGTGCGCTACCACAAGATCGTCATCATGACCGACGCCGACGTGGATGGGGCCCACATCCGCACTCTGCTGCTCACGTTCTTCTTCCGGCAGATGCCGGAGCTGATCGACGCGGGCTACATCTACATCGCGCAGCCGCCGCTCTACCGCGTTGCCAGGGCGAAGGAGGAGTTCTACGCCTACGACGAGAAGGAACGCGACGAGTACGTGAAACGCCTCGCCGGCCCCGAAGGGAAGGGCAACGTCAACATCCAGCGCTACAAGGGTCTGGGTGAGATGAACCCGGGGCAGCTCTGGAACACCACCATGGACCCGGCCAAGCGCACCGTGCTCCGGGTCACGATGGCGGATGCCGTGGAGGTCTCCAAGCTGTTCGAGGAACTGATGGGTGATGAGGTCGAGCCACGGCGGCTCTTCATCGAGAAGAACGCGAAGTACGTGAGCCATCTCGACGTCTGATCCATCCGGCGGGGACGGCGGACCGTTTCAGCATCGAGGGGGCCGCGATTCTTCGCGACCCCCTCAATGCTTTGCTGCCCCCGGGCCCCAGTCGTCGCCCTCGAAGCCATCCTCAGGCCGCTGCTCGACGCCCAGGTCGCGCACGTCCCGCTCGGCGGCTTCCAGCTCCTCGATGTCGACCGGCTCGATCGAATCGTCGGGACTGGCGGGCGCCCGTCTCCCGGGGACGAGCAACCAGAGCAGCAGCGCGCCGACCACGATCAGGGCGAAGATCACCGGCACGAGGCCGCCTCCCTTTCAGAATCCACGCGGGTCAGAAAGTCTCCGTGCCGGCCGCCGTCACGCGGTGCGAGATGAGGGGCAACTGCAGAACGGGATCACCGAACCGGATCGCCTCCTCGAGCGCGCGGAGCCCCAGCGCCGCGCCGGCCGCGTCCCGCGCGAAAACCGACGCGATCGGTTCTCCCCGCGCGACCCTGGCTCCGGGGCGAGCGGAGACGACGAAACCCACGCTTGGATCGATGGCTTCGCCCAGCGCCCGACGACCGCCTCCCATGGCGACAACCGCCAGACCGAGGGGCCGGGGATCGACCGCGGCGACCGTGCCGGCGGCGGGCGCTTCGAAGAGCTCCACCTCGTTCGCCTGGGGCAGCAGCCCGGGATCGTCGATGACTGCGGGATCGCCGCCCTGCGCGGCGATGAGTTCGCGGAAGGTCGCGAGCGCCTTCCCCGAGTCGAGGGCCTCGGTGACACGCCGATTGGCGGCGGCACGATCGGTATCGGTCCCTGCCAGCATGAGCATCTCCACCGCGAGGGCGCGAGTGACCAGCATGAGGTCATCCGGGCCCTGGCCCTCCAGGGCGAGCAGGGTCTCCTCGATCTCGAGCGCATTACCGATGGCCCGCCCGAGCGGGCGATCCATCGCCGTGACCAGCGCCGAAGTCCGGCAGCCATGGGCCTCGCCGAGCGCGACCATCGTCCGGGCCAGTGTCACGGCCGCTGCCGGCTCCGCCATGAAGGCTCCGCTGCCAGTCTTGACGTCCAGGACCAGCCCCGAGAGTCCCTCAGCGAGCTTCTTCGACATGATACTCGCGGCGATGAGTGGAATCGACGGGACCGTACCTGTCACATCGCGGAGCGCATACAGCCGCCGGTCCGCCGGTGCGATGGCGTCGCTCTGCCCGAACATGGCCACGCCGATCCGTTCGACCTGGGCGCGGACCTCCGCGAGGCTGAGGGCGGTGCGAAACCCGGGGATCGCCTCCAGTTTGTCGGTCGTGCCGCCGGTGTGCCCCAAACCTCGGCCCGACATCATCGGCACCGCC
>DAINRP010000034.1:0-12226 GCA_036741755.1 Gemmatimonadales bacterium
CGACATCCTGCGTGTAAGGCAGGCGCTCTGAACCAGCTGAGCTATTCGCCCCGGACAAGCAGGAAGAGCCGCGCCGCCCTGCCGAGCGACCCGTGAGCGGATACCTGCCACTTGAATCCCGACCTCGCTCCGCTAGAGCGCGATCCCGAGCGGAAACAGCACACAGTAGCCCAACACCAGCAGTGCGGCGGCGCCTGTGGTTCCCCCGGCGTGCAACCAGAGGTAGCCGGCGATGAGGGAGACGACTGCCCCCCCGAGGAGGAGGACATTGCGGCGTCCGAAGCGCAGCTTCTGCCCGGGTGCGATGGAGTCGGAACTTGGCATGGGGGTTGAGCTTACTGTGTCGGACCCTCCCGGTCAACGGGTGCCACCCCACTCGGCGGTGCCGGTTCTTCGGTTGCCGGCGGCTCCGGAGGGATGATCCACCCCTCATCGAGTGCCGCCCGCCGAGGCCGATCGCGCTGGCGCCGGTACCACAATAGTCCTCCCAGACTGAATGCCACCAACGCCCACATCCCCCCTGCTGCCAGCCAGGTGAGGAGACTGTAACGGCGGCGAAGGCCCGACTGCCAGGACTCCTCGAAACGGTCGACCGAGAGTCCCGTCGCATCACCGAGTGCCGTCGCGAAATCCTCACCTCGCTCCAGGCGCTGAAGCAGGGGCTCGAGTCCCCCGGGTGGAGGACGGCGGACAATCTCGAGTACCGCGGAGGCAGCGAGCGCGTACGCCAGGTCCGCCGATACCGCCGATCCCCGGAGCATGCGGTCGAGTTCCTCAAGGGAGGGCAGCTCGCCGGAGGCAACCGCGAGGTTCAGTTCGAGGCTTGCGAGCCGGGTGAACTCTCCGGACGCCCAGGCCGCGTAGCCTTCATCGAACCAGAGCGGAAGCCGCCCGCGTACACTCGTCCGGAGCACCAGGTGGGCGAGCTCGTGCCGGAGGGTCTGATCGATGTCGGGGACGTCAGCACGGAGGATGATCGTTCGCGCCCCGGGAAAGGCGACCCCCGCACCCCAGCCGGGAGCCCTGCCGCGGGTGACTTTCGAAAGGGTGAGGGAGTCGCCGACCAGCACGAGGATGAAGGGCGGCGGGGTGCGGCGACCCAGTCCGGGCCAGTCCACCGGTCGTTCAGCCCGTTCGGCCAGCCAGACACCCAGCTGCTGCCGGTCAGGTGGCGCGACCACCGTCACCTGCCCGACCTGCACCGCACCGGGCGGAGCCGCCTGGAGGGTGAGCAGCGAGAGAGTTAGGAGGAGCCGCGAGGGGGTTCGCCTCCGCCCTCGGTGAGGTCGATCATTTCCTTACACCGCTTGCCCCAGGGGTTGAACTTGTTGGCCTTGAATCCGTCGGTCCACGCCGCCTTGGCCGCGGGCCTGTCGCCCATGAACCAGTTGGCGCGGCCCAACTCGTAGTACGCCTCGATCAGGTTCGGGCCGAGACGGAGCGTCTTCTGGAAGAAGGTGACCGCGTCCTCGAACATCTCGCGCTCGAGATAGACGAGGCCGAGGTAGTAGTGTGCATACAGCGTGGCCTTGCGATCGTTGTCGAGTCGGATGGCCTTGGACAGATGTTCGATCGCTTCGCCGAAGATGCGCTTCTTGAGGCAGATGTAGCCGACATTGATTCGCGCGAGTGAATTGGCCGGCTCCTTCATGAGCACCCGCGAGAAGGTCGCCAGCGCGTCGTCATAATCCTCATGGAGCATCTGCGCCCAGCCGAGCAGGGACTGGGCCTGGATCTCGGACGGGGCCAGGGAGAGCGCTTTGCTGAGCGACGCGATCGCGCCGGCGTAGTCACCCAGCGAGATCAGACTCCACCCCTTCTCGATGTAGGTGGAGGCGCCGAGATGATCCTGCTGGACCACCGGGCGTGCCCCCGTGAACTGCGGGGCCTGGGCGGTATCGGTCGTCGTCGCAAGCTGCTTGTAGCGGTCGACCAGCGCGCGGATCTCCTCCTTCACCTGCCCCAGTTCGGTCAGCGCGGTATCCACGCGCTTGAAGAAGGCGATGATCTCCCGCTTGACCGCCTCCCGCTCGGTGCTGGAGGAGGCCTGATCGAGCCGGGAGGCGACTTCGCGATACTGCTGGCGGAAGCCCGTGACGAGCGGGTCCGTGGCGGGCGATTCACTCACGCGAATGTCTCCGAAAGGGCGAGCCGCTCACTGCTGGAGAGCAGCCTGGCGGCGGTCAGCACAACGATGGTCCGGCCCGGCCGGGCAATCATGCCGCTGATGCAGTTCGCGGGGAGTCCCGGCACCATCGATGGGGGAGCGGTGATGGTGGTCGAATCGACTCGAAGGACTTCCACCACGAGATCCACGACGACGGCGACCTGTTTCTCCTCACACCGGACCACCATCACCCGGGTCTCTTCCCGGTAGGTAGCCTCGAGGCCGATCCGTTTCCGCAGGTCGACGAGCGGCACCACGCGCTGTTCGTACGGCATGGCGCCCTCGAGAAACTCGGGTGCGTTCGGGAGCGTCGCAGGTGCCTCGTAGCGGAGGATACGCTCGACCTCGAAGATGCTCAGCGCCAGCTCCTGGCTGCCGAGCCGGAAGACCACGAACTGCATCTCGTCGCCCGTCATCATGACGCCTGCTCCAGTGCCCGCCACTGCTTGGCCAGCGTTTCGCGATTGAGGATCGGGACCCATCCGCCCGCGCGCCGGACGGCGCCACCGGTCGAGGGCCCCGTCCTTCCAGCCATGAACGTCGCGGGAATCTCCCTCCCGGGCCCGGCGTGGGCCTCGTTTGCCTCGAGCGCGCCCTGGCGTGTCATCGGCGGGGGAGTTCCCGGAGCAGCGATCCGGCGCGATCGGCGATCGCGCCGAGCGGAAGGACCAGATCGGCGCCGCCGGCGTCGAGCGCGGCGCCAGGCATTCCGTAGATCGTGGCGGTCCCCCGATCCTGCGCGATGCCGACTCCACCGGCGTCGTGAATCGCCCGCAGCCCTGCCGCGCCGTCCTTGCCCAGACCGGTAAGCACCACGCCGATTGCGGCACTCCCGAAGCTGGTCGCGATGGAATGGAAGAGCGGATCGGCCGCCGGGCGGACGCCCCACACTGTCGGCTCCTGATCCAGGGCAAGCCGCAACCCCGTCGAGTGCACCTCCACGCGCATATGATAGTCGCCAGGCGCCAGGTAGGCGGTGTCGGCGCGCACTTCCATTCCCTCCTCCGCCTCGACGACGTGCAGCGCGCTCAGCCCATTGAGGCGCTCGGCGAGACTCCGGGTGAATCCGGGCGGCATATGCTGCACGATCAGCGTCGCGGCCTCGAGCCCGGGCGCCAGCCCCGGCACCAGCTCCGCCAGCGCGCGCGGGCCTCCGGTCGACGCGGCGATCGCCACGCATCGCCGGGCTTCTCCCGCGGGCCGCGCGAACACCGCATTGGCACCGCTCGACCGCGGTCGCACGAGCACCGGCAGCCGTCGCACGTCCGATGCAATCGCGGCCCGCAGCGCCGCGAGCAGCCGGGGTGCGATCCGGAGTGCCGAGATCCGTCCGCTGGGATCATCCTTCGGTACCAGTTCCACCGCCCCGAGTTCCAGCGCTCGAATCGCTGCCGGGGACCCGTGCCCGGCATGGGCGCTCACCACGACGACCGGGAGCGGAGCCTCGGACATGATGTAGCCGATGGCATCGAGACCCCCGAGTTCCGGCATCTGCAGGTCCATTGTCACGATATCGGGGTGGAGCGCATGCACCTGTTCCAGCGCCTCCAGGCCGTTGGAGGCCGTCCCCACGACCCGGAACTCGCCCGAGCCCGCGACGAGTTCACACACCAGACGCCGGAAGAAGGCACTGTCGTCCACCACGAGAACGCCGGGGAGGTCAGAGCCCCGGCTCACGCTTCCCCACGGTCTGGAGCGTGATCGCTCCGCTGCCCACGTTGAACCAGACCGACCGGCCCTGTCCGCCGCCCACGGTTTCGGCGATGATCGGGATGGCCAGCTGATTCAGCACCTCACGGACCGCGATGACGTTGCGGTCGCCCATCTGTATCGAACCGGACGGCACCAGGTTCTGGAACATGCTCGCGCCCCCCACCAGTCTGGCGACGAATCGGCGCCGACCCGCACCCAGTCCGATCATGTCGTCGACCATCGCGGGGAGCGCGGTCTGCGGGAACCGGCCCGGACTGTCGCTGGAGCGGCTCAGCGAGCGGGAGGGCAGCAGGATGTGTGCGAGTCCCCCCACCCCGCCGCCGGGATCATGGAGGAGAATCGCGACACAACTCCCGAGCCCGAGCGTGGCGAGCACGGTGTCACCTCTGGCGGACCGGAACTCGGCAACCCGGACGACGATCGCTTCGGCCATCAGGCGGCCTTCCGGTAGATCCGCTCTCGCGGCTCCACCAGGTCGAAGCGAGCCCGCGCCGGGCCGAGGATGGTTTCGACCTTGCCGAGCACCAGCACTCCGCGGGGCGCGAGCAGATCCGCGAACCGCTCCATCAGCCGCTCCTGCGTAGTCCGGTGGAAATAGATGATGACGTTTCGGCAGAGAATCAGGTCATAGACGCGGGGCGCGCCCCACCGGCCGGCGAGCTCCATGCGGTGCACATCCACCAGTGCCCGGAGTGCGTCGCGCACCGCGTAGTGCCCCTCGCCCGCCGGGACGCACCAGCGCGCGCGCACCGCGGGATCCATCTCCGCGAACGCGCGCTCGGGATAGGTCGCGGCCGCGGCACGTTCGAGTGACTTCCGGTCGACGTCGGTGGCATCCACGTGGACCCGGGCAAGCCAGTCCTCCCGCCCCAGCCGCTCCAGCACCTGCGCGATCAGCATCACCAGGGTATAGGGCTCTTCACCGCTGGCGCAGCCGGCGCTCCACGCGCGAAGCCGGCCGTCGCGTTCCGACAGCAGTTCCGGCAGCAGGTGGGCCCCGAGCCAGTCCCAGGTCTCACGGTTGCGGAAGAAGGTCGTCACGTTGATGGTGAGCGCATCGGCGAGCAGCTCGAGTTCGGCAGGGGTGCTGTCGAGGACGCCGACATACGCGGCGTAGTCAGCCGCGCCACAGGCGCGCATCCGTACCGCGATCCGGCGGCGGAGGCAGCGATCCTTGTAGACGCCGATATCCAGCCCGGTGTGCTCCGCGATCCGGGCGGCGAGTGTGTTGAAGGCCGGGTCCTCGGCGGCGGTCACGCCGTGGCATCCAGCGTATCGAGATTGGCGCGCGCGAGCTGATGACCGGGATTGAGCTCGGTCACCCGCTTCCAGCAGACACGGGCTCGATCGCGGTCCCGCTTCTTGAAGGCGATGTTCCCCATCTTGAAATAGAGGTCATCGCCCAGATCCGGGCTGAGCTTGGCGGCGCGCTCGTAGGCTTCGAAGGCGTCGTCGTAGCGGCCCGCTCGGTAGAGCAGGTCGCCGAGATTCTTCGACACCTGGGCCAGCGTCGGGTCCTCCGACAGGGCAGTGCGGAGCATCATTTCCGCGCTAGCCAGGTCGCCGCCCAGTTCCTGCAGGGCCGCGAGGTTGTTGCGGAGCGCGGCGCTCGCGGGATGGGCGATCACGCCTCGCTCGGCGACCTCGAGCGCGGTCGTCAGGTCCCCCTGGCAGGCAGTGGCAAGCGCCATCGCCCAGAACCAGGTCGGCGGATAGGTCCGGTCCCCGAGCAGTTCCGCCGCACGCTGCAGCCGACTCACAGCGACCTCCGGGTCGTTCCGCTTGAGCGCGGTGACCCCCCATCCAATCATGACTCGCGCGTCGTCGCGGGCCTTTGAAGCCGCTTCCGCGTATGTCGCCTCCGCCTCGGAGAGTCGGCCAAGCTGCTCGAGCGCGAACGCGAGATTGTGCAGCGCCGCCGGCCGCCGACCGCCCCGCTCCGAGGCCTGCTGCAGCACATCCACCGCCTCGAGCCAGCGCGCCTGCTTCAGGGCGATGAGGCCAAGGTAGAAGAGCGCGCCCATCTCATCGGGACGGAGCTCGGCGACCCGACGGAATTCGCGCAGGGCCTCGTCGAGCATGCCGGTCCGGAAGAAGGCCACGCCGAGGTTCTGGTGCTCCTGCACGCGCACGTCATTGGCGCGCGGGGGGACCGCCTTGGCCGAGGTCCCGACCCGGCGCACGTAGCCGGCGGTGATCAGTCCGTACAGCGCCTGGGCGGCCTCGAACTCGATCAGGGAGCATTCGTCGATCACCTGGCGGACATCACGGGTCCCGTCGAGGAGCGGCAGGATGCGCCGCTGGTGTCCTGACAAGTCGACCTCCTCCCCGGGCGCGCGGGCGGGGTCGACGGAGAAGATCAGATCGAAGCTCGGAATCTTCTTCTCGATCTGACTCCATTCATCGACCCGGCGGGCGCCTTCGAGGAGCAGGCTTTCGGGGTTGATCGAGACGGTGAAGACCTGCTGCTCCGGCCGGACGCCGGCTTCGAAGTTGAAGGTCCCCTGCACCCAGGTGAACAGGTGGTAGACCGCCTCTTCGATCTGCAGGAAGAGCAGCCGCTCGAGCTGGTCGCGCCCGACCGCGCCCAGCTCGATGAGGATGTCGCCCAGCCGCCGGTCGCGATGCACTTCCTGCAGCCGGATCGCCTGGTCGAGCTGCTCGTTGGTCACCAGCTGGTTCTTGCGGAGCAGATCGCCGATACGATCGCGCCGGTTGACGATCGATGCGTAGGAGATCCGGCCGTCCTCGAAATAGATGTATCCGAAGTTCTGCCGATCGGCGACGGCCAGGCAGCCGGTCTTCTTTCCGAGGGCGAGCAGCTGCAGCACGTCGGGGAGACTGGCTTCCTTGAGACTGCCCTTGATCGCCATCAGCGCACCTCTTCGATGAGGCGATCGGCGATGTCGGGCCAGTCCCACACCAGCTTCTCACGGCTGCGCAGGCTCCCCGTGGGCGAGAGCAGCCCACTGGTACGGTTCCCGGTGGTACGCCGCGCGGGTGCGGCCGGGCTGCCCTCGAGAACCTGGCGCGCGAGACCGGCCGACGGGCGCTGGTCCTCCACCTCTCCGGCATCGAGCACGCGCTGCACAAGGCCCTGGAGGGCACGGACTGTCTCGACGGGGCGGGCAGCGAGATAGGCCGCCAGTTCCGGCTCCGCCTCGCCCGCCTTCTCCCGGAGGATCCGTGCGACGATCGCCTCCCGAACCTCGCGATCGGGCTGCGGGAGTTCGACGACGAGCCCTGCTTCCAGCCGGGTACGCAGTCTCGGCTCGACCCCCTCAAGCTCCTGCGGAGGGACCGCCGAGGTGAAGATCATCTGGTTCCCGGCCTCGGCGAGGAGATTGTAGAGCCAGAAGAGTTCTTCCTGGGTGCGATCCTTGCCGCCGAGCAGATGCACGTCGTCCAGCAGCAGCGCGGTGATCCGGCGATACCGGGCACGCCACCACGCGACCCGGTCCCGATCGATCGCCTTGATCAGGTCATCCACGAAGTCCTCGGCCCCGAGGCAGGCCACCACCATGCCGGGCCGCTCGGCGAGCGCGTTGCCCATGCCGTGCAGGAGGTGGGTCTTGCCCACGCCGACCGGCCCGATGATGACGAGTGGATTGAAATGGGCGCCCGGGGCTTCCAGAATGCCCTGCGCCGCCGTGGTCACCATCTTGTTGGTGGACGAGGCCACGAACTCATCGAGCCTCCAGATCGGCGACGGCCCCGGAGGCGGGCTCAACCCCTCGCGCGCCTTCTGCAGCTCCGTCTCCGCCTCGGCAAGGCGATCGGGATCGTGAAAGACCGCCAGGCCCGCCACGGCGACATCGAGTTCACGTGCTTCCGCGGCGATCTGCTTCAGCCGCTCGATATCCTCTTCGTAGTCGCGGAGTGCCGCGTCCGGGTCCACCGGCGACTCCCCTTCCAGCAGCCGCTGCAGTCGCTCCGTCCGGTAGTCCTCCCCCTGCCAGCGGACGATCGCCTCCGCGACCCGCCCGCGCCACGATTCGACCTGGCGCGCCACGGCGGACGAGATCTCCGAGAGGAACGAGCCGAACTCGTCGCCGTGCCCCGACGGGACCGGCGCGGGCACCGGCGCCTCCGGTTCGATCGAGCCGAGCACTTCGGACGCCGGAGCTGGCGTCTCCGCCCCCGTCCGCACTGTCACCGGCATCGTCTTGGCCAGGACGGCACGGGCTTCCACCGATGTCAGCGGGCTCTCGCGGACCGCCTGATACGCGATCAGGCGGTTGAACGCGCCGATGAGTTCGCGGACGCTCCCGATCGGCAGGGAGGCCACGGCCTCGAGCACGCTGGGGTCGAACTCCGCCTTCCGCTCTTCCGCCTGACGGCGCAGGATCGCGACCCGCGTCTCGTAGTCCGGGGCGGAGATGTCAATCACCAGCCCGCCCGCGAAACGCTGGATCAACCGCTCATCGAGGGCCTCGATCTCGTTGGGAGGACGGTCGCTGGACAGGACGATCTGTCGCCCCGACGTCAGCATGGTGTTTGTCAGGCGGAACAGCTCGGCCTGCATCTCCCGCCGGTGGGTCAGGAACTGGACATCGTCCACCAGCAGGATCCCGACGTCGGAATAGCGCCGCCGGTAGGCCTCGCCCTGCCCTGCGGCGATCGCGGCGTGAAACGACTCCACGAATTCATCGAGCGTCAGGTACTCGGCGGTCAGCTGGGGATTCACCGCGATCGCATGATGCCCTATCGCCATCAGCAGGTGGGTCTTGCCGAGACCGGATCCGGCGTAGACAAACAGCGGGTTGTAGACCGCGCCCGGCGACTCCGCCACGGCCCGCGCCGCGGTGACGGCGAGCCTGTTCGCCGACCCCACGACGTAGGAGTCGAAGCGGAGTCGCGGGTTGAGCCGGGTCATCAGGCAGCCCCGCTCCCCGTGGCGGCAAGGCGCTTGAGCACCATCTCGGAGATCCCCTTGAGCGTCTCGAAGACGCCGGCTCCGCGGAGCGCATCGCCGGGGAAGCTCCGGTAGCCGCGGAAGTTCAGGGCGTCATCGAGATCTGGCGGCGTGAGGATCAGATCGGCGGGAAGGTCCTGCTTGTTGTACTGCAGGACCAGGGGAAAGCTCCGCACATCCACGCCCTGTCCGAGCAGATTCGCCTGGAGGTTCTGCAGACTCTCGATATTGTCCTCGAGCCGGCGTGCCTGGCTGTCGGCCACGAAGACCACCCCGTCGGCACCCTGCAGCACCAGCTTGCGGGTGGCGTTGTAGTAGACCTGGCCCGGGACGGTATACAGCTGGAAGCGGGTCGTGAATCCGCTGATCACGCCGAGGTCGAGCGGCAGGAAATCGAAGAAGAGGGTCCGGTCCGTCTGGGTGGCGAGACTCACCATGCGGCCGCGCCGCGATTCGGGGACGCGACCGTAGATGTACTGCAGGTTCGAGGTCTTCCCGGAGCGCCCCGGACCGTAGTACACGATCTTGCAGGTGATTTCGCGGGTGGTGAAGTTGACGAGGGACATGATCTAGCGTCCGAAGAGGGCCCGGAGGCTCGCGTTGAGTTCCCGTTCGAAGTCCGCGGCGAGCACTTCCTTCTTCTGCACAGGCTCGGGCGGCGCGGCCGCTACCAGCTCCTCCACCAACTGATCGAAGTACACCTGCACCACCCCGAGTTTAGTCTCGCTCCCGAAGACGACGAGTCCGACCCACCGCCCGCGCGGCGATTCGAACCACGCCAGGAAATGACTGAACTGCTCTCCCTGATGCGCCACGATCCGGAAGGGAGGCCAGTCCATCTGCATCGCCAACTCGCTGCTGGAGGCGATGATTCCCGCCCCGAGCGCGGCGGCGGACATCAGATCCAGCGCCCCGGTGAAGCCATGCTGCGCCACGACCTGTCCCGAGGTCGTCATCAGGAGCGCCAACCGGGCCGAACTCTCGCTGACGAAGGACCGGAGCGGACCGAGCACCCAGGGCTCGATGGCCCGCATCAGCTGAGGCGCTCCGCCATGCGGAGCATCTCCAGCCGCAGCAGGCCAAGCGGCACATCGCGACTCGCCACAGCGACCAGCACCAGATTCGAGCCGGCCGGCGCGACGAGCAGCGCGCCTTCCGTGGCCTGCAGATGCACGAATCGCGGCGCGCCGACCGCCGCCCCGCCAGCGAGGTCGGTGGCTCGGGTCGCGATGTTCGCGGCCATTGCCGCGAGCGCAGTGCCCTTCAGGCCCCCCATGAGCGATTCCGCGACCACCAGGCCGTCCGCGGCCTCCACGACCATCGCGCCGCGGATCCCGCGCAGCCGGGTGAGCGCCTCGAGCAACGGAGCGTACTTGCTCATCGCACACGCTCCAGCCAGGCGCGCGCGGCCTTGGCCGCGCGTTCGGCGAAGAAGGCAAGCTGCCCCGCCGGCCGGCCCGCTTCCATGGCGGCGAGGAGACTGGTATCTGCCGTCGGATTGAGCAGACAGATGCTCATGTCCGTACCCTCGATGGCCAGCGTGCTCCACTCGCCGAGTTCGAGCAACTTCGCGGCGCGGCCGGCCTCACGGGTGGTACCCGCGACGATCGCCGCGGTCTGGTCGCTCACATCTCGACCCTCCCGGTCCGCAAGCCCGCCGCCAAGCCGGAGCCCGTCTGCATCGACGAGCAACAGCCGGTCGGTGCCACCCTCGATGCCGGCGAACGGATCGCCGAGACTCGGCGGCTCTGCCAACGACGGCTCCGCAACACGGACCGGCGGCCCCTCGGGCATGGGCACGTCCCAGATCTCGCGCCCGCCGGCGACTCGCTCGACCGCAACGCGGAGGCCCTCGTCCTCGGGGTCGAGCTGCGCGGCGAAGCGCAGGTGATAGAGGGCGTGCTCCGGCTCACCGGCCCGGTAGTACAGGAAGCCGATCCCCTTGTGGGCACCGAGATGCTGGGGTGCGAGGCGGAGGACGGTATCCCATTCGTCGAAGGCCGTCGCGTAATCCTGCCGGTCGGCGAGGATCCGGGCGTAGAGATCGTGGGCGTCCGGCAGGTGCGGATACCGGGCAAGACCCTGCAGCGCGACCTTCAGCGCCACGTCCACCTGACCGCGGTGGCGCAGCGCCTCACCGAGGCGGAGAAAGACCAGGCTCCCGGGGTCGGCGGCGAACTGGGCGCTGAGCGCGCGGATGTCCTCAGTCACGGGACCCCCTGAGAGCGAGATCGAGCGCCAGCGCGGCCTGCTTCACGCGCTCTACCATCGCCATCTGCTTCTCTTCCTCGGGCGGTTTGCCCGCAAGACGCTTCCACTGTTCCCAGACCTGGGCCGCTTCCCGGAACCGGCCGACCCCGGCGAGAGCCAGCCCGAAGAGCCGCTGGGCCGGCGCCGAGGCCGGATCCAGCTGTGCCGCCTGCCACAGCGCCTCCGCCGCCTCCGCGGTGTGCCCGGCGGCGAGGAGCGCGCGGCCGTACGCCAGATGGGCGAGCGGCTGCTGCGGATGGCCTGCGACCGCCTGCTGGGCCGCCTGAACGGCGGACGCGGGGTCGCCCGACCCCAGCAGCTGATCGACCTCCCCGAGCAGGATCGGCAGGTCGGCGCTCCCGATGGCCTCCATTGCACGACGCGCCGGATCCTCCAGCAGGATAATGCCGGCGGTGGCCAGCCCGAAGAGTGTCCGCGCGACTTCGAACTCGGGGCGGCCGAGCACGGCGGCCAGATCGCGCACCGAGCGTTCGCCGTCGATGATCGAGAGGATCTCCCATTCCGCGGGCAGGAGGTCGAGCGGCGCGCCGGTGTCAATGACCGGCGCCAGCCTGGGCACCAGTCCGAGGTGGGTGATCTTCTTCTCGATCCGCGACCACTCGTCGGTACGGCGTGCCGCTTCCATCAGGAGGAGTCCCGTGGGGACGCGGGTGTCCGCCTCGATGGGCCAGTCGCCCTGCTTGCCCTCGTCGAAGGAGAAGTACCCTTCGGACCAGCCGACCAGTTCGAAGACGACTTCCTCGATCTGCTGGCGGACATAGCGGGAGAGGTCGCGCGATGTCACCAGGCTCTGGGATACCAGAATCTCCCCGAGGCGCCGCTTGTCGCCCGCGGTCTGCAGCGCGCGGGCGCGCATGAGATCCTGTTCGCTGACCCGGGCGGCCCGGACCAGCAGACGTCCGAGGGGATGCGGATTGCTGCGGATTTCCGCGCCCACGACGACACCATCCTCGAAGAAGACCGTGCCCGCGTTCTGGCGCAGCTCGGAGGTGACCCGCAGCATTCCGGTCTTCCGGCTCAGGTCGAGCAACTGGAAGACATCGTGGATGCTCAGCTCCTTGAGCGGGCCTTCGATCGCCACGGGTCAGGCCGCTCCGGCAAAGATGTGCGCGAGATCGCGCGCCGACCGTGGCGCAGTGCTTTGACGACGCTGTCGATTG